>JBPCKX010000001.1:0-5521 GCA_051003875.1 Thermoleophilaceae bacterium
GTGAGCGTGAGGGTACGAACCGTTCGCCTCGCCGTGTGCCTCGCGTTGATCGCGGTCCTCGCGGCGCTCGCCGGTTGCGGGGGTGGCTCGGAGGAGTCGGACGACCCCGGCGGGTCCGGTGGGCCGCAGGCGGTCAAGGGGTCGGCGGACGCGCTCGACAAGCCCCCCGTCGAATCGCCCGATGACTTCGTCGAGCGGTTCGAGCGTTTCACCGGGGTTCCGCTCAAGCCGGTGAAGGGCGACCTCTCGGGCATCCGCCTCGAGGTGCCGCTCGAGCCGAGCCGGTTCACGCGGTTCGGGGCGTACGCGATGCTCTGGACGCGCGACGACGAGGCGCGCAGGAAGCTGCTCGGGAGCGGCAGCCCGGACGGGGACGGGATCTACTGGGAGGGCAGCGGCAGCAGCTTCACCGCGGTCAAGCCCTTCGGGTCGCGGCTCGTCCTACGCTGGATCGGCCGCCCGCAGAAGCAGACGACGATCGAGTGGGACCGGCTCGAGCGAGCCATCGAGGCCGCGATCGGCGATGACGAGGACAAGCTCGACCCGGCCGAGCGCCCGTGCGAGGAGGCTGAGGACCCCGTCAGCGGCGAAGCCGGGGAGTGCGCCGTGAACGGGATCCCGATGACCTTCGTCGACGCCGGAGACGAGCTCTCGACGCCTGCGCTGCGGGCTCGCGTGCTCGGGGTCGACACGGCGGCCAGGCTGAGCAGCAAGGGTCTCGCTCCGCTGGTGGCGAACGGGCGCTTCTTACTGATCGCCTACCGCGTCGTGAACGAGGGCTCCGATCCGATCCGCTTCGTGCAGCCGCAGCTCGAGCTCGACGGTCAGACGCTGGCCGAGAGCCCGGAGGCGTCGTTCCTGCTGCCCCGCAAGGGGTCGCTGCCGCTCGCCCCGGGAGCGACGCTCGAGGCCCGCGCCGCGTTCGACCTGCCGGCCTCGGGTAGCTCCGAGGCGGGCACGCTCGTGCTGCCCGCCGAGCGCAACGGCAGCGACGACCCCTCGCTCAAGCTCCACCGGGGCCTCATCCGCCTCGCGGGGGCGCCGATGGGGCTGCCGAAGGCCGCCGGCGGGCCGCGCGCCTCGGGCTAGCCTGAGCCTGAGTCGCCCGCCGTTCTATGCGGCGAACTCCGCCTCGCGGTGGGGGCCGACGCAGCCGACGGAGGGGGGCCCGGAGATCGTGCGCGCGATCTCCCGCACATCGGCCTCGGTGACCGCGTCGAGGGCCGCGACCGTCTCGTCGGGTGAGCGCAGCTCACCGAAGGCGATCCTGCCCGCCGCCGTTCGGCTCGCCACCGTCATCGTGCGTTCGAACGAGAGCACGAGCGCTCCCGCAGCGTAGGCCCGCGCTCGCTCCACCTCCTGCGGGCGGGTGCCGTCGGCGCTCAGCTCGGCGACTATCTCCAGCATGCGCTCGTAGGCCTCGCCCGCCTTCGCCGATTCGAGCCCCGCGCTGATCGTGAGGCTGGTGGTGTCGGCATGCGCGTAGCCGTAGGCGGAGATCGAGTAGCAGAGCCCGCGCTCCTCCCGGATCTCCTCGAACAGGCGCGATCCCATCGATCCTCCGAGGAGGGTGGTGTAGACGGCGAGCGCGGCGCGCGCGGGAAGATCGGCGGGATCGATCGGCACGTGCCAGTGGAGGCGCAGGTGTGACTGGTTGGTCTCGCGCTCGGCGACGGTCACGCGCCGCTCGAACCGCGGTGCGCGCTCGGCGGCGGCGGGCTCGGGACGCGCCGGGAAGCGCCCGAGCAGCTCTGCGAGGCGGGGAATGTCGACCTTCGAGACGTCGCCGGCGACGAACGCGCCGCCGCGCGAGGGCGCCCAGCGCCGTTCCATGAAGTCCAGTACCTGCGCGCGCGAGAACGTTCGCAGGTGCTCTGGCGGTCCGAGCACGGGGCGGCCGAGGGGATGGTCGCCGTGGGCGGCCCGATCGAGCAGCATCGACGCCAGCGCCGCGGGCTGGTCAGCAGTGCGGGCGATCTCCTGCAGCACCACGCCACGCTCGCGCTCGAGCTCGGCGGCGCCGACATGCGGGCGCGCGACGAAGTCGGTCAGCAGCTCGGCCGCGTCCATCGCGGCCTCCGCGCGGCAGGTCACGTGGAAGGCGACGCTGTCGTGGGTCGTGAACGCGTTGAGCTGCGCTCCGAGGCGCTCGGCGGTGTGCATCACCTCGCGGTAGGTCGGGTACTGCTCGCCGCCCTTGAAGACGAGGTGCTCGAGGAAGTGCGCGATCCCGTTCTCCTCTTCGCGCTCGGTGCGGGCGCCTGCGTCGAAAGCGACCAGGAGGGTGACGGCGCGCGTTCCAGGCATGGCGAGCCGTGCCAGCGGGAGGCCGTTCTCGAGCGTCGTCTCGCTGACTTCGATCACCGCGCAAGCGTATTGGTAGGCGCCCGCGGGGGCCCCCTCAGCTCGTTCCGAGGAAGCGCGTCACGTCCTCGGCCTCGATCGCCGGCTCGCTCGCCAGGAGCTGGGCGCCGAGCCGCGCGGCGAGGACCGGGGAGGGCTGGCCGGATGTTCCCGGGGCAACGACAACGGTGGCACAACCGCGCGGCGCGTCCCGGTCGGAAGGTGTCCGGCGACGCCCCGGCCCGCGCTCCCGGCAGGCCCTGCGCCGCGATTGTCTAGTCTCGTTGGCTTGACCTCGAATCCGGAGCCCGAGGACGAGCCACGCGGTGGCCGCGTCTGGCTGCGCACCGACGACCCGCGCGAGCCGGAGCTCGTGTTCGCCTTTCCGGTTGACACCGAGCTGAACGCGGCGGTCAAGCAGCTCCCGCGGCGCTGGTTCGACTGGCAGCGCAAGCACTGGCGGGTGCCCGCCGATCCGGCGGCGGCGAAGGCGGTCGCCGACCTGCTCGCGCGCTTCGAAGAGCTTGTCCCCGACCCCGCGGTGCTGGTCTGGATGAGCGACGCCGACCGCTGGCGCGGGATCGTCTCGGTCGCGGGGGTCGACGGCCGCGGCGTCTTCGTCGTGCGCACCCTCTCGGGCGATCCCCCGGACGACCTTCCGGGCGAGCCCGTCCCCGAGGCCGACGACCGCCGCGTGGTGCCCTTCGACCCCGAGGAGCTCGCCGGGCTGCGCGGGCTCGAGGGTGCCGACTTCGACGATCTCGCGCGGACCTGCATCCGCGAGCTGGCCCGCGGGCACCGGCCCCCGCCCGCCGAGCTCTCGCTCGAGGTCGATCCCGAAGGGGAGCCGCAGCTCGTGCTTTCCACGCGCTGGGACCCGAGCATGGCGACGGCGTTCCGGCGCCTCCCGGAGGCTCGCCACGTCGAGCGCCACGGGCGCTTCTTCAACCGCGCGGCGGCGCGCGGCGTCGAGGTCCCGGCCGATCCGGCGCTTGCGCCGGAGCTGAGCGCGTTCCTGGAGGAGCATCCGGCGCTGGAGGTCGAGGAGAGCGCCCGCGAGGTGATCTCGGAGCTGCTCGCAGAGCACCGGCGAGCCGCCGCGACGGTCGCGCTCTCGCACGCCGAGGATGCCGTGCTGGACGGGTTGGAGCTCGGAGGCGAGCTGCACCCCTTCCAGCGCGCCGGCGTCCGCTACGCGCTCGACCGGCGGCGTACGTTCATCGCCGACGAGCAGGGGCTCGGCAAGACGGTCCAGGCGCTCGCCGCGCTCGAGGCCGACGGCGCGTTTCCGGCCGCGGTCGTGTGTCCGGCGAGCATGAAGCTCACCTGGGAGCGGGAGGCCGCGAAGTGGCTGCCGAAGCGGACGCGCACGATGCTCGAGGGGCGGGGCGCGGCCGCCGGCACGCCCGCGGGCGATGCCGCCGACATCGTGATCCTCAACTACGACATCCTCGACGCTCACGCGGGCGCGCTCGCGCGCCGAGGTCTGCGGGCGCTCGTCCTCGACGAGTCCCACTATGTCAAGAACCCGCGCGCGCAGCGGACGAAGGTCGCGGTCGAGCTCGCCGCCGGCCTGCCGGACGGCGCTTTGCGGCTGGCGCTCACGGGAACCCCGATCCTGAACCGGGCAGACGAGCTGATCGCGCAGCTCCGGGTGCTCGGCCGGCTGCACGAGTTCGGCTCGGGAGCCCGCCTGTCACGCCGCTTCCGCAGCGCCGGCAGCGACGATCGGCTGCACTGGAACCTGCGTGCCCGCTGCTACGTGCGGCGCACCAAGCAGCAGGTGCTGCCACAGCTTCCCGCCAAGCGCCAGGAGACCGTCCCAGTACTGCTCTCGAACGAGCACGACTACCGACTCGCGGAGAACGACGTGATCGCGTGGCTGCAGTCCCTGCCGCTCGACCTGCGCGCGATCGACGCGAAGGTCGCCGCGGCGCTGCGCGCAGAGCAGCTCGTGCGGCTCAACCAGCTTCGGCAGCTCGCGGCCCTGGGCAAGCTGCCGACGGCGCTGGCCTGGATCGCGGACTTCCTCGCCGCGGGCGAGCCGCTCGTCGTCTTCGCCGAGCACATCGCGATCCAGCGCGCGCTCGTCGAGCGCTTCCCGGACGCCGCGCACATCCTCGGCAGCGACTCGGGCCGGCGCCGCCAGGACGCAGTCGACGCCTTCCAGCGCGAGGACGGGCCGCAGTTGATCGTCTGCTCGATCAAGGCCGCCTCGCAGGGCCTGACGCTCACGCGCGCCTCGAATGTCGCCTTCGTGGAGCTGGACTGGACCCCGGCACGTCACGACCAGGCCGAGGATCGGCTGCACCGGATCGGTCAGGAGAGCGCGGTCACCGCGTGGTACCTGCTCGCGCCGAACACGATCGACGAGACGATGGCGGAGCTGCTGCAGCGCAAGCGCGCCCTGATCGACGCCGTCACCGACGGCCAGGTCAGGGACGAGGAGCCGATGGTCGCCGCGGTCGTGCGCGAGCTGCGCGGGCGGCCGTTTCGCCACCTGCGGGTCGTCGCCTGACGCCGGTAGACCTCCGCGGGATCGCTGGGTCCAGGGCGCTTGGGGGGTCGCGCCCGGCACCGTGCGGACGCCGGGCGTCGCGCTCTGTCAATCTGTTCGGTCGGATGGCACGACCGACCACCAAGGATCAGGGCCGCGCACGCCGCCCCGGGCGCCCCGGCGAGGCGCGCCGCTTCTCGAAGCTCCCGCGCGAGGAGCTCGACCGGATCGACTACAAGAACGTCTCGCTGCTGCAGCGCTTCGTCACCGAGCGCGGCAAGATCCGCTCGCGACGGGTCACGGGGCTGAGCCGCCGCGACCAGGTCCGCATGGCGCGCGCGGTCAAGCGCTCTCGCGAGCTGGGACTGTTGCCCTACAGCGACTCCAGCCGGGCGATGGAGCGCAGTGGCGGCCGCGGCCGCAGCCGCGACCGCGAATAGCTGTAGGGGTCCCGAGCCCTAACGAGAATCGTTCTCAGTATGCTCTCTCGGCATGGGGTCGAGGGCAGTCACCGCCGGGCTGCTGGCCGCAGCCGTGGCCGCCGCGGCGACCGGCTGCGGTGACGGCGCACCGGGCGGGGGGGAGCGCGTGGCGGTCGCGACCACGACACAGGTCGGGGACCTGGCGCGAAACGTCGCCGGCGATCGCAAGCCAGTGCGCCCAGTACTTGCGCCGAACCCC
>JBPCKX010000002.1:0-21582 GCA_051003875.1 Thermoleophilaceae bacterium
ACCCCCGCCGGGTTTGGCGTTCGTTTTTCCCCTTTCCCCCCCCTGCCTCTCTCTTCTCCCCCCCCCCCCCCCCCCCCCCCCCCCGGGGGACGGCGCGCCCGCTCGCTGCCGTCAGCGCGAGCGCTGCACGGCGGGAGGCGAGTGTAGCTCCTGCAGGGACACCACGGGTGGCTCGACCGAGCGGCGCGCGCGGATCGCCCGCTGGGCCGCGCTGGCACCGCTCATCGTCGTGATGCACGGGACGCCGCGGGCCACCGCCGCGCGCCTGATCTCCCACCCGTCGGCGCGCGCGCCCGACCCGGTCGGGGTGTTCACGACGAGATCCACGCCCCCCTCCTCGATCCGCTCGACCACGTTCGGCGAGCCCTCGCTCAGCTTGCGGATCCGCTCGACCGGGACCCCCATGCGCCTGATCGCCAGCGCAGTTCCCCCGGTCGCGAGCACGGTGAAGCCGAGGTCGTGCAGTGACGCGGCGAGCTGCGTGGCCGTCGCCTTGTCGCCGTCGGTCACGCTGATGAAGACCGTGCCGGCGACCGGCAGCCCCGAGCCCGCCGCCGCCTGCGCCTTGCCGAACGCGGTCGGGTAGTCGGAGGCAACCCCCATCACCTCGCCCGTCGACTTCATCTCCGGGCCCAGCAGGGCATCGGCGCGAGGGAAGCGGCCGAAAGGGAGCACCGCCTCCTTGACCGAGACGTGCGCCGGATCGGCGGGGAGCTCGAGGTCGGTCATCCGGTCCAGCCGCTCGCCGAGCATCACCCGGCACGCCACCTTGGCGAGCGGGACGCCGATCGCCTTCGAGACGAACGGGACCGTGCGCGAAGCGCGCGGGTTCGCCTCGATCACGTAGAGCTCGTCGTCGCCGAAGACCGCGAACTGGATGTTGAGCAGGCCGACCACCCCGAGCCGCAGCGCGATCCGCTCGGTCGCGCGCTCCACCCGGGCGAGCATGTCGAGGCCGAGCGACATCGCCGGGATCACGCAGGCCGAGTCCCCCGAGTGGACCCCGGCCTCCTCTACGTGCTGCATGATCGCGCCGATCCGCACCGTCTCCCCGTCGCAGAGCGCGTCGACATCGATCTCGATCGCGTCCTCGAGGAAGCGGTCCAGGAAGATCGTGATGCCGTCGGCGGCGGGTTCGGTCGCGGCGTCGGGACGGTGGCGCTCGAGGTAGTCGGAGAGGTCCTGCTCGGAGTAGCAGATCTCCATGGCGCGGCCGCCGAGCACGTAGGAGGGACGTACGAGCAGCGGGTAGCCGACGCGGCCGGCCGCGGAGAGTGCCTCCCGGGGCGATCCGGCGGTTGCGTAGGGCGGGCCCTTGAGGCCGAGCTCGTCGAGCAGCGCGCCGAAGCTCGGGCGGTCCTCCGCCATGTGGATCGACTCCACCGGGGTCCCCAGCAGCGGCACGCCCGCGTCGGCGAGGCCACGGGCGAGCTTCAGCGGGGTCTGGCCGCCGAACTGGACGATCACGCCCTCGGGGCGCTCGAGCTCGAGCACGCCGAGCACGTCGTCGAGGGTGAGCGGCTCGAAGTAGAGCCGGTCGCTGGTGTCGTAGTCGGTCGAGACCGTCTCGGGGTTGCAGTTGACCATCACCGCGTCGCGCCCCGAGGCCCTCACGGTCATCGCGGCGTGGACGCAGCAGTAGTCGAACTCGATCCCCTGCCCGATCCGGTTCGGGCCCGAGCCGAGGATCACGACCGATGGCCGCTCTCCGCGGCGCACCTCGTGGCGCGGGCCGTCCGGGCCGGGACGCTCCCAGCCGGAGTAGTAGTAGGGCGTCGCGGCCTCGAACTCGGCGGCGCAGGTGTCGACCGACTTGAAGCTGCGCACCAGCCCCGCCTCGGGGTCCTCTCCGGCGGCGATCGCCGCGATCTCCGCCATGAACCACGGGTCGATCTCGGTCCGCGCGCACAGCTCGCGCTCGGAGGCGCCGCGCCCGATCGCCTCGAAGAGGTGCTCGTAGCGGTCGTGCGAGGGCGTCTCGAGCGCCAGCAGCAGCGCCTCGGTGTCGTGCAGCGGCGGCGGGATCACGTCGAGCTCGCGCGAGCGCATCGCCTTCACGAACGCCTGCTTGAAGGTCCGCCCGATCGCCATCGCCTCCCCGACCGACTGCATGTAGGTCGACAGCGAGCCGTCCGCGCCGGGAAACTTCTCGAACGCGAAGCGGGGCCACTTGACGACCACGTAGTCGATCGTCGGCTCGAAGCTCGCCGGGGTGACGCGCGTGATGTCGTTCTCGATCTCCTCGAGCGCGTAGCCGACCGCCAGGCGCGCGGCGATCTTCGCGATCGGGAAGCCGGTCGCCTTCGAGGCGAGCGCCGAGGAGCGCGAGACGCGCGGGTTCATCTCGATCACGACGATCTCGTCGGTGGTGCGGTTGACGGCGAACTGGATGTTCGAGCCGCCGGTCTCGACACCGACCGCGCGGATGACCGCGATCGCCTGGTCGCGCAGGGCCTGGTACTGGCGGTCGGAGAGCGTCTGCTGGGGCGCGACCGTGACCGAGTCCCCGGTGTGCACGCCCATCGGGTCGACGTTCTCGATCGAGCAGACGACGACGACGTTGTCGTTGCGATCGCGCATCAGCTCGAGCTCGAACTCGCCCCAGCCGATCACCGACTCCTCGACGAGCACCTGGCCGATCGGGCTCGCCGCGATTCCCTCGGCGACCCGCTCGCGGTACTCCGCCTCGCTGCGCGCGATACCGCCGCCGTGGCCGCCCATCGTGAAGCCGGGCCGCACGATCGTCGGCAGCCCGATCTCCGGCAGCGCCCGCTCGGCCTCCTCGAGCGAGGTGACCGCACGCGAGCGCGGCACCCGCAGGCCGGCTTCCTCGATCGTGTCGCGGAAGAGCTCGCGGTCCTCGGCGCGGCAGATCGCGGCGTAGTCGGCTCCGATCAGCTCGACGCCGAGCCGCTCGAGCGTTCCGTCCTCGGTGAGCGCGCGGGCCAGGTCGAGCGCGATCCCCCCGCCGAGCGTCGGGAGCAGCGCGTCGGGGCGCTCGCGCTCGATCACGCGTGTCACCGAGCCCGGCAGCAGCGGCTCGATGTAGGTCTGGGTGGCGAACTCCGGGTCGGTCATGATCGTCGCCGGGTTCGAGTTCACGAGCACGACCTCGTAGCCCTCGTCGAGCAGCACCTTGCATGCCTGCGCGCCCGAGTAGTCGAACTCGGCCGCCTGGCCGATCACGATCGGCCCCGATCCGATCACGAGGATCTTGCGCAGGTCTTCGCGGCGGGGCATCGGGTAGGCGGCGCTCAGACCGCCGCGAGGGGCTCGAGGAAGCGGTCGAAGAGGTGCAGGCTGTCGTTGGGGCCCGGTCCGGCCTCGGGGTGGTACTGGACCGTGCTGCCCGGGACGTCGCGCAGCACGAGGCCTTCGACGGTGCGGTCGTACAGGTTGAGGTGGGAGAGCTCCGCCGCGCCGAAGTCGGTCTCCCAGCGCACCGCTCGATCGCCGTCGATCGTGCGCTCGCCTCCCGGGCCCAGCACGGCGAAGCCGTGGTTCTGGCTCGTGATGTCGATCCGGCCGCTCTCGAGGTCCTTGACCGGATGGTTCGCGCCGCGGTGACCGAACGGGAGCTTGAAGGTCTCGAGCCCGACGGCGCGGCAGAGGAGCTGGTGGCCGAGGCAGATGCCCCAGAGCGGCACCTTGCCGACCAGCCCGCGCACGGTGTCGACGAGGTAGCCGAGCGCGGCGGGGTCGCCCGGGCCGTTGGCGAGGAACACCGCGTCGGGCTCGCGCGCCAGCAGCGAGTCCGCCGTCGCCGTGCAGGGGTGAAGCTCGAGCCGCACGCCGCGCTCACGCAGGTTGCGCACGATCGAGTCCTTGATGCCGGTGTCGATCCCGACCACCAGCGGGCCGTCGCCGGCCGGCCCGAGCGGCTCGAGCAGCAGCGGCTCGGAGGGGGTGACCTCGCGGGCCAGGTCGCGTCCGTCCATCGGCGGCTCGGCCAGCAGCCGCTCGCGCGCCTCGGACTCCCGTGTGGCGGCGGTGAAGACGCCACCGCGCATCGCTCCCCTGTCGCGGATGTGCCGCACGAGCGCGCGCGTGTCGACCCCCGTCAGCGCGGGAACGCCGCAGTCGGCGAGCCAGGTGAGCCAGCCCCCCTCCGCGTGGGCGGCGTCCTCGCGATCGATCCCGTCGCGCATGATCACCGCGCGGGCGTGCACGGAGTCCGACTCCATGTTCGCCTGCGCGACGCCGTAGTTGCCGACGTGCGGGTAGGTAAAGACGACGATCTGCCCGCGATAGCTCGGGTCGGTGACCGACTCCTGGTAGCCCGACATCGCGGTGTTGAATACGACTTCCCCGGTCGCCGACCCGGCGGCGCCGACGGCCTCCCCGTCGAAGCGGGCGCCGTCCTCGAGCAGCAGGAAGGCCTCGGTCGCGCTCACACGGCCCCGATCGCGAAGGACCGCTCGCGGTAGGCGACGACGCCCGCCGCGACGGTCATCCGCACCCGTCCGACGAGCCGCCTGCCGGCGAAGGCGCAGTTGGCCGAGCGGCTCTCGTAGCCCGCCTCCCCCACCTCCCACTCGGACCCCAGGTCGACGAGGCAGACGTTCGCCGGAGCGCCCTTAGCGAGCGTGGGCGTGCCGATCCCGAAGGGCTCGCCGCCCGCGGTCATGCGCTCCACGAGCACGCCGAGCCCGATCTGCCCCGGGACGACGAGGCCGGTGTGGACGGCGGCGAAGGCGGTCTCGAGGCCTATCACACCCATCGGCGCGAGCTCGAAGGGCTCCTCCTTCTCTTCGCGTGAGTGGGGCGCGTGGTCGGTGGCGACGCAGTCGAGGACCCCGGAGCGCAGTCCCTCCACGATCGCCTGCCGGTCGGCCTCGGCGCGCAGGGGCGGGTTCATCTTGCGGTTCGCGTCGAGCTCGCGGACGGCCTGGTCGGTCAGCAGCAGGTGGTGCGGGGAGGCCTCCGCGGTGATGCTCGTCCCGGCGGCCTTCGCCCGCTCGATGAGCTCGACGCTCTCACGGGCGGAGACGTGCTGGATGTGGATCCGGCCCTGCTCGTAGGCGGCGAGCTGGGCGTCGCGCGCGATCATCGTCGACTCGGAGACCGAGGGGATGCCGGCGAGGCCGAGCAGCGCCGCGACCTCGCCCTCGTGCATCGCCCCGTCGCCGGAGAGGGTCGGGTCCTCCTCGTGCAGCGCGAGCGGCAGCCCGGCGAGCCGCTGGTACTGGAGCGCCTGACGCATCACGCGGGCGTTCCCCACCGGCAGCCCGTCGTCGGTGAAGGCGACCGCGCCCGCATCCGCCAGCTCCGCCATCTCGGTCAGGCTCTCGCCCCGCTGGCCGGTGGTGATCGCGGCGGTGAACCCGGTCGGGATGCGCGCCTCGGCCCTGGCGCGCTCGCGCAGCGAACGCAGCACCGGGGCGCAGTCGACGACCGGATCGGTGTTCGGCATCGCGAGGATCGCGCAGTACCCTCCGGCGGCGGCGGCGCGCGTGCCGCTGGCGACATCCTCCTCGTCCTCGCGACCGGGTGTCCGCAGGTGGACGTGCGGATCGACGAAGGCGGGAAACGCGTGCAGTCCCTGCGCGTCGATCAGCTCGGCGCCGTCGGGCGCCTCGATCGATCCGGGCGCGCCGATCTCGGCGACGCGGCCCGACCGCAGCAGCAGATCCGCCGGGCCGTCGAGCCGCGCGCGCGGGTCGAGTGCGTGGGCGGCGCGGATCAGCACGGTCGAGGGCCGCGTGTCGGCGCGGTCGAGCCGCGCATCGAGCAGGGCGCTCACGCCGGCTGCGGCTCCGTGGTCTCGTCCGCGGCGGCACCGACGGCGCCGGGCGCGCCCG
Source organism: Thermoleophilaceae bacterium (assembly GCA_051003875.1). GTDB lineage: Bacteria > Actinomycetota > Thermoleophilia > Solirubrobacterales > Thermoleophilaceae > JAAYBF01. The sequence continues at coordinate 5,802 of JBPCKX010000002.1, forward strand.
AGCCGGCGGCGAGCAGCTCGTAGAGAACGGCCATCCGCACCACGACGCCCGACTCGACCTGCTGCGTGATCAGCGCCTGGGGCGAGTCGATCACGTCTGCGCCGAGCTCTACCCCGCGGTTGACCGGTCCGGGGTGCATCAGGAGCTGGTGCGAGCCCAGGCGGCGACCGTCGATCTGGTAGCAGGCCGCGTACTCCCGCAGCGACGGCACGCTCGCTCCGAGCCCCGTCATCCGCTCGCGCTGCATCCGCAGCGCGTAGACCACGTCGGCCTCGGCGAGGTCATCGAGCGTGTGACGGACCTCGCACCCGAGCGACTCGACGTCGCGCGGGATCAGCGTCGGCGGCCCGCAGACCGTCACGCGGCAGCCCATCCGCCCGAACGCGAGGATGTTCGAGCGCGCCACCCGGCTGTGGAGGACGTCACCGACGATCCAGATTTCGAGGCCCGCGAGCGACCCCGCCCGGCGGCGCAGCGCGTAGAGGTCGAGCAGCGCCTGGGTCGGATGCTCGTGCTTGCCGTCGCCCGCGTTGATGACCGAGGCGGTCGTCCAGCGCGCGACGAGCGCCGCGGCGCCCGCGTGCGGCGAGCGGAAGACGATCGCGGCGGGGTCGTACGCGGACAGCGTCTGGACCGTGTCCCTGAGCGACTCGCCCTTGTCGACGGAGGAGCCCTCGGCCTTGACGTGCTCGACGTCGCACGACAGGCGCTTCGCGGCGATCGCGAAGGAGGCGCTGGTGCGCGTGGAGGCTTCGTAGAAGAGGTTGATGACGGTGCGGCCGCGCAGCGTCGGGACCTTCTTGATCTCCCTTCCCGCCACCTCCGCGAAACTCTCGGCCCGCCCGAGGATGCGCTCGATGTCCTCGCGGCGCAGGTCGTCGATCGAGAGCAGGTGCCTCATCTGCGCTCACCCGCCGCGACGGCGACCTCGTCCTGCATCAGGATCAGCACCTCGTCCTCGCCGTCGAGCTCCTCGAGCCGCACGTTGACCCGCTCGGCGCGCGCGGTCGGCAAGTTCTTGCCGACGTAGTCGGGCCTGATCGGCAGCTCGCGGTGACCGCGGTCGGCGAGCACGGCGAGCTGCACCCGGCGCGGGCGGCCGTAGTCGAACAGGGCGTCGATCGCCGCGCGTACGGTGCGGCCGGTGAAGAGGACGTCGTCGACGAGCACCACCGTCGTGCCCTCGACCGGGAAGTCGACGTGCGAGGCGTGCACGACCGGCGAGCCGCCGGGCTCGCGCAGGCCGACATCGTCGCGGTAGAAGGAGATGTCGATGTCGCCGAGCGGAACGGGGTTCTCGACCAGCTCGGCGACGAGACCCCGCAGCCGTCCCGCGACCAGCGCGCCGCGGCGGTGGATGCCGACCAGCGCGATCGGCCGGCCGCCGTTCTTCTCGACGATCTCGTGAGCGATACGCACGAGTGTGCGCCGCAGATCGTCGCGGTCGAGTACGACCTTGCTCAAGCGAACGTCCTTCCTGGCCTCTCGGGACCGGGTTAAAGGAACCTCGCCGAGACTACCAAGCGGCGGAGACGGCCCTCGGCCGCGATCACGACTCCGCCGTTACGCGCGTGAGCACCGCGGCATGCGGCACCCCCTCCCCGCCCCCGAGCAGTCGCTCCGCCAGCTCGCGCGGCCGCCGGCGGCCGCCGCCGCGGCCGGGGTGGGCCACTCCGAGCGGCTCCGGGTAGATGCCGGTGCTGCGCTCGACGTCGAAGCCTGCCGCCTCCAGCATGCGCCGGTGACCGGCTGTGTTCGCCACCCACCACTGGCCGCGCCCGCTCGTGCCGTCGATGCGGGCCAGCGGGCGGCGCGGGTGGAGGCGGGTGAGGATCGGGTCCACCTGCTCGACCGAGAGGAAGCGGTCGCGGCAGACGCTGCGGATGCCCCGCAGCGCCCGCAGCGGGTCGCGCAGGTGGAGCAGCAGGCTGCCGCAGACGACCACGTCGAACTCGCCGACGTGCTCGGGCGAGAGGTCGTAGGCGTTCAGCTCGCGCTTCTCGACGCTCGAGCCGAGCAGCTCGCGGGCGATCTCGAAGCCCGCCCCCTTCTCCCCCGCGATCTCCTCGAGCAGGTCCGTCGACTGCCCCCCGAGGCGCACCTCGTGATCCCACTCGGCGTGGTCCGATATGTCGGTGGCGATGACCTCCGCCGCGCCGCGCCGCTCGAGCTCGAACGCGAGGAAGCCGTCGTAGGTGCCGACGTCGAGGCAGCGCTTGCCGCGGACGTCGGGCCAGGGCAGGTCGGCCACCACCGCGCGCAGGTCGAACACGCCGGGGGTCGACACCCCCGGGGCGACGTCGATCGTGTGGTACCAGAGCGGGTTGCGCGCGACGGCCTCGCGCGCGCGGTCCGGGTCGGCGGGCGCGGCGGGCGCCGTCACCGGTCCCCCGCCGCGGCGTGATCGTGCGCGGCCGGAGCCGTCAACGATCTGGCTCCCTGAGGTGCTCGGGATCGCCGCGCTCGGCGAATGGGATCAGCACGCGGTCGAAGTCCCGCGGCACGATCGCCGCCGGGAACGCCGCGCGCGCCTCGTCGCGGATCTCCCGCGGCGGGTGTCGCGAGGAGAGGTGGGTCAGCGCGAGCAGTCGCACCTCCGCCCGGGCCGCGAGCGCCGCCGCCTCGCCGGCGGTCGAGTGGCTCGTCGCCCGCGCCCGGTCGACCTCCTCGGCGAGGAAGGTCGCCTCGTGCACGAGCAGGTCCGCCCCGTGCGCGACCGCGGCGGTCATCTCACACGGAGCGGTGTCGCCGGTGATGACGATCTTGCGTCCCGCGCGCGGCTCGCCCATCACCTGCTCGGGCTTCACGTCCCCGCCCTCGCCGGCGACGGCTTCACCGCGCTGCAGGCGCCCGAAGTCGGGTCCGGGCGCGACCCCGAGGCCCTCGGCGGCCTCGGGGCTGAAGATGCCGGGACGCGTGTGCTCGACGAGCGCCCAGCCGCGGGCGGGCACACCGTGGTCGACCTCGAACGCGGCGAGCACGTAGCCGTCCCGAGCGAGCTCCTCGCCCGCCTCCATCTCGCGCACCCCGACCTCGTAGGGGCTGCGTCCCAGTACCGGGCGCAGGCGCTCGAAGAGGCGCCGCAGGCCGCGCGGGCCGTGCACGGTCAGCGGTCGCTCGCGGCCGTGGAGGCCGTAGGTCTTCAGCAGGCCGGGCAGGCCGAGCACGTGGTCCGCGTGGAGATGGGTGATGAAGATGTCGTCGATCTCGACCAGCCCAACCGAGCGGATGAGCTGGCGCTGGGTGCCCTCGCCGCAGTCGAACAGCAGCCGCTCCCCCCCTCGCCGCACGAGCGTGGCGGGCAGCCCGCGGCGCACCGTGGGCGCGGAGCCGGCGGTGCCGGCGAAGAGCACGTCGAGGTCCATCGCGGCGCGTATCTTGGCGCTTCGCCGGCCGGGACCGGCTCCCGGCCGGTGGTCGCGCCATTCGGGCGACCGAGGACGGCGGGGAGTGAGCACTGGCTCCGCGGCGTCGGGTGGAACGTTCCCGGGAGGTCCACTAGCCTTGTGCGCCCGCGCCCGTAGCTCAGTGGATAGAGCGCTCGCCTCCGGAGCGAGAGGCCGGAGGTTCGAATCCTCCCGGGCGCGCTTCGCAACTACGTGAGCAAGCAGTTGGCAGTTGGCAGGGCGATGCGCGTGCGGGCCACGGTCGGCCGCTTGCTTGCGACAATGTAGCCATATGGCTACGGATGTCCCTCAGCGCGAGCTTCGGAATCGCACCGCCGAGTTGCTGCGCAGGGTGGAAGGCGGAGAGCGGTTGCGCATCACCGTTCATGGCCATCCCGTGGCAGAGCTCGTGCCGCTGGGGACGGCGGAGCGGTTCGCTCCGTTCGACGAGGTGGTCCAGGAGCTTCGCGGGCTGCTGGCGCCCGATGATCAGCTCGAGCGGGAGCTGCGCGCACTTGATCAGGAGCCGCGCGATCCCTTCACGTGAGGCGGGGGCTCCTCGATACCTCCTTCGTGATCGCACTTTCGCGAGCCGAGGAGGTCCAGATCCGGAACCGCCTGAGGAAGCGGCGATCTCGGCCGTCACGCTTTGCGGGCTCCATCACGGAGTGCTGGTCGCGGGCGCGCGCCAGCGCGCTGGCCGACTGGCGACGCTCGCCTACGCCGAGCGGCGGTTCGCCGTGCTGCCCGTCGACGCTCGTGTCGCGCCGCATTATGGGCGCCTCCTGGCCGGCAGGCGCCGGGGCAGCAAGGCACGTCTCCACACGGCGGACGCCCTCATCGCCGCCACCGCCGCGGCATACGACCTGCCGCTCTTCACCCGTGATCGTGATTTCAAAGGCCTGGACGGTGTTGATGTCGTGCTGGCGTAGGTACGCTCGCTTACTCGTGCCGTGGGCGAGCGAGCGAAGCCGTAGACCTCGCCACGGGCTGACCACCCGGACCTCCCCGACGACGGCCCGAGCGGCAGCTTCGTCGCCGACACCTGGTGGTGTATGATGATGTCGTGGGTCGAACGCAGATCTATCTCGGCGACGACGAGCTGTCGCTCCTCGACGACGCCGCCCGGGCAACCGGCGCCTCGCGCTCCGAGCTGATCCGCCGCGCGGTCCGCAGGACCTTCGGCGAGAACACGAGGGCCGAGAGGCTTCGGGCCCTCGACGCGAGCGCCGGCTCATGGACCGACCGACACCCGGCCGGTGCGGACTACGTGGATGAGCTGCGCGGCGACCTCAACGAGCGCTTGCGGCGGCTGCGCGTCGAGTGAAGCTGCTCGACACGAGCGTTGCTGTTGACCACCTGCGCGGAACACAGCCCGCGGTCGACCTTCTGACGCGACTCACCCACGAGCAGGAGCCCATCGTCGCCAGCGAGGTTGTCCGCTTCGAGCTCCTCGCCGGCGTCAGGGACGGCGAGGGCAAGGCGCTCGAACGGTTCTTCTCGGCGTTCTCCTGGGTCCCCGTGGACGAGGGCATCGCACGAACGGCGGGGTCGCTGGCGCGCGAGCATCGCCGTGCCCACAGCCGGATCGATGACGCGGATTACCTGATTGCCGCCACCGCGCTCGCCCTCGACGCCGAGTTGCTGACAATCGACATGCCCCGCTTCCCGATGCTCGTGGGTCTGCGACCTGCCTACTGAGGGGCTCTGGATGGCTCACGCGCTGCTCTGGCTGCCGGCCGGCGCGCCGAACGCAACATAGCAACAGGCGTTAGGATAGGCGCGTGCCCGACGACCGCTGTGACCTCCTCTGCCTCGATCTGCCCCGCGCGGAGGCGCTGCGGCGGCGGCGCCCATCGATCGAGGATGCCGAGGCGATGGCCGCCGGGGCGCGCGCGCTCGGCGATCCGACCCGGCTGACGATCGCCATCGCGCTCGCGGAGGGCGGCGAGCTGTGCGTCTGCGATCTGAGCTGGATCTGCGAGCGCGCGGAGAACCTGGTCTCCCACCACGCCCGCCGGCTCCGTCGATCCGGCCTCGCCGCATCTCGGCGCGACGGCAAGCTCGTGATGTACTCGCTCACCTCCGCCGGGCGGGCGCTGCTGGAGGTCGTGCGCAGCGCCTCGCCGGAGGGGGCCGGCTCAAGATGAGCGGCCCGCCGTCGGGACTGCTCCGCGGAGGAGGCCGATCGCCCGGCGCCGCAGCCGCACAGCCGGCCGCCGCGCACGCTGGTCTCGCAGAGCTCCCGCGCGAGCGGTTCGAGATCCTCGCGCGGCGGGTGCGGCTGCTGTCGTGGATCAGCCTCGCGTGGATGACCGCCGAAGGCGCCGTAGCGATCACCGCCGGCGTGCTGGCAGGCTCGGTCGCGCTGGTCGGCTTCGGGATCGACTCGGCGATCGAGGGGCTCGCGAGCGGGGTCATCGTGTGGCGCTTCACCGCGAAACGGATGTTCTCGGCGGCCGCCGAGCGGCGCGCCCAGAAGCTCGTCGCGATCCAGTTCGCCCTGCTGGCTCCCTACGTCGCCTTCGAGTCGGCCCGCGCGCTGGCGACCGGTGCGCGTCCCGACGTGAGCTGGCTCGGAATCGCTCTGGCGGCCACGAGCGTGGTGGGGATGCCGCTGCTGGGGATCGCCAAGCAGCGCCTCGCCCACCAGCTCGGATCGGCGGCAACCAAGGGCGAGGGCCGCCAGAACATGCTTTGCGCGTACCTGGCCGCGGCCCTGCTCGCCGGCCTGCTGGCCAACGCGCTCGCGGGGGCCTGGTGGCTGGACCCCGCGGTCGGCCTGCTGATCGCGGCGGTGGCGGTCAGGGAGGGTCGCGAGGCATGGCGCGGCGAGGGCTGCTGCGTGGGCGACCCCCTCGGCGGAGGCCCCGGCTGCGCTGCGGCCCGGGCCGGGCCGCGCGACGGACCCACCGAGGCATGCGCATGAGCTGCGGACCGAATTACCCCATCGGTCGCTCATGGGAGGTTCTCGCCCTCCTGGTCCGTCCGCTCCAGGACCGCGACCTCGGTGATCCGGGTTTCATCGACGGTCAGTATTTCGACGCGATGGCCGTGGCACGCGACGACCTCGCCGAGGTCGGGCACACGCGCGAGCTGCTCTGACAGGTAGCCGCCGACCGTAGTCTCGTGATGCCCCTCGAGGTCGAAGCCGAGCCGCACGGCGAGCGCCCGTATCGGTGCCTCTCCGTTGACCCACAGGCGCCCGTCCTGCTCGTGGAACAGCTCCGTCCGCTCGGGGTCGAACTCGTCCTCGATCTCGCCGACGAGCTCCTCCAGGATGTCCTCCATCGTCAGCAGCCCGATGACCGTGCCGTGCTCGTCGTGGACCAGTGCGAGGTGCACGCGCCGCTCGCGCATCTCGCGCAGCACCTCGTCGACGCGTGCCGACTCCGAGATGTGCGCCAGCGGCCTCGCGAGGCCCGGTATGTCGATGCCTTTCTCGTCCTCGAAGATCAGCAGCAGCAGGTCCTTGGCGTTGACGACGCCGACTGCGGACTCGAGCCCGCTGTCCGGCTCGCAGAGGGGCAGCCGCGTGCGCCCGGTAGCGATGGCGCGCTCCGCGATCGTACGCGGCGAGTCGGTAGTCAGCACCACATCGATCTCGCCGCGGGGCTTCATCACCTCCCGGGCACGCATGTCGCCGAAGACGAGCGCGGCCTCCGAGAGCTCCTGCTCCTCACGTTCGATGAGGCCTTCGCGCGAGCTCTCGCGCAGCAGCTCGCGTAACTCCCCCTCGCTGTGCGGCTGATGCCCCGTCTCGGACGGCGGGGGGACGCCGAACGGCTTCAGCAGCAGGTTGCCCATGGCATTGAAGAGGTCCACAAGCGGCTTGGTCGACAGATAGAACGCCCGCATCGGCGGCACCAACGCCAGCACCACAGGGGCGGTACGGGCGATGGCCAAGCTCTTGGGCGCGAGCTCGCCGACCACCACGTGCAGGGTGGTGATGATCAGGAACGCGACCGCCGTCGCCAGCCCGATACCGCCGATCTGGGCGGCATCGCCGAGAACCGGCTCGAGCAGGTCGTGGAAGACCGGCTCACCGAGCGCACCAAGGCCCAGCGAGGCCATCGTAATTCCAAGCTGGCAGGCCGACAGGTAGGCGTCGATGTGGTCGACCGCGTGCGCCACCGACTTCGCTCCCGGCTTACCCTGGCGGAGCAGCTCCTGCGCCTGAGTCGGCCGCAGGCGGGCCAGGGAGAACTCGACCGCGACGAAGAACCCGTTCGCTGCCACCAACACGAGGGCGAGGACAAGCGCCCCGGCCATCAGCCGCGGCGCCGGAAGCGGGAGGATCTGAGGGGAGGCTCGTCTTCCACGCCGTCACCCGGGATCGTAGCCGAGGCAACCGCAGCGAACGGGGCCTCCATCGGGCGCCCCCGGGACAAGGCGGCCGTCCCTTACGCTGCAGTAAAGGCGTGGCGAAGATTTCCTCCAAACACCAGGTGACGCTGCCCGTCGCGACCCTGCGGCGGGCGGGCCTCCGCGCCGGCGACGAGGTGGCGATCGAGGCCGACGGGCCGGACCGGATCATTGTCCGCCGTACCGGCTCCCCGGAGGATGCGTTCGGGATCTTCGATGGCCTCTACGAGCCCGGCTACCTGGAGAAGCTGCGGGCTCGCGAGCGCGCTTGAGTGGCTGCACGCTCGACACCGACGTTGTGATCGCAGCGCTCGATCGCTCCGATGCGCAGCACGAGCGGGCCAAGGAGTGTCTGCGGAGGCTGATCGCGGCCAGGGCGGAGCACCCGACCAGGACGACCAGCTTGCGGAGCCCAGAGGACCCGTTCTAGCTAAGCGCGTGATACCTTGCCGTCATGGTCCGAGTCGGGATGCACGAGGCCAAGACCCGGCTCTCGAAGCTGGTCGAGCTCGCCGCCGCGGGCGAGGAGGTCGTCATCCAGCGCTCGGGACGCCCCGTGGCCCGGCTCGTCCCGGTCGCGCGCCGCCGCCCCGTTGCCGAGGCGTTCGGGGCCATGCGGGGCGAGATCGAGCTCGCTGAGACCTTCGAGGAGCTTCCCGACGAGATCGCCGAGCACTTCCGCTGACCCTCCTGCTCGACACCCACGCGCTGCTCTGGCTGCTGGCCGGCGACGCACGCGTGGAGCCGGCCCGCGCCGCGATCGAGAACGCCCGCACGCCCGTGCTGGTCAGCGCGGTGTGCATATGGGAGGCCGCCATCAAGAGCGCGTTGGGCGAGCTACGGGTGCCGGACGACCTGCCCGCGCGTCTGGACGAGTTCGCCTTCGAGCGGTTGCCCGTCACCGACGTCCACGCCTGGGCCGTGCGGGCGCTGCCGGCTGTCCACAACGACCCGTTCGATCGGCTCCTCGCCGCGCAGGCCCTGTGCGAAGACGCGAGCATCGTGTCCGCCGACGCCGTCTTCGACGACTACGCCGTCACACGCGTCTGGTAGCCGGGCGCGCGGCGAGCGGCGGCGGAGGCCGGCGCGCCGCTACCCTCGGGCGCGCAACGGAGTCGCCACTCCGGTGTCATGGGGCGGGCCGGTCACGCGGCGCCGCCCCGACTCTTGCCCCGCCGCCCCGTCGGATCAGTCCGCGCGCCGGGCCTCGTCAATCGGCGGGCGCCGACCTCACGTCCGCCGGGCCACCGGCTCGCGAGTCTCGCCGCCGGCCGGCCGGGGGCGGCGGTGCTTCAGCCGCAGCAGCGGGCGCTCGAGCAGGTAGTAGCTCGCCGCCGCGCAGGGCAGGGTGAGCAGGAAGCCCATCACCCAGACCTCGACCGTGCGCGGCACCCCGGCGACGGCGAACGCCCCGGTGTCGCCGATCTTGACGAGGATCGGCAGGTGCCAGAGGAAGAACCCGTAGGAGACGAGCCCGAGCCACGCCAGCGGGCGCAGCGCGAGGAAGCCGCGCACCGCCCCGCCGGCCGTGTGGCCGAAGACCGCGGGCGCCAGCAGCAGCACGGCGATCACGCCATAGAGCGCCTCGCTGAGGAAGAAGGAGCCCGCTCCGTAGGGCACCGGGAACTCGGGCCCGAGCCAGACGAGCGCAAGCCAGATCAGCGCCGCCGCAGCCCACGGGCGCCCCGGATGGTCGCGCACGGCGCCGACCCACCGCGGCTGCGCAGAGCGCCCCTCGAGCGACACGCTCACGATCGCGAGCGCCATCCCGAGCGCGATCCAGTCGAAGCTGGCGGGCAGCGCGGTGTAGAGCGTGCCCGGCAGCACGATCGAGAACGCCTCGCGCGGGGACATCGCCACCGTCGAGACCTCCGCGTCGTAACCCGCGACCGTCAGCGCCACCCGCGCGAGCACGCTGAGGGCGTAGAGCCCCGCGACCAGGAGCACCTGGCCGCGCAGGATCGAGGACCGGTCGCTCCCGCGCGCAAGCCGGGCGCCGATCAGCACGAGCAGCGGCAGCAGCGCGTAGAAGGTGACCTCGACCGACAGGTGCCAGGTGTGCTGGAAGCTGCCGACGTTCCACGCCGGCACGTACTGCTGCAGGAACAGGTAGTAGCCCCACCAGTGCTCGCTCCACCCGCCCGTGATGCCGGGGTAGATCGCCGCGAGCGTGAGCGCCAGCCAGAAGGCCGGGACGATTCGCAACGCGCGGGCGCGCGCGAACGAGCGCAGCCGCGGGCGCCTCGCCGAGCCGACCAGCCCGGCGAGGAACGGCCGGTAGAGCAGGAACGCCGAGATCGCGAAGAAGAGCGGCAGCGCCACCTCGAGCCGCGTCACGAACGCGCCGTACCACGGGATACCCGCGGGGTCCTTGAAGATCCCCGCCTGCCCGGTGGCGTGGACGGTGAAGACCATCAGGAAGCCGAGTGCGCGGAGCGAGTCGACGAGCGGGAAGCGCGGGTTGCCCGGCGGCGCCGCCACCGCGTCGGGAGCGGGTGCCACGGCGGCCCCCATCAGGTCAGGCGCTGCTCGTACCAGGCGAAGGTGCGGGCGAGGCCCTCGTCGAGCGCGAGGCTCGGCCGCCAGCCGAGCTCCTCGTCGATCGCCGCCGAGTCGAGGTACTGGCGGTCGATCTCCCCGTGGGGGGTGCCGCTGCCGCGGACGTCGGGCTGGAGCTCGCGCCCCGATGCGCGCGTCAGCGCTGCCACGAGCTCCAGCACCGACAGCGGCGTGCCCCAGCCCGCGTTCCACGCCCGGCCGCGCAGCTCGGGATCGTCGAGCGAGGCGGCGACCGCGAGGTAGGCTCCGACCGCATCCTCGACGTAGAGGTAGTCGCGCTCGGGCGACCCGTCGGAGCGGATCACGGGGCGCTCTCCCGCGATCAGCGCGCGGCAGGTGTCGGGCACGATCCGCGACCAGTTGAGGTCCCCGCCGCCGTAGATGTTCGCGAAGCGCGTCACCGCCACGGGCAGGTCGTACGTCGCGGCATACGAGCGGGCGATCATGTCGGTGCACGCCTTCGAGACGTCGTAGGGAAAGCGGGGCTTGAGCGCGAAGTCCTCGCGGTAGGGCAGCGTGTCGTGCGATCCGTAGGCCTTGTCGGAGGACGCGACGACGACCCGCTCGATCGGGTCGCCCGCCGCGCCGACCGCGCGGCAGGCCTCGAGCAGGTTGTAGGTGCCGCGCACGTTGGTCTCGAACGTCGACAGCGGCGAGCGGTTGGCGGTGCCGACGATCGTCTGGGCGGCGAGGTGGAAGACCGTGCCGACGTCGTGCTCGTTGAGGACGCGGACGATGCTCGCGTAGTCCTCGATGTCCGCGAGCACGACCGTGCAGCGCTGCTCTATCCCCTCGGCGCGAAAGCGCGAGTCCGGCGGGCAGTCCCTGCGCGGCACGACCACGCGCGCGCCGTCTTCGAGCAGGCGCTGCGCGAGCCACGCGCCGATGAACCCCTGCGCCCCGGTGACGAGGGTGGCGCGCCCGTTACCCGGGCTCCATCTCGCTTTGTCCGGCACGCGCGGCAGGCTAGCGTGCCCCCACTCGCGGGTGGGCCGGGGAGGTGCACTAGCTTTGCGCGCGTGCCCGAGCCGGAGGACCTGCCCGACCCCGCCGTCCCGCAGGCGGAGTACGACCGCGACTACTTCCTCGACTGCTGCGCCGGCGCCCCGCAGTGGCGCGAGTCGGGCGGCCGGCGGCCGTCGGGCCTCTACGAGGGGGCGCTGCGGATGGCGGGTTTGCGCGCAGGCGAGCGCGTGGTCGACATCGGAACCGGTCGCGGCGAGCTGGTCGCGGTGGCGGTCGAGCAGGGAGCGGCGCGCGCGGTCGGAGTCGACTACTCGCACGCCGCCGTCGCGCTCGCGCGCGAGACGCTCTCGGCCCACGGGCTCGACGAGCGCGCCGCGGTCGTGCTCGCGGACGCGCGCGCGATTCCGCTGCCCGACGCCGAGGCCGACCTCGTCACGCTGCTCGACGTGGTCGAGCACCTGACTCCGCAGGAGCTCGCCACGGCCCTGTCGGAGGCATTCCGGCTGCTCAGGCCGGGCGGGCGGGTGTTCGTTCACACGATGCCCAACAGGCTCGTCTACGACGTCACCTACCGGGTCCAGCGCGCGCTCTGGCCGCCGCGCTGGAAGCGCTGGCCCGCCGAGCCGCGCACCGATGTGGAGCGCACGATGCACGTCAACGAGCAGACGGTCGGCTCGATGCGCCGCGCGCTGCGCCGCGCGGGCTTCACGCGGGTGAGCGCCCATCACGGGCAGTGGCTGCACACGTCCTTCGTGCCCTCGGAGCGCGCGCGGCGGCTCTACCCCCGGCTCGCCTCCAGGCGACTCACCGCGCCACTGGGCGCGTGCGACCTGTTCGCCCAGGCGGTCAAGCCCCTCGCCGCCGCGATCCCGCCCAAAGGGCGATCCGCGACCTGAGGCTCTCGATTCCGGCCGCCGGCTCCGTCCCGTAGGCCACCAGGTGGGAGCGCCGGTGGTAGCGGCGGTAGCGAACCAGGCCACGGTCCCGCGCCCGCCCGAGGATCGCCCGGATCGGAAGCTCGTGATGGAGCCCCGTCTCCCCCTCCTCCGGCTCGAGCAGGTTGACCAGTACGACGGAGGCGCTCTCCTCCAGGGCACCCAGGAAGGCGATCGGATCCGGCACGTGCTCGATCACGTCGAAGGCGAAGGCGAGGTCGAAACCGGTTGGGGGCGCTCCCGCGTCCAGGTCGTGCACGTTCGCCTCGAGCCCGCGGCGCTCGAGACGCCAACGGAGGTAGCGCGTGCTCGGGTTGTCGAAGTCGGCGAACTCCACGCGATAGCCCATCTCGAGGAGCATCAGCCCGTCGCTGCCGATGCCGCATCCGTAATCCAGCAGCCGGCCACCGGGCTCGACGATCTTCGTCAGGTCCCGCAGGTAAGGGAGCTTCGTGGCGGTCATCGCGAACGCGGTGAGGTTGTAGAGGTAGGCGTCCGAGGTCCGGTAGAGCCGCCCTTCGTCTCCCACCTCCTCGAGCTCGGACTCGAGCTGGTCCTCGTAGCGCTCGAGCCGCGCATGGTCGTAGGAGGCGCCGAGATACTCGCGCAGCTCGGCGGCCTCGAGCTGCGCGTCGATCGGAATTGCGGGCGCCCGCACGGGGTTGCTCCTCGATCAGGGTCCGGGACAGCGAATGCTGGCGGCTCGGCCGGTCAGACCGGAGACGTCGAGCCGGCGAGGTAGGGAAGCGACGCATCGAGCCCCGCCGGTCTACCGAGATGGTAGCCCTGGCCGTAGTCGACGCCGAGCTCGTGCAGGAGCTCGATAGTGGCGTCGTCGCCGACGAACTCGGCGATCGTGCCGGCCTCGAGACCGTGGGCGATCGACACCACGGCTTGGACCACGAGCTGGTCGGTCGGCGTGGTGCAGAGGTCGCTGATGAACTCGCCGTCGATCTTGAGGTAGTCGAACTTGAGGTGCTTGAGGTAGTAGAAGGAGGCGAACCCGGCGCCGAAGTCGTCCAGGGCGATCTGGCAGCCGAGCGTCTGCAGCTCTCTGGCCAGCGCGCGGGCTCGCTCGATGTTCGTAATCGCGGCGGTCTCGGTGATCTCGATCACCAGACGCTGGGATCGCACCGGGTGCTCGGCCAGCAGCGCGGCGACGTATGCGCCGAGCCCATGGTCGTCCATGGTCTTGCCCGACACGTTGACGGTGAGCATCAGGTCGATTCCCGCCGCGTGGCTGGCGCTGAGGTGACCGACTGCCTGGCGCAGGACCCAGCGATCGATCTGCTCGATCAGGCCGAAGCGCTCGGCGTTGTATAGAAAGGTTCCGGGCGGGATGAGGTCGCCCCGGTCGTCGGGTAGCCGCAAGAGCAGCTCGAAGGTCGGGGTGCCGTTCGAGCAGATCGGAATGATCGGCTGGGCGTGCAGCACGAAACGGTCGTCTTCGATGGCTGTGCGCAGCCGCTCGTTGCGGTTCTCGCGGATCGAGATGAGCTCGCGTCGCCCTTCGGCGCGCTCATAGATGGCATAGCGGTCCTGGCCCGCCTCCTTCGCGTCGTACATCGCAATGTCAGCCTCGACGACGAGCTCGTCGGCGGTGAGGTCGTCGTCGCCGCTGAACAGGGCGATGCCGATCGAGCTCGACACGCGAGCGCTGCGGTCATCGCGGACGGCCGCACTGTTGCGCCGCAGCGTGGAGAGCAGCTTGTCGGCGACTCGCACGGCTGATTCCTGATCGGTGCGGGCGAGCAGGACGGCGAACTCGTCGCCCCCGACGCGGGCCAGTGTGTCCGTCTCGCGCAGCGAGGAGGCGAGGAGGCCGGCCACGCGGGCGATCAGCTCGTCCCCGGCGGCGTGCCCGAGGGTGTCGTTGACGAACTTGAAGCCGTCGAGGTCGAGAAACAGCACGGCGCCGTCCTCGCCGAATCGCTTGGCGTGACTGAGGGCGCGCTCGAGCTCCTCGCCGAAGCGCCTCCGGTTGAACAGGCCCGTCAAGGCGTCGTGGTCGGCGAGGTGTTGCAGCTGTCCTTCGAACTGCTTGCGGTCCGAGATATCCATCACGTGCGTCACCGCGACGGCCTGCCGGCCCGCGGCGGCGGGGAGCCGAGCCGCGCTGATCAGCGCCCAGACGGGGTGCCCGTTGCGGTGCATGAAGCGCTTCTCCACCTGGACGTGGCTGCGGTGGCCGTCTGACAGCTCGGTCAGGTGCGCGTGTAGGTCGTCGTGATCCTCGGGGTGTATCAGCGAGCTCACGGGGACACCGTTGAGATCTTGTACAGACGTTCCCAGCATCTCGGCCAGCGCGGGATTGGCCTGCTGCAGGCGTCCGGGATCCGCCGGGTCGAGAGACATGAGGCAGACCCCGATCGGGGCGCCGTCGAAAGCGGTGCGAAAGCGCTGCTCGGCCTCGCGCAACGCCTGCTCCATCACGGCGCGCTCGGTCATGTCGCGCGCCGAGGCATACATCAGCTCTTCGTCGGCCGGCACGATCGCGTTCCAGTCAAGCCAGCGGTAGCTGCCGTCACGCGCCTCAAAGCGGTTGGTGAAGTTGAAGGTTGTCTGCCCGTCGGCGAGCTTCTCGACCTCCTTGAGCGTGTCGGCGCGGTCATCGGGGTGCACCATGTCGATCAACGGCCGCGCCAGGAACTCGTCGCGGCTCCAGCCAAGGATGTGCTCGAGCGCCGGGTTGGCGCTCTTGAAGTAGCCGTCGAAGCCCGAGGTCACCGCCAGATCGCGCGAGAGCTCGAAGTGACGGCTGGTGCGCCGCAACTCCGCTTCGAGCACCTTCTGGCGTGTGATGTCGTGGCAGATCGACGACGAACCCACCAGCTCCCCTTCGGAATTGTGGAGCAGCGAGATGCGCAGTGACACGTCGATCGCACGGCCGTCCTTGGCAACTCGCACGGTCTCCAGCGGCTCGACGCGCTCCCCGCGCTTGATCTGGGCCAGGATCTCCTCCAGCTCTTCCTGGCGCTCCGGCGGGACCAGCATCGCGTTCGGCTGACCGATCGCCTCCTGGGCGGTGTAGCCGAACAGCTCCCGCGCGCTGGGGTTCCAGCTCTCGATGGCCCCCTCGAGCGTCTTGGCGAGGATCGCGTCCTCGGAGGAGTCCACGACGGCCGCCAGGAGTCCACGCGCCTCCTCCGCGGCCTTTTGCTCGGTGACGTCCTGGCCGGTTCCGAGCATCCTGACGGGCGTGAGGTCGTCTCCCATGATCACCTCGCCACGGGAGTGGGCGACCCGTACGGCGCCGTCGGGGCGAACGAGCCGGTGGCAAAAGGAGAAGGACTCGCCGCTCTCGTACGCGGCGCTCAACACCGTTTGCACGGCTTCGCGGTCGTCAGGGTGCACTCCGCCGAGGAAATCCTCGAAGGTCAGCGGGCCCTGCCGCGGCTCGATGCCGTAGATGCGGAAGAGCTCATCGGACCATTCGATCGCGCCGGTGGCGATGTCCCACTCCCAGCTGCCGAACTCCCCGACCGACTGCGCCTCCAACAGCTGCCGGCGCTGACGCTCGACCAGCTCCTCGGCCGCCTTGCGCTCGCTGATGTCACGCAGGAATGCGTT
>JBPCKX010000003.1:0-8633 GCA_051003875.1 Thermoleophilaceae bacterium
GTCGGCGTCGGTCGGGGCGATCGCCTCGCCCGCCGCCGCGGCCGCCGCCCGCAGCCCGTCGACGCGGCGCAGCCGCTCCCGCTCGGCGAGCAGCGCGCCCTCCTCCTGCTCGCCCGGGTCGAGCCGCTCGATCTCGTCGAGCTCGAACCGCAACAGGTCGAGGTCGCGCTCGCTGGTGCCCGCGCGAGCGCGAACCTCCTCGAGCTCTCGCTCGAGGTCCCGCACGCGCGCGTGCGTGGTGCCGACCCGGCCCCGCAGAGCGATCTGGTCCGCCCCCCCGAACCCGTCGAGCAGGTCGAGCTGGACCGAGGCGACCGTGAGCCGGCGGTGCTCGTGCTGCCCGAAGAACGACAGCAGCCGCCCCCCGAGCTCGCGCAGGTCGGCGGCGGCGGCCGAGCGCCCCTGGACGTAGGCGCGGGTGCGCCCCTCCGAGCTGACCCGGCGCGCGAGGACGACCTCGCCCCCGTCGGCGGCCGTCCGGTCGCGCAGATCGGCGAGCTCCGGTGCGTCGAGCAGCCCCTCGGGGAGATCGAAGACGCCCTCGACATATGCCTCCGAGGCGCCCGGGCGGACGATCCCCGGACGCGGCTTGCCCCCCAGCAGGAGATCGAGGGCGTGGGCGAGCACCGTCTTCCCGGCGCCCGTCTCCCCCGTGATCACGTTCAGGCCCGGGCCGGGACGCAACTCGGCCGCCTCGATCAGGAGGAGGTTCTCGATCCGCAACTCCAGCAGCACGCTCCCAGGTGTACCAGCGGGGGCCGACGGAGCGGGCCCCCGGGCGCGGTTGCGCGGGTCGCGGAGGCCGTTCGTTGCGACTTTGTCGCTGAGGTCACGGCCGCGTTACACGGTCCCGGAAGGCCGACCCTCAGTAGCTCAATCGCCCGAATTTCTCCCGCAGACGGTGGTAGAAGCTCGCCCCGTGGGCCTGGGCGAGGAAGGCCATGTCGTCGCGGAAGCGGACCTCGACGCGCTCGTTCGGCTCGAGCGTGCAGACGCTGCGGCCGTCGGTCGAGAGGTCGACGGGCTCCTCGCTCGAGCGGTTGACCACCTGCAGCACGTCGCCGGGCGCGACGACGAGCGCGCGCGCGGTGAGCGTGTGCGGCGCGATGAAGGACACGACGTACCCCTCGACCCCCCAGGCGAGCACCGGGCCCCCGTTGGCGAGGTTGTAGCCGGTCGAGCCCGCGGGTGTGGCGACGACGAGGCCGTCGCAGCGCACCTCGCCGAGCTCCTCTCCCACGACCGAGTAGCCGAGCTCGGCGACGCGCATGTCGGGGCGCCGGTGGAAGGAGAGGTCGTTGACCGCGATGTGGCTCTCGGCCCGGTGGGTGACGGTCAGCGCCGGCAGCGCGAGCACCTCGAAGTCCCCCCGCAGCGCGCGCTCGACACCGCCGTCGAGGTCGTCCGAGTCGGCGGTCGCGAGAAAGCCGATCTTGCCGAAGTTGATCGCGAACACGGGCACGCGCCTGCCCGCGAACCTGCGCAGCGTCGCGAGGATCGTCCCGTCGCCGCCGAGCACGAGCGCGAGATCGGTCGGGTCGTCGGGGTCGGTCCCGAGCACCACGTCGCCGGGAAGCTCGCTCAGCTCGTGCTTGCGCACCTCGTCCTCCGGCACCAGTAGCTGCACCCCGGCGCGCGCGGCGAGCTCGGCGACACGCACCACCCCGGCCGGGGTCCGGGCGATCCGACGCCGCGTGAAGAGCGTGACGCGTTCCGGCGCGCGCACCGGTCCGCCCGCCGGAGCGCCCCCGCCCTGCGCGCCCCCGCCCACCGGGGCGCCCCCGCCGCCCTCGCCGCCCTTCACGGCTCCGCCCTGCGCGCGGCCAGGTCGAGATTCTCCGCCGCCCCGGCGCGACCGGCCTCGGCGACCCAGATGAAGCTCTCGCGATTTCCAGCCGGTCCCGGCAGCCCCGAGGAGGCGTAGCCGAGCACTACGGCGCCGAGCTCATCGCGGACGGACTCGCCGACGGCCACGAGCGCCGAGCGGCGCCTGTCCGCCCCGCGCACGACCCCCCCCTTGCCGACCTCCTCGCGACCGAGCTCGAACTGCGGCTTGACGAGCGCGAGGCAGTCGAAGCGGGGCGCAGCACAGCTCAGCGCCGCGGGCAGCACCTTTCCCAGCGAGATGAAGGAGAGGTCCGCGACGAGCAGGTCCGGGCGCCACGGCAGTTGCTCAGCGGTCAGGGAGCGTGCGTTGGTGCGCTCGATCACCGTCACGCGCTCGTCGGTTCGGATCCTCCAGTGGAGCTCGCCGTAGGCGACGTCGACTGCCGCCACCGCCGCGGCGCCGCGCGCCAGCAGGCAGTCGGTGAAGCCTCCCGTCGAGGCCCCGAGGTCGAGGCATCGCCGCCCGGCGGGGTCGACCCCGAGCTGCTCGAGCGCGTTCGCGAGCTTTATCCCCCCGCGCGAGACGTAGGGCGGCGGCTCGGCGAGCTCGACGTCGGCGTCCTCGGTCACCATCTGCCCCGGCTTCTCCGCGCGGCGCCCGCCCCCGCCGAGGCGCACGTCGCCCGCCAGCACGGCGGCGGCCGCGCGCGAGCGGCTCTCGTAGAGCCCGCGCTCGGCGAGCAGCGTGTCGAGGCGTCGCTTGGGCACGGGCGCAAGTCTGACGCACCGCTTGCGCGACACGTGCCGAGACGGCGCGCGTCGAACGTCCCGGGATGCCGCCCCGGGGGGGTAGGTTTGGACGTTCGTCGGTTGCGCGGCCGACGCCGGGCTCGACCTACACGAGCGCCCCGCGCGGCGCGAAGACCGCGGCGGCCACCCGCTCGGCCACGGCGGCCGGGGTCAGCCCGACCTCCTCACGCAGCAGCTCGGGCTTGCCGTGGGTGACGTAGCGGTCGGGCAGGCCGATGCGCAGGACGCGCGTGCCCACCATCAGGTCGTGGTCTGAGAGGTGCTCGAGCACCGCGGCGCCGAAGCCTCCCGCGAGCACGTTCTCCTCGACCGTCACGAGCAGGTCGTGGTCGGCGGCGAGCGCGCCGACCAGCTCCGTGTCGAGCGGCTTCGCGAAGCGCGCATCGGCGACGGTGGCCTCGATCCCGTGCTCGCCCGCGAGCTGCTCGGCGGCTCCGAGCGCCACCGGGACACCGTAGCCGTAGCCGATCAGCGCGACGCGGTCGCCCTCACGCAGCAGCTCGCCGCGCCCGATCTCGATCGCGGCGGGAGGCTCGGGCAGTGGCACACCCTCGCCCGCCCCGCGCGGGTAGCGCAGCGCGATCGGGCCGTCGTCGTGGAGCGCCGCGGTGTGGAGCATGTGGACGAGCTGGGCCTCGTCGCGCGGAGCCATCAGCGTCATGTGCGGCAGCGCACGCAGGTAGGAGATGTCGAAGGCGCCGTGGTGGGTCGGCCCGTCGTCGCCGACGAGGCCGGCGCGATCGAGCGCGAAGACCACGTTCAGCCGCTGCAGGCAGACGTCGTGGACGAGCTGGTCGAAGCCGCGCTGGAGGAAGGTCGAGTAGATCGCGACGACCGGCTTCGCCCCCTGCAGCGCCATCCCCGCGGCGAACAGGACGACGTGCTGCTCGGCGATGCCGACGTCGTAGTAGCGGTCGGGCAGCTCCCGCTGCAGGATGTCGAGGCCCGTCCCGGTGTTCATCGCGGCGGTGATCCCGATCAGCCGCTCGTCGCGGCGCGCCTCGCGCACCAGCGCGTTGCCGAAGACCGCGGTGTACTGCGGCGGCTTCGCGGCCCCGGCCGAGGCCGGCGCGGGGGGCGCCGACTTCGGCGCGGGCCGCCCGTTGAGGATCGAGGCCGGCTTCGCGGCGTGCCACTCCTCCATCCCCTCGAGGCCGCCGTCCTCGGCGGCCGGGAAGCCCTTGCCCTTGATCGTCTTGCAGTGCACGACCACCGGGCGTCCGGCCTCGAGCGCCTCGCCGATCGTCTCACGCAGCGCGGTCACGTCGTGCCCGTCGATCACGCCCATGTAGGCGAGGTCGAGCTCCTCGAAGAAGAGCCCCGGCGCCCAGTAGGCCTTGAGCGACTCCTTCACGATCGGCCCGAGCCGCTCGATCCGCTCGCCGATCCCCGCCGGCAGCCGCGTGAGCGTGGTCTCGACATCCTCGCGCGCCTTGTGCAGCTTCGGGTTCATGCGGATGCGGTTGAAGTAGCGCGACAGCGCGCCGACGTTGGGGGAGATCGACATGCCGTTGTCGTTGACGACGATCACGATCGGCTCGTCGAGCCCACCGGCGTTGTGGAGCGCCTCGAAGGCGACTCCGCCCGTCAGCGCCCCGTCGCCGACGACCGCGACGACCTTGCCCTCCTGCCCGTGCCCGCGGCGCATCGCCTCCTTGATGCCGACGGAGTAGGAGACCGAGGTCTAGGCGTGGCCGGCGCCCATGATGTCGTGCGGGGACTCCTCGATCGAGCAGAACGGCGCGAGCCCCCCGTACTTGCGGATCGTCTTAAGCCCGGCGCGACGGCCGGTCAGCAGCTTGTGCGGGTAGGCCTGGTGGCCGACGTCCCAGAGCACCTTGTCGCGCGGGGAGTCGAGCAGGCTGTGGATCGCGACGGCGATCTCGCAGGCCCCGAGGTTCGCTCCGAAGTGGCCGCCGATCTCCCCGATCGTCTCGATGATCTGCTCGCGCACCTCCTGCGCCACCCGCGCGAGCTCCGCCTCTGAGAGGTGCTTGAGGTCGCCGGGGCCGTCGATGTTGTCGAGCAGGGGGGTCACGTCTGTCTCGTCAGAATGTAGTCGGCGATCTGCTCGAGCCGCCCGGTTCGCCCGCCGGCCCGCCGCAGCGCGGCCTCCGCCGCGGCGTGCGACGCGCGCGCGAGATCGCGCGCGCGATCGAGCCCGAACACGCTCACGTAGGTGCGCTTGCCGTGCCGGGCATCCGACCCGCCCGGCTTTCCGAGCTCGTCGGCGTGACCAGTCACGTCGAGGATGTCGTCGACGATCTGGAACAGGACGCCGAGCTCCTCGGCGAAGCGCCGGTAGTGGGCCGCGGCCGATGCGCCCGGCTCGCAGAGCCGCAGCACGCAGCCGACGGACGCCGCGATCAGGCGGCCCGTCTTCAGCTCGTGCAGGCGGCGCAGGGTCGCCTCGTCGACCTCCCCGGCGGAGGTGACGTCGAGGTACTGGCCTCCGACCATCCCCGAGACGCCCGCGGCCGCCGTCAGCTCGGCGAGCGCCGCCAGCACACGCTCGGGCTCGCCCCGCTGGCTCCTCAGCGCGAGCGAGAGCGCCTCGGCGAAGAGGCCGTCGCCGGCCAGGATCGCGACGCCCTCGCCGTGGGCGAGGTGGCAGGTCGGCTGCCCGCGGCGGAGGTCGTCGTCGTCCATCGCCGGCAGGTCGTCGTGGATCAGCGAGTAGGTGTGGACCATCTCGAGCGCGGCGGCGAGCGGCATCAGCTCGACCGGCTCGCGCCCGAGCGCCTCGGCCGTCGCGAGCGCCAGCACCGGGCGGATCCTCTTCCCGCCGGCCAGCAGCGAGTAGCGCATCGCCTCGTCGAGCCCCGCGGTGCCCGGCTCGGTGTCGAAGCCGAGGCCGGCGAGGTAGGCGTCCACCTCGCGCTGGAGATCGACCGGGTAGGCCCTCGCTGCGGCGGGCGCGCTCAGAGCAGCCGCTCCTGGCTCTCCGGCGGCGCCTCACGCTCGGCCGCGCGGGCGGCACGCTCGAGCTCTGCGCCGAGGCGCCCCGCGAGCTCCGCGCAGCGCTCGACCTCCGCGGCGGCCTCCGCGGGCTCGAGCTCGCCGCTTCGCAGCCGCTCGGCTGCGGCGCCGAGCTCACGCGTGAGGGCGTCGAGATCGGTCTTCACACCGAGCTCGCGCGCTCGCGGTGGATCGCCCCGAGGATGCCGTTGAGGAAGCCCGGAGCGTCGGCCCCGCAGAGCTCGCCGGCCGTCTCGATCGCCTCGTCGATCGCGACCTCGGCCGGCACGTCGGAGCGGTGCAGCACCTCGAAGAGAGCGACGCGCAGGATGTTTCGCTCGAGCGGGGCGATCCGGTCGAGCGTCCAGCCGAACGCGTGGCGCTCGAGCAGCTCGTCGATCTCCTCGCGCCAGTGCTCGACCCCTTGGACGAGCTCGCGCGTGAAGGTTCTCGCGGTCGGGTCGAGCAGCTCGCGCGCCTCGCGGCGGTTCAGGTCGGCCTGGTAGAGGGCCACGACGGCCGCCCGCCTCTGGTCGGTGCGCCGCATCGGCGCTAGCGGTCCCCGCCGCCGCGGGCGCTCGGGTCCGAGACGCCCGCCATCAGGCGCGCGACACGTACTCGCCCGAGCGCGTGTCGACCCGCACGCGATCGCCGACGTTGACGAACAGGGGCACCCGCACCGCGACGCCGGACTCGAGCGTGGCGGGCTTGTCGCCGCCGCCGGAGACGGTGTCGCCCTTGACGCCCGGCTCGGTCTCGGCGACGGTCAGCTCGACCGCGCTCGGCACCTGCAGGTCGGCCGGCCGGTCGTCGACGTAGAGGATGTCGACCTCGTCGCTCTCCCTGACCCAGCGCAGCGAGTCGGCGACGTCATCCTCGGGGATCGTCATCTGCTCGTAGGTCTGCACGTCCATCAGGTGGGCGTCGGTCCCGTCCGAGTAGAGAAACTGCATCTTGCGCGTCTCGGTGCGGATCGGGCGAAACTTCTCCCCCGCCCGGAAGGTCTTGTCGAGCGCCGCGCCGTCGGAGATCCGCTTCAGCTTCGTGCGCACGAACGCGCCGCCCTTGCCGGGCTTGACGTGCTGGAAGTCGACGATCTTGAAGACGACGCCGTCGACTTCGATGTGGGTGCCGTTCTTGAACTGGTTGGTCGAGATCACGCAACGTCCAATGATGACGCACTGCGGCGCGAGGACCGAGCGCGGCCGGGCTTCGGCGGGGCGCCGCGCCGATCAGATGTCGAACTCGAACCAGACGCGCGTGTGCTCGGCCTCGCGCGTCATCCCCCAGCGCCGCGCGAAGTGCTCGATCAGGAAGAAGCCCCAGCCGCCGTGCTCGTCGGGCTCGGTCGCCCGCGGTCGTGGCGCCAGCCCCGACCCGGCGTCGGTGACCTGGACGCAGAGGTAGTCCTGCTTGGGGGTGATCGCCAGCTTGATCGTCGCGTGCGGCGAGCCGTGCCGGACGGCGTTGGAGACGACCTCGCTGAGCACGAGCTGCAGGTCGGCCATCCGCGACTGCTCGATCAGCGGCTCGGCAAGCTCTGACATCCGGCGGCGGGCCTCCGCGACGCTCGCGGGGTGGGCATTCAGCTCGAACTCGCGCCTCCGGAGCGCCTGGACCTGAATCGGGACGGTCATCCGCTCGCGCCTAACCACATCACTCGTGGGATCTTATGGGTCCGGGGCGGACGTCCGGCGCAGTGCGGACGCCGCCCGGCGACGTCACGGCAGTCCCGGCTCGAGATCGTGCGGCAGCCTGCCCTCGCGCGAGAGCTTCTCGAGGTGCGCCCTGAGGGTGAGCTCCGTCGCGGGGCGCAGATCGTCCGGCGCGTCGCTCCATGCCCACCGGATCAGCTCGTCCTCGCTGCGGGCGCCCGCGGCGAGCGCTTCGAGCAGGAGTCGCTCGCGCTCGAGCCGGTGCTCGATGTAGGCGGTCAGCTTCGCGCGGGGGTCGCGTACGTAGGGGCCGTGGCCGGGGCAGATCACCTCCGGGTCGAGCTCGAGCAGGGTGCGCAGCGAGTCGAGATAGGAGGACAGCGAGCCCTCCCCGGGCGCGACGAACACGCTGCCGCGTCCGAGGACGGTGTCGCCCGTGAAGCAGGCCCGCCCGAAGAGCAGGCAGACGTGCTCGGGCGAGTGGCCCGGCGTCGCGATCGCCCGGAACGGCCCGACCTTCTCGCCGCCGACGGGCAGGACGACGGGGACACCGCCCGCCCGCCGAGCGAGCGGATCGGCGCCCTCCGCATGGTCGGGATGCGAGTGAGTGAGCACGATCCCCGCGATCGCGCCCCCGGCGGCCGCGTCGACGGCCGCGAGGTGCGCCTCGTCGGCGGGGCCCGGGTCCACCACCCAGCGCTCCACGACGTATGTGTTCGTCCCGTCGAGCGTGAGCGGGGACGGGTTCGGCGCGCGCAGCCGTCTCACCCCGTCCGGATCGCGGTCGTCGGCGGACACGGGGAGAGCCTGGCAGGGCAGCGGCGGCCCGGCGGCGAGCCACGCCGCCGGGAGCCGGTTCGCCGCCTCGCACGGCTCGTGCCCTCCGACACATGGTCGAAAGCCGGGCGACGATCTTTGGACGCCGAGCGGATGATTCGCGGGCGTCCGGGGTCGATCATCCGTGGTATGGAGAAGGCCCGACAGCCACAGACGAGGAACGGAGAGCCGGAGGCGCAAGGCGGGCCACAGCAAAGGAGCGGACAGGCGGTCAACCGCTACCTGCTGGTGCCCCGCTCACCGGCGGGCGGGCTGCCCACCGGCCCGGTGCGCCGCCGGTACAGCCTCGCCCGGCTGGGCGTCTCCCCCCGATCCGCGCTCGGCGAGGACCGCCATGAGCGCCTCGAGCGGGCGGCCGATTCGGCGCGGCGGTCGGCGTAGCCGGCGCGCGACCCCTTGCCGCGAAACCGGCGCGCGCGACCCCGGCACTCCCCCCACGGCAAGCCGGCGCGACGCCGCCGCGACTCCGGATCACCCAAGCCTGAGCTGCGGGTCCTCCGGGGGCGGCCCCGGGTCCTGCCCGAGCAGCGCACGGAAGCGACGGGC
>JBPCKX010000004.1:0-15881 GCA_051003875.1 Thermoleophilaceae bacterium
GGCTCGGACCTCGGGGCGCCCCCGCCGCCGGCCGCGACGCGGCCACGGGGCCGCGTGGCCGCAGGGGCGCGGTCGTCGAGCGCACGGAGCGCCCGCAGGTCGGCCCGTCGCGGACGTCCGCGCGCGAGGTCCGCGAGACACGGACGGCGGGCGGTCGTCCGCGCCCTGCGCCGCGCGTTGCGCCGCAAGGCCGTGTCGCGCCGCGCCTACCGGCGCTACCGCCGCCTCTACCACCGCGCGCGATCGGTCCGCAGGAGGCTGAGAGGGGCTCGCGGCCGCGAGCTCGGCAGCGTGATCGCGACGCTCGAGACGGTCGCGCGGCGCCGCGGGCTCACACCGTCGCGGCTGCGCCCGATGTTCCTCATCCTGCGCCGCAACACACAGTTCTGGCCGCGCATGCCGTTCCCCGCCAACCGCGATCAGGTGACCTTCCGCGGCAGCGAGCTGCTGTTCGAGTACTACAGCGGCAGCGGCCTCCAGCTCCAGCCGCTCGTGAACTTCAAGAAGGCCAACCTGATGCACGGAGCGTGCGTAAAGGACACCGGCGAGCCCTGCCGCCGCCAGGGCCTCAGTCGGCTGCTGCGGGAGCTGACCCGCACCTCGGCGCGCCGCGGCCGCTTCCGCACCTGGGAGTACTACTTCAGCTTCGGGGGCGGCCGCCCGCCCTGGATGAGCGGGATGGCCCAGGCCACCGCCATCCAGGCGTACGCGCGTGCCTCCGAGCTGCTCGAGGAGCCCGGCTACCTCCGTACCGCGCGCAAGGGCTTCAGGGCGTTCAGGACGCGGCCGCCGGTCGGCATAGCCACGCGCGGACCGCTGGGCGGCACCCACTACCTGCAGTACTCCTTCGCGCCTCGCCTCTACATCATCAACGCCTTCATCCAGTCCCTGATCGGGCTGTACGACTTCGCCACGATCACCGGTGACGACACCGCCCGCCGGCTCTTCGGAAGGGCGGAGCCCGAGGCCCGCAGGGAGGTGCCCCGCAACGACACGGGCGACTGGTCGACCTACTCCTTCGGGGGCAACGAGTCCACCCACGAGTACCACGAGCTGCTGCGCGAGCTGCTGGCCTCGGCGTGCAGCCGCCTGCGCACCCCGGTCTACTGCGACACGGCGAAGCGCTTCCGCCGCTACCAGACCGAGCCCGCCGCGCTCACGCTGCTCGGCCCGGACACCCGCGCCATGGGCAAGCCGACGCGCGTGCGCTTCTCGCTGTCGAAGCTCTCCGCCGTGCAGCTCACGATCACCCGCGACGGCAGGACCGCGTACGACAGGGTGCTCACCTTCCGCCGCGGGACCGGCTCGTTCTCCTGGACGCCGCGGGCGACGGGCACCTACCGCGTGCGGCTCGCGGCGAAGGAGCTGCGCACCGGTCGCAGCCTCCGCACCCGGATCACGGGCCAGATCGAGTCGCGACGCTGAGCGGGAGCGGCGGGGGTCGCGCGCGGCAGCCGGGCGAAGCCGCCACCCCGGGAGCCGTACGATCCGCCGGTGCGACCCCGGACGATCCTCTACACCGGCAAGGGCGGCGTGGGCAAGACGAGCGTGGCCGCCGCCACCGCCCGCCGCTGCGCCGCCGCCGGCCTGCGCACGATCGTCCTCTCGACGGACCCGGCCCACAGCCTCTCCGACTCGTTCGAGACCGCCCTCGCGGGCAGCCCGACGCAAATCGGCCCGAACCTCAGCGGCCAGGAGGTGCAGGCTCAGGAGGAGATCGAGCACCACTGGAAGGCCGTCTCGGGCTGGCTCGGTGGGCTGCTCTCGGCGCAGGGCGTCGACCGCATCTCCGCCGCGGAGATGACGGTGCCGCCGGGCATGGACGAGCTGTTCTCGCTGCTGCAGGTCAAGCGCCACCACGAGTCGGGCGAGTTCGACGTGATCGTCGTCGACTGCGCCCCCACGGGCGAGACGCTACGGCTGCTGTCCTTCCCCGATGTCTGCACCTGGTGGCTCGAGCGCCTCTTTCCGCGTCAGCGCCGCTGGATGGCGGCGGCGCGCCCGTTCGCGCGCGACATACTCGACGTGCCGCTCCCCGACGGCGCCGTGCTCGAGGAGATCGAGCGCCTGCTGCGCAGCCTCGTCGCGATGAACGAGATCCTGCGCGATCCCGCCCGCGCCTCGGTGCGACTGGTCATGACGCCCGACCGGATGGTCGTCCGCGAGGCGATGCGCACGTTCACCTACCTCAACCTCTACGGCTACCTGACCGACGCCGTCGTGGTCAACCGCGTGCTGCCCGCCGAGGCCGGCGCGGGCTACTTCGCCGAGTGGCTGCGAGCGCAGGCTGAGCAGCTCGCCCTGGTGGACTCCGCGTTCTCCCCCGTTCCGACGCTGAGGGCCCCCCACCTCCCGCGTGAGGTGATCGGGAGCGAGATGCTCGACGAGCTGGGGGACGCCGTCTTCGCCGAGCGCCCCGCGCACGAGCTGCTCCACCGCACGCTCTCACAGAAGCTCTCCTCGCACAACGGGACCACGACGCTGCGCCTGGCGCTGCCGTTCGCCGAGCGCGGCGACATCGATCTGCGCAAGGTCGGCCTCGAGCTGATCATCTCCGTCGGCGGCCGGCGGCGCACTATCATCCTGCCCGCGGCGATGGCGAGCTACGAGACACGCGGCGCCCGGCTCAGGGACGGCGCGCTCGAGGTCGCCTTCGAGCACCCAGGCGATGGAGGCACGGCACAGCACACCCACTGACGGCAGCCGACCGGACCCGTTCGGGAGCGGGTCCGGGGAGGCAGAGGACGACCTCTACGCGGGGACCGACGGAGCCACGAGCACGCCGCACGACTGGAGCGCGCACTACGGCGGGGCTCCGCCGCCGCCCCCTCCCTCGGGGCCCGACCTGTCAGCGCTCCTGATCCTGCTCGACGGCCTTCGCCGCGCCGCGCCCGACGAGCTCCAGGGACGGCTCACCTCGCTCACGCGCGAGGCGCTGCTGACCCTGCGCTCGCTGATCGACTGGTATCTCGAGCGCCTCGAGTCGGACGAGTCCGGGCCCGAGGTCGAGCACATCCCCGTCGAATAGCGGAGGAACGTGCCGGTCCGGCGGCCGGGCGCTACTCTTGTGTGCGGATGGCAGGCGAGTCCACGACATGGGTACTGACGGGCTCGCTGGACAACTTCGGCGCCACCCGCGACGGCGGCTTCAGGCTGATCGGAGCGAAGGAGAAGCGGCGGAAGATCGCCGAGCGGATTCACCCGGGCGACCAGGTCATCTTCTACGTCACCGGCGTTCAGGCATTCGGGGGCGTGGTGGAGGTGACCTCCGAGATGTTCGAGAGCCGCAACAAGGTGTGGCCGGCCAAGCCCGGCAAGGCCGACGCCTACCCCTGGCGCTTCGAGACGACGCCGCTCGTGGTGCTCGACGAGGCGGACTTCGTACCCGCCGTCGAGCTCGCCTCGGAGCTCCAGCACGTGGCCAAGTGGCCCTCCGAGCACTGGCACCTCGCCTTCCAGGGCCAGCTACGCAGCGTCTCCGAGCAGGACGCCCGGCTGCTCGACGGCCGCATCCGCGCGGCAGCCGGAGCGCCCGCCGCACTGGCGTGAGCGGCGACCGTCCCGCGATCGCGCTCAACCGCTGATCGGGTGCTCCACACCCGGCACTACACGGTCGAGCAGGCGATGGCCGCGCTCCCCTGGGTCCGCGACCGGATCGAGTCCCTGCGCTCGGCGCGCGCCGGCCTGAACGACGAGCAGGCGCGCTCGGCGCTCGCGACGGCCGCCCCGCGCAACGGCGGCGGGAGCCCCGGCCGGGTCGTTTCGGCCGCGTTCATCGCGATGCGAGACGCCCTCTCGGAGCTGCGCGAGGCCGAGCTGGTGCTGCGCGACCTCGACCGCGGGCTGGTCGACTTCCCGTCCCTCCGCGACGGGCGCGAGGTCTACCTCTGCTGGCTCGAGGCCGAGGACGAGATCTGCTTCTGGCACGAGCCCGACGCGGGCTTCGACAACCGCGAGCCGCTCGACGATGGCTGAGCCCGCCCGGGTGGCGGGCGAGACCGCCGGCAGCGTGCTGGAGACCTGGCGGCGGCTGAACTTCGACCAGCGCGTGGCGGCCGTCGGGTCGCTGCTGCTGATCGTCAGCACCTTCGGGCCCTTCTCGTTCGTCGAGGCGGCGATCATCCTGACGGCGGTCGGGGTCCTTACGCTGCTGCGCAAGCGCGCTGACCGCCGGCGATTCCACCTTCCCTTCGGCGACGGCACGGCGATCCTCGCGGCGGGGCTCTGGTCGGGGTTGCTGATCGTCGTGCGGCTGTTCGACCGGCCGCTGGGTCAGAGCGTGCTCGCGTTCGCGTGTGCGGCGATCCTCGCGGGTGCCGGCGCGCACGCCCGCTCCAGACGCCCCGCGGACGACCTTGCCGAGCTGCGCGAGCCCAGGGCTCGGGGCGCCGGGCCCGATCGTCGGGCCGGAGCGGGCGCACACCCCGAGGCCGGACCGGGCGCACACCCCGAGGCCGAGCCCCGGGAGGGCAGGACCGTGCACATCGCCCCCGAGGACGCGCCGACCGAACGGCGCCGGCGGCCGTCGCTCGGCGCTAGCGAGCCTCCACCCGAGGCCGGAGATCCCCATGACCAGGATGCTCCAACGCGTCGCCCGGAGCGCCACTGAGCTGACCGCCGGGGCAATCGCCGGCCTCCACCCTGCGCCGCGGGTTGCGGATCGAGAGCCCGAGCAGGCCGCCGCCCGCCAGCAGGCCCGCCGAGATCGCCATCGCGAGATGGAAGGCGCCCTCCGATGAGTCCGCCGCGTCGCCGTAGCGGGCCGCGACGATCGCGCCGACGGCGGCGATGCCGAGCAGGCCCGCGAACCTCGCGATCGCGTTGTTGACCCCGCTGGCGATCCCGGCGTTGTGCTCGTCGGCGCCGGCCAGCACCGCCGCGGTCAGCGGGGCCACGGTGATCGCGAGCCCGACCGCGAAGACGAGCAGCGGCGGCAGCAGGTCGGTGAGGTACCGGGGGTCGTTGCCGAGGCGTGTGAGAAGCGCCATCCCGGCCGCGGCGACGAGCGGCCCGACGGCCATGAAGAGCCGCGGCCCGTGGCGGTCGGCGAGCGCCCCGAAGCGCGCCGAGAGCACGAACATGACCACCGTGACGGGCGCGATCGCCGTGCCCGCCGCGACGGCACTGTAGCCGGCGCCCTGCTGCAGGAACAGCACGAGAAAGAAGGACAGCAGCGACAGGCCGGCGTACATCAGCAGCGTCTCGAGGTTGCCGACGGCGAAGTTGTGGCGCCGGAACAGGCCGAGCGGGAGCATCGGGTGGGGTGCGCGTGCCTCGTAGAGGAAAAAGCCGGCCATCAGCGCGACCGAAGCGGCCAGCGGCCCGAAGACCGTCGGATCGGCGAACCCGGTCCCGGGCTGGCGGATCAGGCCGAAGGTTCCGGTGGCGAGCCCGAGGGCGCAGAGCCCGCCGCCGACCACGTCGACCCGCGTCCTCGCGCCGCGGCTGCGATCGTCGCTCGGCACCGCCCGCGCGACCAGCAGCAGCGTGCCGAGCACGAGCGGTACGTTGATGGCGAAGATCCAGCGCCACGAGCCGGTGTCGACGAGCTGCCCGCCGACGAGCGGGCCGAGCACGAATCCGATCGCACCCCACGCGGTCCAGGCCCCGACTGCGCGGCCGCGCTCCTGCTCGGGGAAGGTCGTCACGATGATCGCCAGCGCGGCGGGGGTCAGCAGCGCACCCGATACCCCTTGGAGCGCCCGCGCGGCCACGAGCGTCTCGATCGTCGGCGCGAGCGCGCAGAGGCCCGAGGTGATGCCGAAGGCGGTGAGCCCGGCGCTGAAGACCCGCTTCGGGCCGAAGATGTCGCCGAGCGACCCAGCCACCAGGATCAGCGAGGCGAGCGTCACGAGGTAGGCGTTGGTCGTCCACTGCTGCCCGGCGAAGCCGCCACCGAGATCGGCGCGGATCGCCGGCAGGGCGACGTTGACGACGGTCGAGTCGACGGTGACCACCGTCGAGCCGAGGATGCAGGCGATCAGCACCAGCCGCCTGCGGGACGCCGTCAACGGGTCAGCCGCCACCGCGTGAGTATGCACGGATCGCTCAAGGTCTCCCGGCGAGCGGCCGATAGGTCCCCAGAGGCCGGGCCATAGACGACCCTGACGTGTAGGGACGCCCGGCTTCCCTCCCCCAACGGAGCAGCGACGGCCACCTCCTCCCCCGGGGTGGTCGTCGCACGTCCGCGTCCGCTCAGGCGCGCAGCAGCTTCTTGTAGGTGATGCGGTGCGGCCGGTCCGCCTCTGCGCCGAGCCGCTCGCGGCGGTGCTCCTCGTAGGCCTCGAAGTTGCCCTCGAACCAGCGCACGGCGGAGTCGCCCTCGAAGGCGAGCACGTGGGTCGCGACGCGGTCCAGGAACCAGCGGTCGTGCGAGATGACCACAGCGCAACCCGCGAAGGCCAGTAGCGCCTCCTCGAGCGCGCGCAGCGTGTCGACGTCGAGATCGTTGGTCGGCTCGTCGAGCAGCAACAGGTTCCCGCCCGTGCGCAACAGCTTCGCGAGGTGCACGCGGTTGCGCTCTCCGCCCGAGAGCGTGCCGACCTTGCGCTGCTGCGCCGAGCCCTTGAAGTTGAAGCCGCCGACGTAGGCGCGCGAGCTCATCTCGCGATCGCCGACCTCGATCGAGTCGCGCCCCCCGGAGATCTCCTCCCAGACGTTGCTCTCCGGATCGAGCGCATCGCGCGACTGGTCGACGTAGGCGAGCTCGACCGTGTCGCCGAGCCGCAGCACCCCGGAGTCGGGCTCCTCGGCACCGGTGATCATGCGGAAGAGGGTCGTCTTACCGGCGCCGTTGGCCCCGATCACGCCGACGATCCCGGCCGGCGGGAGCGAGAAGGACAGGTCCTCGATCAGCAGCCGCTCGCCGAAGCCCTTGCGCAGGTGCTCGGCCTCGATCACGACATCGCCGAGCCGCGGCCCCGCCGGGATGTGGATCTGCACGCTGTCGAGCTTCACCTGGCGCTCCTCGGCCAGCAGGTCGTCGTAGCGCGCGAGACGCGCCTTGCTCTTCTTGCGCCGGCCCTTCGGGTTCTGGCGCACCCAATCGAGCTCGGCGGCGATCGTCCGCGTACGCGCCGTCTCCTTGCGCTCCTCCTGGGCGAGGCGCTCCCGCTTCTGCTCCAGCCACGAGGAGTAGTTGCCCTTGAAGGGGAGCCCACGGCCACGGTCGAGCTCGAGGATCCAGCCCGCGACGTTGTCGAGGAAGTAGCGGTCGTGGGTCACCGCGACGACGGTGCCGGCGTACTCCTCGAGGTGGCGCTCGAGCCACGCGACCGACTCCGCGTCGAGGTGGTTGGTCGGCTCGTCGAGGAGCAGCAGGTCGGGCGCGCTCAGCAGCAGGCGGCAGAGCGCCACCCGCCTGCGCTCACCGCCCGAGAGCCTGCCTACCTCGGCGTCGGGGAGCGGCAGGCGCAGAGCGTCCATCGCCGTATCGAGCATCGTGTCGAGGTTCCAGGCGTCCGCCGCGTCGATGCGATCCTGAAGGCGGGCGAACTCGTCGGCGGTCTCCTCGCTGTAGTCGGCCGCCAGCTCGTTGAAGCGGTCGAGCAGGTCGCGCAGCTCGCGTACGCCGTCCTCGACGTTGCCGCGCACGTCCTTGGCCTCGTCGAGCCGCGGCTCCTGCTCGAGCATCCCGACGCTGGCGCTCGGGTGGAGCTGGGCCTCGCCGCGATGGTCGGTGTCGACCCCGGCCATGATCCGCAGCAACGTCGACTTGCCGGAGCCGTTGTAGCCGAGCACGCCGATCTTCGCGCCCGGCATGAAGCTGAGCGAGACGTCGGTCAGCACCTGCTGGTCGGGCGGATGGGTCCGCGAGACCTTGTACATGGTGTAGATGTACTCGGAGGACATGTCGGAGCACGATAGCCGCGGCAGGCGGCTGCCGCCCGCGGCTCAGACGTCGTCGACCGAGCGCGGACCCGGCCCGACGTAGCGCGCGCTGGGGCGGATCAACCGTCCCTCGCGCTTCTGCTCCAGGATGTGCGCCGCCCAGCCCCCAACGCGCGCGCAGGAGAAGAGCGGCGTGAAGAGCTGCGGCGGCACGTGCGCGAAGTCGAGCACGACCGCAGACCAGAACTCGACGTTGGTGGCGAGCACGCGGTCGGGCTTGCGCGCCTTGAGCTCCGCGAGCGCGGCCTGCTCGAGCGCCTCGGCCACCTCGAGCCGCGGCGCGCCGAGCTCGCGCGCGGTGCGGCGCAGCACGCGTGCGCGGGGGTCCTCGGCGCGGTAGACGCGGTGCCCGAAGCCCATCAGCCGCTCACCGCTGTCGAGCCAGTCCTTCACCCACGCCTCGGCGTCGCCGCAGGCCTCGACGGCATCCAGCATCGCCAGCACGCGCGAGGGCGCTCCCCCGTGCAGCGGCCCCGAGAGCGCCCCTACCGCGGCGGACAGCGCCGCGGCGACGTCGGCTCCCGTAGAGGTGACCACGCGCGCGGTGAACGTCGACGCGTTCATCCCGTGTTCGGCGGCGGCGATCCAGTAGGCGTCGATCGCCTGCACGTGGCGCGGGTCCGCCTCCCCCCGCCAGCGGATCAGAAACCGCTCGGGGATCGAGCGGGCCGTGTCGATCTCGTGCTGGGGGACCGGGGCGTGCCCGGCGCCGCGCGCTGACTGCGCCACGAACGAGAGCGCCATCACCGAGACGCGCGCCATCTCCGCCCGTGCCTCCTCATCGGAGATGTCGATCACCGGCCCCAGCCCCCACTCCGAGGCGAGCATCGCGAGCGCGGCCTGCAGGTCCACGCGCGGGTCCGCGGTGCGCACCGAGAGGGCGTGCGGGACGGCGGGCGGCAGGCCCGGCTCGAACGTGCCGTCGACGAGCAGGCCAAAGACCTTCTCGAACGAGACGTGTCCGACGAGCTCCTCGATATCCACCCCGCGGTAGCGCAGGGCGCCGCCCTCCCTGTCGGGCTCGGCGATCTCGGTGGCGAACGCTACGACGCCCTCGAGACCGGACTGGACCTCGGCTACCTCGGACACGACGGCCTCCTCAGCTTGCGGGGCGACAGCGGGGGAGGATAGAGCAGCGTGGAGCGCGGCTCCGCCGGACCGCACTCAGAACGTGTTCTCAGCCGTGCGAGAAGACGGCCACCATGAACAGCAGGGTGGCGAGCATGACCAGCGCGATCCCGCCCGCCTGCAGGGCGCGCGACCGGATCACGTGGCCGACGACGGCGACCGCGAACCCGATCCCGAAGACGACGAAGAAGCCCCGCAACAGACTCCGCAGGTCGTCCGGACCCTCGCGTCCGAGGCCGGGCAGGTCGAGCTGGGCGAGGATCGCGCGCACGGCCCGAAAGTATCCTCTCGAAGGTGACCGCGGACTTCGCCTCGATCGAGCAGATGCGCTCCGAGCTGGGGAGAGCGGGATACCTCGCGGGCGAGCCGACGGCGCTCGTCTGCCACCTGGCCGGCCGGCTCGGCAAGCCGGTGCTGGTCGAGGGACCCGCCGGCGTCGGCAAGACGGAGCTCGCCAAGGCGCTCTCGCGCGCGAGCGGGCGCGAGCTGATCCGGCTGCAGTGCTACGAGGGGCTCGACGAGGCGAAGGCCCTCTACGAATGGAACTACCGCAAGCAGCTCCTGCGGATACAGGTCGAGGCCTCCGACGCGGGCTGGCAGGAGGTCAGGGACGACATCTTCGGCGAGGAG
This sequence comes from Thermoleophilaceae bacterium, assembly GCA_051003875.1. Taxonomy (GTDB): domain Bacteria; phylum Actinomycetota; class Thermoleophilia; order Solirubrobacterales; family Thermoleophilaceae; genus JAAYBF01. The sequence goes on from JBPCKX010000004.1 coordinate 9,649, forward strand.
TTCCTGCTCGAACGCCCGCTGCTGCGGGCGATCTCGGGGGAGCAGCCGGTGGTGCTGCTGATCGACGAGATCGACAAGGCAGACCAGGAGTTCGAGGCGATGCTGCTCGAGCTGCTGTCGGACTTCCAGGTCTCGATCCCCGAGCTCGGCGTCGTCGAGGCGCGCTCGCGGCCGCTCGTGCTGCTCACCTCGAACGACTCGCGTGAGCTGAGCGAGGCGCTCAAGCGCCGCTGCCTCTACCTCTGGCTCGACTACCCCGACGCCGAGCGCGAGCTCGAGATCGTGCGCCTGCACGCACCCGAGCTGCAGGCCGATGTCGCGCGCAAGCTCGTCGAGGTGGTCCAGATGGTGCGCGAGCTCGACCTCAAGAAGCCGCCGTCGATCGCCGAGTCGATCGACTGGGCGCGCGCGCTGCTGCTGCTCGGCGCCGACGATGTCGACGACGAGCTGCTGCGGCGCACGATGAGCGTCATCGTCAAGCACCGCACCGACCTCGAGCTCGTGGCCGAGCGCGTCGGCGTGGCGTGGTGAGCGGCGAGGCCCCCGCGGCCGCGGGCATCGCCCCCCGCCTGCTCGAGCTCGCCGACGAGCTGCGCGCGGAGGGCTTGGCGGTCGGGACCTCGGAGCTGCTCGACGCCTTCGAGGCGCTGGGAGTGATCGGCTGGACCCGCGAGCAAGACTTCCGCGAGGCGCTCGCGGCGACGCTCGCGAAGTCGCGCGAGGACAGGCGCGTGCTCGAGCTGGTCTTCGACCGCTTCTTCTTCCGCGCCGCCGAGCACGCCGCCGCGGCCGCGGGCGAGGGGGGCGAGCGGCCCGCGCCCGAGGCCCCGGCGGGGCGGCTCGACCTCGACGAGCTGCGCGGCCGCCTGCGCGCCGCGCTGCGCGAGGGCTCCGACGGCGAGCTGCGCGACCTCGCACGGCTCGCGATCGCCGCCGTCGGGCGCAGCGCGGACCGCTCGGGCGTGCTCGGGGTGGACGTCCAGCGAATCCGGCGCGCGCTCGGGCTGAAGGCCGCGGGGCGGGCGGGAGCGGGGGCGCCGCCCGACCCCGACGCGGTGCCGCGCGAGCGGCTGCGGTCCTTCGAGCGCCACGTCCGCCGCGAACTGGAGCGCGCGCTGGCGCAGCGGACGGGCTCGCTCCCCCCCGCCAAGCCGCTGCGAGAGCTCGACCGCGCGCTGCCGACCGACCCCGCGCGCGACCTCGCGGCCGTGCACCGCGTGGTCGCGCAGCTCCGCAGGCGCCTCGCGACGCGCGATCGCGAGCAGCGCGGTCGCCGTCGCTCCGCGGCCGTCGACGTGCGCCGCACGATGCGCCGCTCGCTCGAGACCGGCGGCGTGCCGCTCGACCTGCGCTTTCGCCCGCGCCGCCCGCGCCGCCCCGAGCTGCTCGTGCTGTGCGATGTGTCGACGAGCGTCGCGAGTGCGAGCGTCTTCTTCCTCTCGGTCCTGCACGCCCTGCACGACTCGTTCCGCAAGCTGCGCTCGTTCGTGTTCGTCGAGCGGATCTCGGAGGTCACCGACCTGTTCGCGCGCGAGCGGTCCTTCGCCGCGGTCTCGCGCGCGATCGCGGCCGACGCCGGCGTGGCCGACGTCTCGGGCTACACCGACTACGGGCGCGTCTGGGCCGAGTTCCTGCAGCAGGTCGCGGACGACCTCGAGCCGCGCTCCACGCTGATCGTCCTCGGCGACGCGCGCTGCAACGGTCGCGATCCCCACACCGAGGCGTTCGCCGCCGTGACCGCGCGCGCGGGCAGGACGTTCTGGCTCAACCCCGAGCCGCGGCTCTACTGGAACTACGGCGACTCGGTCATGGCCGGCTACGAGAGCCACTGCACGGGGGTCTTCGAGTGCTGGACCGCGCCGCAGCTCGATACGTTCGTGAAGGCGCTCGTGGAGCCGGACAGGCGTTAGACTCCCGCCCCGACGACAAGAGCAGGGGGGCTCGCGGAGAGGCGGGCTGAGATAGCGCCCGCGGCCGAGGCCGTCCGGCGCTGACCCTTCGAACCTGTGGGGTAATGCCCGCGGAGGGAGCGGATGCAGGCCAGCCGGACCACAACTGTCGAGGCTCCCACGGTGGAGCCGATCTCGGAGCGAGCGCCGGGCGTGGCGATGGTGGCCCTCGAGCGCCGCTTCCCGGGTCCGAGGCGCACGCGGCTGCTCCCGCGGCGCGGCCGCGGGCCGACCGCGGGCGACGCGGAGATCGAGGCGCTGGGAGGAATCGACCTGAGCGTTCGCACCGGGGAGGTGCTCGGGATCGTCGGTCCGTCCGGGTGCGGCAAGTCGACGCTGCTCGAGCTGGTGGCGGGGCTGCAGGAGCCGGATGGCGGCAGCGTCGAGGTCGGCGGCGAGAGCGGGGCGCCCGCGCGGCGTCGGGGCTGCTCCTACATGCCCCAGCGCGACCTGCTGCTGCCGTGGCGCGACGCGCTCGGCAACGCGGCGCTGGCGCTCGAGTGCCAGGGCGTACCCCGCGCGCAGGCGCGCAGGCGTGCCGCCCCGCTGCTCGAGCGCTTCGGGCTCGGCGGCTTCGAGCGCGCCCGGCCGGCCGAGCTCTCGGGGGGGATGCGCCAGCGAGTCGCGTTCATGCGCGCGCTGCTGCCGGGCCGCCCGGTGCTGCTGCTCGACGAGCCGTTCGCCTCGCTCGACGCGATCACGCGCGCATCGATGCAGCAGTGGCTCGCCGACGCGCTCGCCGAGGAGCCGCGCACGGTGCTGCTCGTGACCCACGACGTCGAGGAGGCGCTGTTCCTGTCCGACAGGGTCGCGCTGCTGTCGCCGCGGCCGGGACGGGTGATCGACGAGCTCGACGTGTCGCTCCCGCGACCGCGCGACAGGCGCGCCGCGGTGACAGACCCCGAGCTCGCGCGGCTGCGCCGCCGCGCGCTGGAGACGCTCGGCGCATGAGACGCCTGCTGCTGGTCTGCCTGCTGCTGGTGGCCTTCGTCGGCGCGTGGCAGTGGGTCGCCTCGCTCGGGTCGGTCGACGACCTCACGCTCGCCTCCCCGGTCGAGGTGTGGCAGGCGTTCGGCGACGACGGCGACCTGCTGCTCGACAACGCCCGCGTGACCCTCTACGAGGTGCTGCTCGGGCTGGCGATCGCGGTCGCCGCGGGTGTCCTGTTCGCGCTCGCGATGCACCTGAGCCGCGCGCTGCGGGATGCCGCCTACCCGCTGCTCGTCGGCTCCCAGGCGATTCCGGTGGTCGTGCTCGCACCGATCTTCGTGCTCGCGTTCGACTACGGCATCGGCCCGAAGCTCGCGATCGTCGCGCTGATCTGCTTCTTCCCGATCACCGTGAACGTGCTCGACGGCCTGCGCTCGGTCGAGGACGAGCACCTGAAGCTGATGCGCTCGCTCGGCGCCTCGCGGCTGCGGACGCTGCGCAGCGTCGAGCTGCCGGCGGCGCTGCCGTCGTTCTTCAGCGGCCTGCGCGTCGCGGCGACGGTGTCGGTGATCGGCGCCGTCTTCGGCGAGTGGGCGGGTGCTGACGAGGGGCTCGGGCGGCTCGTGCTGCTCGGCAACAACCAGCTCCAGACCCCGCGCGTGTATGCGGGGATCGTGCTGCTGACGCTGATCGCGGTCGCGCTGTTCGCGCTCGCGACGCTGCTCGAGCGAGTGGCCTGCCCGTGGAACCGAACCGAGAGGACCGTATGACGAAGACGACCCGCCTGCTGCTCTGCCTGCTCGCCCTCGCGGTGGCCGCCGCGGCCGCCGGCTGCGGGGAGAAGGAGGACACGCTCGAGCCCGGGGAGGCGCGCGCGACGAGCCTCCTGCTCGACTACTTCCCGAACGCCGACCACGCCGGCATCTACGCCGCCGAGGCGGGCGGCCACTTCGCCGACGCGGGGCTCGACGTCGAGATCCGCCAGCCCGCCGATCCGGCGGCGCCGATCAAGCAGGTGGCGGCCGGGCGCGTCGATCTCGCCGTCTCCTACGAGCCGGAGGTGCTGCGGGCGCGCGACGAGGGGCTGCCCGTCGTGGCTGTCGCCGCGCTCGTGCGCAAGCCGCTGACCTCGATCATCTCGTTGCCGGCCGCGGGCGTGCGCTCTCCGCGCGACCTGCGCGGGAAGACCGTCGGCACGGCCGGGATCGACTACCAGTCCGCCTACCTCGAGACGATCCTGCGCGACGCCGGGGTCGACCCGAGCACCGTGAAGGAGCGCAACGTCGGGTTCAACCTCACCCCCGCGCTGCTGACGAAGAAGGTCGACGCCGTGCTCGGCGCGTTCTGGAACTACGAGGGCACCGAGCTGCGCCTGAAGGGTCGCGATCCGCGCATCATCCGCGTCGACGAGGCCGGCGTGCCGCCCTACAACGAGTTGGTGCTGGTCGCCAACGAGGACACCGTCGAGCAGGACGGCGACCGCCTGCGGGCGTTCATCGCCGCGCTCGGGCGCGGCGTCGAGGATCTGCGCAAGGACCCCGACAAGGCGATCGAGGGGCTGCTCGAATCGAACCGCGACCTCGACCCGGCGCTCCAGCGCGAGGTCGTGAGGGTGACGTTGCCGCTGTTCTCGCCGCCGCGCGGGAAGCCCTTCGGCTACCAGGACCCGCGCGAGTGGGCCACGTTCACCGCCTGGGCGCGCGAGAACGAGATCGTCTCGGAGATCCCGGACGCGGTGGGTGCCTTCACGAACGAGTTTCTGCCAGGCTCCGGGCTGTGATCGCGGCGGGCGCAGCGACGAGCGGGCTGTGATCGCGGCAGGCGCACCGGCGGGCGGCCCTGCGGCCCCGCGCGCCCCGATGGGAGGCACCCGGTGGACCAGCGGCTGAGCCTCGTCACGCTCGGGGTCCCGAACCTCGCGCGTGCGCGGGCCTTCTACGAGGCGCTCGGCTGGAGCAGCGACGCCGCCGCGGACGCCGAGGTCGTCTTCTTCCAGGCGGGCGGGATGGTCCTCGCGCTCTGGGACCGGGCGCAGCTCGCGGCCGACAGCGGCGTCGAGGACGGCGGCGGCTGGGGCGGGGTCACGCTCGCGCACAACGTGCGCTCCCCCGCCGAGGTCGACGCCGTCATCGCCCGCGCCGAGGAGGCCGGCGCGACGATCGCGCGCGCCGGAGGCGAGACCTTCTGGGGCGGCTACTCGGGCGTCTTCATCGACCCCGCCGGCCACCCCTGGGAGGTCGCCCACAACCCCGGCTGGACGCTCGAGGAGGACGGGACGGTGCGGCTGTAGGGAGCCGCTGGAGCATGCGTGAGCGCGTTCTGAGATCCCCCGCCTGGCTGATCGTCCCGACGCTCAGCGCCGGCGCGATCACCCTCGCACTCGTGTTCAAGCGCGAGGACGGAACCGTCCCGGTGCTTCCGTTGCTTGCCCTACTGGCCGTCTTCGGCGTTATTTTGGCTTGGCGAGGGCGGGGGCAGTTCTGGGGGATCTACACGCTGCTGGGGGTTTCGAGCCTCGCCAGTGCGATCGGTAGCACAAGGGGCCCTCGACGGACGACTCCTCGGTGGCCAAACCAGTCGTCTGGTCCGCTGGGCGGTCGCGTGATCGCTCCGCGCCGCGAGCGATACGGCATGCGGCGCCAACGGGACGACTCCTTTCGTGCGGGTCTCGGACTCGGACCCGGAGATGCTCCGCTACCTCTCCGATCGCGGGATCGCGCCGGGAGACCGTCTCCAGGTCCTCGAGCGCCAGCCGTTCGACGGCCCGCTGCTCGTTCGCTTTGGCTGGGGTGACCACGCCCTCGGCGGCGGGCTCGTCCGAATGATGCGGGTGACGCCGTCGGACTGAGAACACCGTAGGGACCGACATCTCGAGCGTGAGTGGGCGCTCTCGATGCGCGACGGGATTGACAGCTTCGTGCTCGTCGCCGACCTCGACGGCTTCAAGGGATTCAACGACCGCTACGGGCACTCCGCCGGTGACGAGGCGCTGCGCCAGTTCGCCGGTGCGCTCGGCCTGGCGGCACGCGGCACCGACATCCTCGGCCGGCTCGGCGGCGACGAATTCGGGATACTGCTCGTCCGATGCCAGGAAACGGCTGTCCGCGGCTTCACGACCCGCGTTCGGGAGGCGATGGCGATCGTCGCCGACTCTCGTCTTGGGAAACTCGACGTCAGCCTTGGACACGCCTCGCTGCCGGGCTCGACTTCAGCCGCCAAGGGGGGCTTCGAGAATCCATGGCACATCACGGCACCGCTCCAGGAGCCCGGTAAACAGCTCCTCGTCTTCGCCTGTCAGGGGAATGTGATGTCCGTCCTGGTCGAGCGAGCTCAAGTGCACATGGCGCAGGCGGT
>JBPCKX010000005.1:0-18468 GCA_051003875.1 Thermoleophilaceae bacterium
CGCCTGCGGCGAGCAGGCGCTCGGCCGCCGCCCGGCCGAGCGCGGCAGCCTCGGCGGGGCTCCCCTCGACGGTGTCCCTGATCCAGCGGCTGCCGTCCGGCATCCCGGCGAACGCCTCCAGTCGCAGTCCTCCCCCGTCGAGGGCCGCGTAGGCGCCCACGGGGGTGCGGCAGCTCGCGCCGATCCCCACCACCAGCGCCCGCTCGGCGGTCAGCGCCCTCAGCGCGTCCTCGTCGGTCAGCCGGCGCGCCAGCTCCCCGACCCGCGCGTCGTCGGAGCGCGCCTCGAGCGCGAGGCACCCCTGGCCGGGTGCGGGGGTCATCAGCTCGAGCGCGACCGGTGAGCCCTCCGCGCGACCGAGCCGCGCGAGCCCGGCGCTCGCGAGCACGATCGCGTCGAGCTCCGCGCCGCCGAGCCGCCGCAGACGGGTGTCGACGTTGCCGTGCAGCTCGCTCACCTGGAGATCCGGCCGCGCGGCGAGGAGCTGGGCACGGCGACGCAGGCTCGCGGTGCCGACGCGCGCGCCGTCCGGCAGACCCTCGAGGCTTCCCGCGGCCAGGCCCTCGACCGTCGCGGCAGTGGCGCCCCCGCTCACGCACAGCGCGTCGCGCGCGTCGCCGCGCTCGGGCACGCCGGCGATCGCGAGCCCCGGCGGCAGCTCGCCGGGGACGTCCTTCGCCGAGTGCACCGCGAGGTCGACCTCGCCGGCGAGCAGAGCCTGCTCGATCTCCTTCACGAAGCGCGACTTGTCGCCGGTCGCCTGCGGCTGCTCGCGGCCGGGGCGGGCGTCGCCCGAGGTCGTGATCTCGACCAGCTCGACGTTGGTGCCGAGCTCCTCCAGCGCCCGGCGCACCAGCCCCGCCTGCGCCAGCGCGAGCGCGCTGCCGCGCGTCCCGAGCCGCAGCGCCGCCGTCACCCCCGTTGCCGGCGGCGCGACTCGAGCTCCGTGATGGCGGCCGGCGGCCGCTCGCGCTCGTGGCCCGGGGCCTCCTCCTCGGTGAGCCCGAACAGCTCGCGCAGCGCTTGCACGTAGAGGTAGGCGCTCTCGTCGCCGACCGCGCCCTTCAGCCGCACCGTCGGCTCGTGCAGCATCCGGCCCACGAGCGCCCGCGCCATCACGTCGAGCCGGCGGCGGTCAGCCGCCGAGAGCGACTCCCAGCGCGTCTCGTTCTCGCGCAGCACCTGGTCCACGAGCGCGTCGCCGCGCGCGCGCAGCGCGGCGATCGTCGGTACGACATCGAGGCTCGCGAGCCAGCGCTCGAAGCGCTCGGTGTCCTGCTCGACCAGCGCCTGCGCGCGGGAGGCCTCGGCCTGGCGCACGTCGAGCGTCCGCGCGACCGCCCGCTGGAGGTCGTCCATGTCGAAGAGGGTGACGCCGGGGAGGTCGCGCGCGAGCGGGTCGACGTCGCGCGGGACGGCGATGTCGAGCAGCACGAGCGGGCGTCCGCCGCGCTCTCCGCTCACGAGCGCGAGCTCCTCGCGGCCGAGGATCTGGTGCGGCGAGGAGGTGCAGCTCACCACGATGTCCGCCGCGGCGAGCTGGCCCGGCAGGTCGTCGATGCGCACGGCGACGCCGTCGAAGCGCTGGGCGAGGCCGATCGCGCGGTCGTAGTGGCGGTTGGCGACGAAGACGGTGTGAACACCCCGCCGGCGCAGCGCCTGGGCGGTCAGCTCGCCGTTCTCGCCCGCCCCGATCACGAGCACCCGCCGGGTGCCGAGGTCGCCGAGCATCTCGGCCGCCAGCTCGACCGCGACCGAGGACACGGACACCCGCGCGCGGCCGACGCCGGTCTCCGTGCGCGCGCGCTTGCCGGCCGCGAGCGCGTCGCGGAAGAGCCGGTTGGTGATCGGGCCGGTCGCCCCCTCGGCGAGCGCGAGCTCGTAGGCGCGCTTGACCTGGCCCTGGATCTCCGCCTCGCCGACGATCATCGAGTCGAGCCCGGCGGCGACGCCGAACAGGTGCCTGACCGCCTCCGGGCCGCGCTTGGCATAGAGCGAGGCGGTCAGCTCCATCGGCCGGATCTCCGCCTGCTTGGCGAGGATCCCGAGCGCCGCGCTCTCGGCCTCGACCGTGTCGGAGGACATCAGGTAGAGCTCGGCGCGGTTGCAGGTCGAGATCGCCACCGCCTCGTGGATCGCGCGGTGGGCGGTGAGCTCCGCGAGCACGGCGGCCGCCCGCCGCTGGGGCAGGGCCAGCCGCTCGCGGACCGCGAGCGGCGCGGTCTTGTGGGAGATCCCGAGCGCGAGCAGCTCGCCGCTCACTCCTGCTTCTCCTCCACCAGCTCGAGCAGCTCGCCCACCTCGCGCTCGATCCGGGCGATCTTCGCTCCCATGATCGCGACGTAGATCAGCACCAGCACGAAGAAGACGAGGTAGGCGCCCGCGACGTACTTGCCGGGCGTGTCGAGCGCCAGCGGCAGCATCGACTCAGACCGCGGTGGCTTCGAGCCGCCGGCGCAGGCGCTTGAGCTGCGAGGAGGCGTGCTTCGCGGTCAGCTCGAGCTTCCAGAGCGTCACGAACAGCAGCGTCACCGCCGCGATCGAGACGAGGAAGGTGAGCCGCATCTCGCCGGGCAGGCTGCCGCCGGTCTGCGAGAGCACGCGCGGATGCGTGTACGCCTCGGCCAGGCGCACGGCGACGAAGTTGATCGGCACGAAGGCGCCCGCGGCGATCGCGAACACCGACGAGTAGCGGGCCTGCCGCTCGGGATCCTCGATCGAGTAGCGCAGCGGGTAGTAGACGCAGTAGAGCAGCCAGACCACGAGGAAGGAGACGAGCACCGGCTCGTCCCACACCCACCAGTGCCCCCAGGAGGCGCGTGCCCAGATCGAGCCCGTGGCGAGCACGCCCGCGCCGAGGATGATCGACAGGTGGATCGCGACGTAGGAACGCATGTCCCACGAGCGGTCGCCGGTGCGCAGGTGCTTGATCGCCATCACGCCGCCGGCCACGAAGCCGCCGAGCGCGACGATCGCCATCGGCACGTGCACGTAGAAGATCTTCTGGATGAACCCCTGGTCGGCATCCTCGGGCGCGTAGAAGAAGACCAGCGCGAGCGCGATGGCGACGGTCGCGACGGTGGCGATCGAGAGTGGCCTGAGCCCCTTGGAGTACACCCGCACTACATGCTAGTCACGTTCGGCAACGGGGACGTGGCCCGCTCGCGAGGTCGCTGGCAGGGCACCTACACATGCTAAGGTACACATGTGGCTCTCGACCGCAGAACCCAGCTCCTCCTCGACGACCGGCGCCACGAGCTGCTGCGCCGCAAGGCGGCCGCGACCGGCCGCTCTATGGGCGAGCTGATCCGCGAGGCGATCGACCGCTCATTCGCCGACGACGAGAGCGACGCGCGGCGGCGCGAGCACGCGCTCGAGAGCTTCCTCGCGGCCGAGCCGATGCCGGTGGAGGACTGGCCCGTGCTCGAGCGTGAGATCGAGCAGCTCTACGAGCGCGGGGGCGGGGAGGCTTGAGGCGGGTCTTCGTCGACTCGAACATCTTCATCTACGCGCTCGGCGAGGAGCACCGCTATCGCGACCCCTGCCGGGCGCTCGTCGCTCTGTTGGCGGGCGGTGAGGTCGCCGGCGAGACGAGCACCGAGGTGGTCCAGGAGGTCGTCCACGTGCGTCGCCGGCGCACCGGGGACGGCGCCGACGCGGTACGCCGCGGGCGTGAGATCCTCGCCTGGGGACTGCCGCTGCACGACTTCACGCGCGCCGACCTCGAGCTCAGCCTCGAGCTGCTCTCCGCGCACACCGAGCTGCCGGCACGCGACGCCGTCCACGCAGCGACCGCCCGCAACCGCGGTATCGACCTCATTCTCAGCGCCGATGGCGACTTCGATGCGCTGGACCTGGTCGAGCGCATCGACCCGGCCGCGCCGGACGCGATCGGGCGGCTGCGGGGCTGACCACGCCGGCCGGCCGGCGTTTCGGGCATTCACGGCGGCGACCATCGCCTCAGTCGTCGAGCAGGAAGTCGAACACGGCGAGCGCGATCAGGACGAAGACCGCGTCGTAGGCTCCGAGCAGCCCGAGGAAGCGGCCGAGGTCCTCGGCGGACTGCGACCCGCGCAGCAGCGGCTCGGTGGCCGAGGCGGCGCCGATCAGCAGCGGCACCAGCAGCGGCAGCAACATCAGCGGCACGATCAGGTCTCGCGCGCGAGCCTCGACCGCGAGTGCCGCGACGAGCGCCCCGACGCCCGCCAGACCGATGTTCGCGAGCAGCAGGATCGCCGCCAGCTCGGGCAGCGCGCCGCCGAGGCCGGGTCCGAGCAGCAACAGCGCGAAGACGGGGACCGACACCAGCTCGAGCGCGGTGAGATAGAGGAAGAGCGCCGTGGCCTTGGCGAGGAACAGGGCCGTCCTGTCGACCGGGGCGAGCAGCAGCGCATCGATCCCGCCCTGCTCGCGCTCGGCGGCAAACAGGCGCGCGACGCCGATCACCGTCGCCAGCAGCAGCGTCACCCAGAGCACCCCGGCGGCCAGCTCGCCGTCGAGCGAGTCGCGGTCGAGCCCGAAGTGGAAGAGGACGTAGACGGTGATCGTGAAGAGCGCCATCGCCGGCACCGACTGGCGCGTGCGCAGCTCGATCGTCAGGTCCTTGCGCAGGATCGTCAGCGCGACAGCGATCATGCGAACAGCGCCCGCACCGCGGCGGGGTCGACCTCGGCGCTTCCCAGCGCGAACGCCTGTCTCCCGGCGCGCAGGCCGAGCACGACGTCGGCCTCGGCGAGCCCGCCCGCGACGTCGTGGGTGACGAGCACCCGCGTGGCCGCGGCGGCGCGGCCGATCAGCGGCTCGAGCTGCTCGGCGGCACCCGGGTCGAGGTTCGCGCGCGGCTCGTCGAGCAGCAGGACGGCCGGGCCGTGGAGGGTCGCGCGAGCGACGGCGAGCCGCTGGACCATCCCCTTCGAGAGGTCGCTCACGGGCTCGTCGGCGCGCCGGTCGAGCCCGACCGCCGCGAGCTGCTCACCGACCCGCGCGGGGGCGACGCCGTGCAGGCGGGCGTGGTAGGTCAGGTTCTCGCGCCCGGTCAGGTCGCGGTAGAGGAGCGGGTCGTGCCCGAGGTAGCCGACCCGCCCGCAGACCTCGCGCGCGGCCGCCGGCAGCTCGTGGCCCAGGACCCGGCAGCGGCCTCCGTGGGGGCGCAGCAGGGTGGCGAGCACGCGCAGGAGCGTGCTCTTGCCGGCGCCGTTCGAGCCGAGCACCACCAGCGTCTTGCCGGGCTCGAGCGAGACCGTCACGTCCGCGAGCGCGACCCGCTCGCCGTAGTTGCGCTCGAGGCCCGCCAGTTCGATCGCAGCGCCGTCCCGCGCGGACCCGACCCGCGCGGGCGCTCCCATCAGCCGCCGCGCTCGAGCGTCTCGGCGGCGTGGCGCAGGGTGGGCTCGAGCACGGGCCAGGACTCCCCGATCGCCTTCGGGTTGCCCGGCAGGTTCACGATCAGCGTGCGGCCGCGGATGCCCGCGACCCCGCGCGTCAGGATCCCGAGCGGCGTGTGCCGGAGCGACTCGGCGCGGATCGCCTCGGCGAAGCCCGGCGCCTCGCGGTCGATCACCGCGCGCGTGGCCTCGGGGGTGACGTCGTCGGGGGTCATGCCGGTGCCCCCGGTGGTGAAGATGAAGCGCACGCCGTCCTCGTCGGCGAGCCGGCGCAGCGTCGCAGCGATCCTGTCGTGGTCGTCTCCCAGCAGCTCGTGGACGGTCTCGAGCCCGGCTGCCCGGCAGAGCGCCGAGAGCTCTGACCCGGAGCGGTCCTCGCCGCCGTCGATCGACAGCGATGTCGAGATGGTCAGCACCGCGGCCCTCACGTGCGCCTCCAGTCGGTCCTGCCGCCGGTCTTCTCGGTCAGCGCGACGGAGCCGATCTCGACCCCCCGCTCGACGCCCTTGACCATGTCGTAGACCGTCAGCGCCGCGACCGCGCACGCGGTCATCGCCTCCATCTCGACGCCCGTCTGCCCGCTCGTGCGTGCCTCCGCGGTGAGCGTCACCGTGCCCTCGGTTGCGTTCACCGCGACCTCCACGTCGACGAACGAGAGCGCCAGCGGATGGCAGAGCGGGATCAGCTCGGCGGTCCGCTTCGCAGCCTGGATCCCCGCGATCCTGGCGACCGCGACGACGTCGCCCTTCGGCGTGTCGCCGCGCTCGACGCGCGCGGCCGTCGCCGGCGCCATCCGCACCGTGGCGCTCGCGCTCGCGCGGCGGTCGGTGACCTCCTTCGCGCCGACGTCGACCATCCGGGCGCGGCCCGCTTCGTCGAGGTGCGAGAGCTCGCTCACGCCCGCCAGCGTACCCCGCCCGTCTGGGAGACTGCGGGCGTGGCGCGCGCCATCGGCATCAACCACGTGGCGCTCGAGGTCTCGGAGCTCGAGCCGGCGGTCGACTTCTACCGCTCGCTGTTCGGCTTCCCGCTGCGCGGCCGCGCGCCCGGGATGGCCTTCCTCGACATGGGCGACCAGTTCCTCGCGATCCCCGAGCAGCCCGCCGCGAAGGGGATGCTCCGCTACGCGACGGCCTCGCCGGCGCTCTGCCGCGCCGCGTCGATCAGCTCGCGCACGGCATCCTCGTCGCCGCGGCGCAGCAGCTCGACCGGGTCGGGGTCGCCGTTGACGATCGACTCGAAGAAGCGCTTGCGGTCCTGGTAGGTGGGCAGCGTTCCCTTCGCCCAGCCGCGCGCCTCGTTCAGCATCAGCGCCAGCCGCGCGTAGGGCTCGCCGTACTCGTCCGCGATCTGGTCGCGGATGCGCTTCGCGAGCGCGGGGCTCGCGCCGGCGGTCGAGATCGCGATCGCGAGCGGCCCGGTGCGGATGATCGCCGGCAGGATGAAGTTGCACAGCGGTGGCACGTCGACGACGTTGACGAGCATCGCGCGGCGCTCGGCGTCCTCGTAGACGCCGATGTTGACCTCGCTGTCGTTCGTGGCCGCGATCGCCATGAAGCTCCCCTCGAGATCCCGGGGCTCATAGCTGCGGCACTCCCAGCGGATCGAGCCCTCCGTCGCGAGCGCGCGCAGGGGCTCGGTCGCCTCGGGGGCGACGAGCGTCACGTCGCCGTTGCAGGCGAGCATCCCCTCGACCTTCTCGAGGCCGACGTCCCCACCACCGACGACCAGGCATCTGCGCCCCTCGAGCTTCAGGCACGCGATGTAGAACGGCGTGTCGAGCATCCCCTGCACGCAGCTCTGGTCGCAGATCCCGAGCCGGAGCCGGCAGACGCACTCCTTTCCGGCGTAGGCTTGGGCGGGCATCGTCTCCGAGTCTAGTCCTCGCCGAGCACCCGGTTCAGGGGCCGCGGCGGACAGACCGGGCCGGTCTCGATCTTCGCGGCGGCGCCGAGCTGCCGGGCGCGCGTCTCGTCGACCCCGGTGTTCGAAAGCGCACGAACGTCCCGCGATGACGGCTATGGCGCGCAACCCGGGACGTTCGTCCGGGGCGCGGCGCCAGTCCGCTCGAAGTCGCGCTCCCTCTCCTCCATCCCTACCCTCACGATTCGATGGACAGCTACTTCAGCGACGACTCGATGCTGCGGATCGTGCACCGTGAGCGGGCGATCGCGCTGTCGGGGCCGCGCGCGCTGCTGATGCAGGCGGCACACCCGCTGGCGGTCAAGGGCCTGCTCGCGCACTCGACATCGATCGAGGAGCCCTACGACCGCCTCGCGCGGACCGCGCAGGTGATGAGCACGATCGGCTTCGGCTCGCGCACCGACGCCGACCGCGTGACGGAGGACGTGCGTGCGATGCACCGCAGGGTCAGGGGCTCGATCACCGAGGGTGTCGGCCGCTTCCCGGCCGGGACGACCTACCGGGCGAGTCAGCCGGACCTGCTGCTGTGGGTGCTCTTCACGCTCGTCGACAGCGCGATCGTCGTCTACCGCAAGTACGTCGGCTCTTTGCCGCGCGCGCGGGAGGCGGCCTACTGGGAGGATTACAAAGTCGTCGGAGAGCTCTTCGGGCTCTCGCGCGCGGACATGCCCGACACGCTCTCGGACCTCGACGCCTACCGCCACGAGATGCTCGAGGGGGACGCGCTGCACGTGACCGAGTGGGCGCGCGGGAAGGCGCGCGCGATCGTGCTCGATCCGCCCGTGCCGTGGATGGCGCGTCCGCTGCTGGAGACCGTCAACTTCATCACGATCGCGCTGCTCCCCGACCGGATCAGGGACGGCTACGGCTTCGCGCCGCTCCCCCCGGCGGCCGTGCGCAAGGCGATCGTCGCCGGCGGCGCCGAGTACGTCAAGCGGGTCGTCGTGCCGTTCCTGCCCGACCGCCTGCGGCTCACCCCCGCGGCGCGCGCAGCGTAGGAGGAGCCTGGGTTCGTGACCGCGGCGCCGACCGTCTCCGGCCGCCGCCGCGCCGGGCATGGGTCGCCGCGCCGGCTTTGCTTGACAGCGATGACGCCGCTCCTCTAGCGTCCTCTGCCGGGAGCGAGCCCACCCGGGTCTTCCGCGCGACTGCGCGCACGCCTCACCGGGGTCGGGCGATCGCCGAACGTCCTGCCAAGCCGAGGAGAGCTCAGATGCCGATTCCCACCGAAGTCGTCGGATCGCTGCCGCGACCGATGAAGTTGCAGCAGGCCTACGCCGACCTGGACGAGGGCAAGATCACCTTCGAGCAGCTCCAGGTCGAGCAGGACGCCGCCGCGGAGGACTCGATCAGGCGCCTCGAGCAGACGGGCGAGACGAACGTCACCGACGGCGAGCAGCGCGAGTCGAGTTTCGCCACCTACCCGATCACCGACACGCTCGCGGGCACCGGCCTGGCGGACAACCTCGCCGGCGACGGCCAGTACTTCGCGATCTTCGACGACGGCCACCACCGCCAGCTCCCCCGGCTCACGGGTGGGCCCTTCAGGTACAAGACCTTCGCCTCGGAGTTCGTCGAGAAGAACAAGCAGATCGCGAGCCATCCGGTCAAGCAGGCCGTGATCGCGCCGTCGATGCTGATGCTGCTGCACCCGCTCGAGGGCGAGATTCCCGGCTACTCGCGCGAGCAGTTCCTCGCAGACCTGTGCGACGAGTGCGAGAAGGACATCCGCCAGTGCTTCGACGCCGGTGCGGTGCGCGTCTCGATCGACTTCACCGAGGGTCGCCTGGCGAACAAGAACGACTCGCGCAACCCCTGGACCGGCAAGGACATGCTCGACAGCTTCATCGAGCTGAACAACCGCGTGATCGACCGCTTCTCGCCCGAGGAGCGCAAGAACATCGGCATCCATACTTGCCCGGGTGGGGACTGCGACTCCGTTCACAGCAAGGAGGTCCCCTACGAGAAGCTGCTGACGAAGATGTTCAACATCAACGCCGGCTACTTCCTGATCCAGTGCGCGAGCGAGGACGACAAGGAGACGGTCTACGCGCTCTGCGGCGAGAACAGGCGCGAGGACGCCAACGGCGTTGCGCAGGTCTGCTTCATGGGCGTGATCGATCCGCTCACGCCCGAGGTCGAGACCGCCGAGCAGGTCAAGGACGACCTCGTCTCCGCGGCCAAGCACATCCCAGCCGATCGCCTGGGGGCGACCGACGACTGCGGGTTCTCGCCTTTCAGCCGCGACGAGAAGCCCAAGCACGGCTCGCCCGACTTCGCGCGCGACGTCGCGATGCAGAAGATCGCCGCGCGGCTCGAGGGTACGCGGCTGGCCTCGGAGGAGCTCGGGATCTAGCGAGCAGGGCCGGCGGGGGCGCCCGCCCGCCCCCCGGGAGCCCGCCGCCCGCCCGTCCCTACGCCGGCCGGGCGATCACCCAGCTGTGCGGCGCCCCGCGGCGGAGCACGAGGCGCTGGAGCATCATCCCCGGGCGCCTCGGCGTCCGGGGGGCGGCCGGGTGCTCCCAGCCGGCGCCGTAGCGCATCAGGTAGGGGCGGCCCGCGGACTCCACCTCGAAGCCGGCGGCCTCCACCATCCGCCTGCGTCCGGCGAGGTTCGGCAGGTACCAGAACGGTCGCCCGCGCTCCATCACGACCTCCGCCGCCGGCTCGCCGTGGCGCAGCACCGTCAGCGGGACCGAGATGGCGTCGTTGCTCATCAGTCGGCCCCCTCCGCGCAGCACGCCGCGCACGGCGGCGAGTGCGTCGACGGGGTTGCGCAGGTGCAGCAGGATCGTCCCGATGAAGGCGAAGTCGAACTCGCCCACCAGTTCGGGGGTGATGTCGTAGACGGAGACCAGCCGCCGCTCGACCTTCGACCCCAGCGCGCGGTGGGCGACCGCGAAGGCCAGGTCGCGCCGCCCGAGGCTCTCCCTCCCGGCCTGCTCGATCTCGGGGCGGGGAAGCGGGAAGTCGAGCAGGGCGGGGTCCTCGACGTCGATCGCCACCACCTCGGCGGCGCCGCGGCGCTCCATCTCGAAGGCCCAGAAGCCGTCGCGCGTGCCGACGTCGAGGCAGCGCATGCCCGCGAGCGAGGCGGGTAGCGGGATGCGGCGGGCGGTGTCCGGCAGGTCGTAGTCGCCCGGGGTGACGATTCCCCCGGGAAGCTCCATCCCGTGGTACCAGCGCGCCCTGGCTACCTCCGCGGCCAGGTCCGTGCTCACCGTCTCAGCGCGCCGCGGAGGGCCTTGCGGCCGAGCTTCGCCAGCGAGGGGGCGCCCCGCCTGAGCGCGCCGGCACGCTCGGAGTCGCGGCCGTAGAGGAGCTGGGCGGCGGCGTGCAGCGCCTTTACGAGCGACTCGTCGTAGGGGTGCCACCAGAAGTTGCGCGTGCGCGAGGGCTCCCACGCGAGCAGCTTGATGTTGACGCACTCGTAGAAGCCGAACTTCGAGTGCGAGCGCCCGAGCCCCGAGTCCTTCACCCCGCCCCAGGAGCAGGAGCAGGCGCCGTGCGAGTACATGTGGTCGTTGATCCAGACCATGCCCGTCTCGAGCCGCCGCGCGATGCGGTCCCCGCGCGCGCGGTCGAGCGTCCACACCGACGCGCCGAGCCCGAGCTCGGAGTCGTTGGCGAGCGCGATCGCCTCATCCTCCGAGTCGACCGTGATGACGGGCACGACCGGACCGAAGATCTCCTCGCGCATGATGCGCATCTCGTGGCTGACGCCGGTCAGGACGGCGGGGGCGAAGTAGTCGGCCCCGCGGCCCTCGAGCACGCCCCCGCAGCGCAGCTCGGCGCCGGCCGCGACGGCGTCGTCGACCAGCTCGGCGACGAGCCCGAGCTGCTCGCGTGAGACCATCGGCCCGATCTCGGTGTCGGGGTCGAGCGGATCGCCGACCCGCAGCGCCTCCGCGCCCCGCACGAGCTCCTCGGTGAAGCGCTCGGCGACGTCGCGCATCACGTAGACGCGCTCGATGCCCGAGCAGGTCTGGCCGGCGTTGGCGAACCCGGCCCAGAGCGCGCCCGAGACGGCGTTCGGTAGGTTCGCGTCCGAGAGCACGAGCATCGGGTCCTTGCCGCCCAGCTCGAGCACCGACCCCTTCATCCGCTCCGCGCACGCCACGCCCACCTGCCGGCCGACCTCGACCGACCCCGTGAAGAAGACCTTCGCCGCGCTCGACTCGACGAGCGCCCGGCCGACGGCGCCGCCGCCGTGGACCGTGCGCACCAGGCCCTCGGGCAGGCCGGCGCGTTCGAACACCTCCCGGATCCGGTCGCCGATCAGCGGCGTCAGCGACGCGGGCTTCAGCACCACCCCGTTGCCGCACATCAGGGCGATCGCGACCTCGGAGAACGGGATCGACCAGGGGTAGTTCCAGGGCGCGATCACGGCGATGACCCCGAGCGGCTCGTAGTTGAAGTGGGCGCGCTTCTGCTTCATGAAGAGCGGCAGCGGGACGCGCTCGTCGGCGAGGATGCCGGGCCCCTCGCGCGCGATCCAGTGCAGCGCGTCGATCGTGGGCAGCAGCTCCATCGTGTACGACTCGCTGCGCGGCTTGCCCTGCTCGCGCGTCAGCAGCGTGCTCAGGTCATCGAGCGAGTCGATCATCACCTGCGCGGCGCGGCGCATGTACTTCGACCGCTCGTGCGCCGGCAGCGCCGCCCAGAACGGCTGCACGTCGGCGACGTCGTCGACGACCGACTGGACCTGCTCGGGCAGGACCGTCGGGACGGCGCCGATCCGGCCTCCGTCGATCGGGCTGAAGGACTCGAGCTCTGTGGTCGTCGTGCGGGTCGCGGCTTCCATGCCGATCATTCTCGCAAGCTGATCGCGCGCGGGTCCCGAACCCCGGGCTACTGGTCACCCGCGATGCGCGGCTCGCGGCGGGGGCGGGGACGGTCGCGGAGGTGCGGGTCGAGCCCTACGGCGTCTCGGCTTGACGCGGCCCCGGCGGGCGGTCGGGGAGCGGCTCACCTCGCGGGCGCCGCCGCCGCCCCTCACCCCCCGCGCGCGGAGTCGATCCGCCGGCGGCGCTCGGCGAGCGCCTTCTCCTCGCCGTGGTCCGAGAGCTCGAGGAAGCGGCTGCCGGTCGCTTCGGGCGGCATCAGCGGCTGGGGTGAGACGCCCTCGGGGTGGTCGTGCGGGTAGTCGTAGCCCTCGCCGCGGCCGAGGTCGCGCGCCCCCGGATAGTGGGCGTCGCGCAGGTGCGCGGGCGGGACGGGCGCGCCGTGCTCATTCACCCACGCGGTCGCCCGGCCGATCGCGCTCGTGGAGGCGTTCGACTTCGGCGCGAGCGCGAGGTAGATCGCCGCCTGGGAGAGGTTCAGCGCGCACTCGGGCATCCCCACGTGCTCGACGGCGTGGGCGGCGGCGACGGCGATCTGCAGCGCGCGCGGGTCGGCGTTGCCAATGTCCTCGCTCGCGAGGATCACCATCCGCCTGACGATGAAGCGGGGGTCCTCGCCGCCCTCGAGCATCGCCGCGAGGTAGAGCAGCGACGCGTCGGGGTCAGACCCGCGCGTGGCCTTGATCCAGGCGGAGATCGTGTCGTAGTGGCGGTCGCCGCCCTTGTCGTAGAGCACCGCCCGGCGTTGCAGCGCGTCCTCGGCGTGGCGGATCGTCACGGGCCCCTTGCCGACGGTCTCGCAGGCCAGCTCGAGCGCCGAGAGCGCCGTGCGCGCGTCCCCGCCCGCGCGCGCGGCGAGGAACTCGAGCACCCCGGCCTCGACAGCGGGCGGGTCCGGGATCCCCGGCTCCGAGCCGAGCGCGCGCCGCAGCAGCCCGGTCACCTGATCCTCGGAGAGCGGCGCCAGCTCGTAGACTCGGCAGCGCGAGAGCAGCGCCGAGTTGACCTCGAAGTAGGGGTTCTCGGTCGTCGCGCCGACGAGCGTCACGAGCCCGTCCTCGACCGCGGGCAGCAGCGTGTCCTGCTGGGCCTTGTTGAAGCGGTGGATCTCGTCGAGAAAGAGCACCGTGCGCGCGCCGCCGGTCGCGGTGCGGTGGCCTGCGCGCTCGATGATGTCGCGCACCTCGCGCCGGCCGGCGTTGACCGCCGAGATCTCCTCGAAGGCTGCGCTCGAGGTGACGGCCATCAGCCGCGCCAGCGTCGTCTTGCCGCAACCCGGAGGCCCGTAGAGCACCATCGAGTGCGGGCGCCCCTGCTCGACCGCCGTCCGCAGCGCCGAGCCCTGCTCGAGCAGGTGCTGCTGGCCGACGAGCTCCGAGAGCGAGGCCGGGCGCATCCGTGCCGCGAGCGGCCTGCCGGCGCTCGGCACCGGGCTGCGCCCGGGGGGCGGGCGATCCTCCTCGAAGAGCCGCTCGTCCACGCGCCCGATTCTCGCAGCACCGACGGATGCGGTTCCGCGCGCCGCCCAGCCCGCGCGATGCGACGCCGCTCCCGGCGCGGTTGCGTCCCCGGCCCGCCGAGTAGGATCGGCCGCAGCGTCCCCCAGTCGCCACATGTCGATCGCCAGCGTCACCCAGACCCCGCTCGACAACGTCTCCTACGAGGATCTCTACCGCCGTTGGGAGCACGGCCAGTGGGGCGCCACGGAGATCGACCTCTCGCTCGACGCCGAGCAGTGGCGGACCGAGCTGAGCGACTTCGAGCGCCGCGCGGCGATCTGGAACTACTCGCTCTTCTTCACGGGCGAGGACGCCGTCACCGACGGCCTCTCGCCCTACATCGACGCCGCCCCGCTGGAGGAGCAGAAGTACTTCCTCGCCACCCAGCAGGCCGACGAGGCGCGCCACGCGGTCTTCTTCCACCGCTTCATGCGCGAGGTCGCCGGGGTCGGTGGCGAGAGCATCGGCGGCTCGCTGGGGGCGGTCGAGCCGAACCTCAACTGGGGCTTTCGCACCGTGTTCGGCCGGCTCGAGCGGATGTGCGCCGAGCTGCGCGGCGACCCCTCGGTGCCGCGCCTGGCCGCCGCGGTGACGCTCTACCACCTCGTGATCGAGGCGACGCTCGCCCAGACCGGCCAGCGCTTCATCGCGGGCTATCTCGCAGAGCGCGACCTGCTGCCGGGCTTTCGCGCCGGGCTGGAGCGGGTGGAGGCCGACGAGCAGCGCCACATCGGCTTCGGGGTGAAGCTGCTCTCAGACCTGCGCGAGCTCGACCCGGGGGTCCCCGCGGCGGTGTCGGGCCTGCTGCGCGAGATCCTCCCGGCGACCGTCTCGGTGATCATCCCGCCCGGCTGGGACGAGCGCTACCTGACCGTCTTCGGCGCCGACTTCGTCGACCTGGCGGAGGCCGGCATCGTCTCGATCCTGACCAAGCTGCGCGCGGCCGGACTGCCACTCGAAGACCTCCCCGGGCCGCCGCCGTTCCCCGTCGCGGGGGCGCCGCGCGCGCGCGCCGAGCGGACCAAGCGGCTGCTCCGGGCCGGCTACATCGGCGAGAAGAACGGGTCCCCCTCGCGCGCGCCGGAGGATGTGGGCCTGCTGTTCGAGTCGATCGCCGCGGGGCTCGACGCCGGCGCCGCCGCGGGACCGGGCACGATCCAGTGGCAGTTCAGCGACGCCGAGCCCTGGCACGTGGTCGTCGCCGGCGGCTCGGCGCGGGCGCTGCCGGGGCGTGCCGACTCCCCGCGGCTGACGCTCCGCTCGACCCTCGAGGACGTCGTCGACGTCCTCCAGCGGCGGCGCGACCCGCGGGCGCTCATCGCGCGCGGGCGGCTGCGTGCGCGGGGGGACCTGCGCTGGGTCTGGCGCAGCCGCAGGATGTTCCCGCTGTAGCGCCCGACCGCTCCGAGTGCCGGCGCGCCCTTCCTATACTCGTCGGCGATGCCCGACCCCGGCCGCCTCGAGCACCGCGCGACGCAGCTGCTCCGGCGGCTGATCCGCTTCAACACGGTCAACCCGCCCGGCAACGAGCAGCGTTGCCAGGAGTACCTCAGGGGGCTGTTCGAGCGCGCCGGCTTCGAGGTCGAGCTGCTCTCCTCGGTCGAGGGGCGCCCGAACCTCGTCGCCTCGCTCGACGGCGGCTCCGACGGTCCTGCGCTGTGCCTGCTCGGCCACGTCGACACCGTGCTCGCCGACCCGGCCGAGTGGGAGCCGTTCGACCCCTGGTCGGGGATGGCCTGGGCGGGCTATGTCTGGGGCCGCGGCGCGCTCGACATGAAGAGTCAGGTCGCCGCGGAGGTCGCCGCCGCGCTGACGCTCGCCGAGGAGGGCTGGCGGCCGGCCTCCGGTGGGCTCAAGGTCGTCCTGACCGCCGACGAGGAGGCCGGCGGCGAGCACGGCGCGAAGTGGCTCTGCGAGCAGCACCCGGACAGGGTGCGCGCCGACATCGTCGTCAACGAAGGCGCCGGCCAGGTGTTCGAGTACGGCGGTCGCCGGATCTACGGCGTCTGCGTCGCCGAGAAGGGGGTCTTCCGCTTCACGCTCTCGACCGCCGGCACGGCGGGTCACGCCTCGATCCCGCGCATCGGCGACAACGCGCTCACGAAGCTCGCGCCGGTGCTCGAGCGGCTCGGCGGCGGGCGGGTGAAGCTCGAGCGCTCGCCCGAGCCCGACGCCTTCCTCGCGGCGATCGGGGTCGACGGCGGCGACCTCGAGGCCGCCTTCGCTGAGGTCGAGGCCGAGAGCCCCGCGACGGCGGTGCTGCTCGAGCCGATGCTGGGTGTCACGATGACCCCGACGATGATCTCCGCCTCGGAGAAGATCAACGTGATCCCCTCGCGTGCGGATCTGCGCGTCGACTGCCGGGTGCCGCCCGGGCTCGGCGAGGAGCACGCGCGCGAGCGCATCCGCGCGGTCCTCGGCGACGACGACGAGCTCGGCGTAACCTTCGACGAGACCGTGGTCGGCAACCGCTCCCCGATCGAGACGCCGCTGATGGAATCCATCCGCGCCTTCGTCGCGCGCGAGGATCCCGGCGCGGAGGTGACCCCCGTCGTGCTGCCCGGCTTCAGTGACTCGCGCTGGTTCCGGGCGGCCTTCCCCGACTGCGTCGCCTACGGGTTCTTCCCGCAGAGCAAGATGGACCTGTTCGAGGGAGCGCCGCTCGTCCACGGGGCGAACGAGCGCATCCCCGTCGAGGACCTCGGCCTCGCCGCGCGCTTCTACTCGGACCTCGTCCAGGAGACGCTCGCGTGAGCAGGCTGCCGCCGATCGTCGGCGAGGCCGAGGACCCCGTCGAGAAGCTGCGCCTCGGGGGCATGGCGCTGCGCAACGGCCTGCTCGTGCACGGACCGACGCACTGGGCGGCCGCCGTGCGCAACGACGCCGGGGCGCTCGAGGTCGCAAGCGGGCGCAAGCCCTCGCTCGGCGGCGAGGCGACCGAGTCGATCCCGGGCCTGCGGGGCATCACGAAGCTGGCCGAGGCGCTCGCCGTCATCCCGCTCGTGAAGCGCGCCCTGCCCGCTGCCCGCCTGCCGATGCAGGACGCCCGCACGCTGGGGGCGATGGCGGGCGCGACGCTGCTGGGTCAGGCGATCCGCTCGACAGGGCCCCGCGGAGTCGCGCGCGAGGGGGTGATCGGGCTCGTCAGCCTGATGCCCGCGCTGTTCGCGCTGCGCTCGGGAGACCTGGCCGCCTACCACGGCGTCGAGCACAAGTCGATCGCCGCCTACGAGCAGGACGGCGAGGCCGCGGGCGCCGAGAAGGAGCACGACCGCTGCGGGTCGAACCTCGTCGCGCCGATGCTGGGCGCCGCCGCGCTCGGCAACGCCGCCGCGCGCCGCGCGGGCCTGCGCGGACCCGCCGCCGAGGCGGCCGTCGCGATCGGCAGCGCAGCCGTCGCGGTCGAGGTGTTCGCGTGGTCCGAGCGCAACGAGGGCACGCGGGTCTCACGCGCGCTGCGGCGTCCCGGCTACGAGATCCAGCGGGTGGTCGGGACGCGCGAGCCGACGGCCGAGCAGCTCGAGGTGGGCGGCGCCGCGCTCGCGGAGATCCTGCGCGTCGAGGCCGTCGCCGCCGGCGACCCGCCCGGCGGGGCCGTCACCGCCGGCGGGTAATGCTCTTCGGCTCGCGCGCCGACAACGAGAGAACATGACCGTGCCGATCGCCTTCTCGTTCCAGGGTTTCGAAGACTGGGCCATCATCTGGCTCCCGATCATCTTCATGGGCGTGATCGCCGTGGTGCTGATCGTGCTGCTGCGCTCGATGCCGTTGAAGACGAAGCCGCAGGAGATCAAGCCGAAGTCCTCCGAGTCGATCTCGTGGGACGACGTCGCCGGCGTCGAGGAGGCCAAGGACGAGCTGCGCGAGGTCGTCGAGTTCCTGCGCGACCCCGAACGCTTCAGGCGGCTCGGCGCGACGGTCCCCAAGGGCATCCTGCTGCACGGGCCGCCGGGCACCGGCAAGACGCTGCTGGCCAAGGCGGTCGCCTACGAGTCGAATGCGAAGTTCTTCGCGCAGTCGGCGGCCTCCTTCGTCGAGATGTTCGTCGGCCTCGGTGCGGCGCGCATCCGCCGCCTCTTCCGCGAGGCGCGCAAGGAGACGCCTGCGATCATCTTCATCGACGAGCTCGACGCCGTCGGTGCCACGCGCGGGAACGACATCTCCGGCGAGAAGGACCAGACGCTCAACCAGCTCCTCGTCGAGCTCGACGGCTTCGAGGGCGGCGACGAGGTCGTCGTGATTGCCGCCTCGAACCTGCTCGAGAAGCTCGACCCGGCGCTGCTGCGGCCGGGCCGGTTCGACCGCCAGATCTTCGTCAGCCCCCCCGATCTCAGAGGGCGGGAGCAGATGCTGCGCGTGCACACGCAGGGCAAGCCGCTCTCCGAGGACGTCGACCTGGAGCTGATCGCGCGGCAGACGAGCGGGCTCACGGGCGCCGACCTCGCCAACCTCTGCAACGAGGCGGCGATCTTCGCCGGGCGCGACCGCCGCGCGAGCCTGCTCACGGTCGACTTCCAGGCGGCGCTCGAGCGGGTGGTGGCGGGGATGCAGTCGCGCCGTGTGATCACCGACCACGAGAAACGCGTCGTCGCCTACCACGAGGCCGGCCACGCGCTCTGCTCGGAGCTGCTGCCGTCGGTGGAGAAGGTGCACCGCATCTCGATCATCCCGCGCGGGCGCGCGCTCGGCTACACGCTCAACCTCCCCGAGGAGGACCGCTACCTGAAGACCAAGGAGGAGCTGCTCGACTACCTCGTCGTCCTGCTCGGCGGGCGGGTGACCGAGCATCTGATCTTCGGCCAGATCACGACGGGCGCC
>JBPCKX010000006.1:0-15151 GCA_051003875.1 Thermoleophilaceae bacterium
GGCGCACGGACTCGCCGACGGTCTCGAGCGAGAAGCGGTAGCCGTCCCACGGCTGCTTGGAGGTGAAGTAGTACCAGCGGAAGGCGTCCGCCCCGTGCTCGTCGATCACCTCGGAGGGGACGACCACGTTGCCCTTCGTCTTCGACATCTTCTGCCCCTCTGCGTCGAGGATCAGCCCAAGGCAGAGCACCGTCTCGTAGGACGCGCGCCCGAAGAGCAACGTCGAGACCGTCAGCAGCGAGTAGAACCAGCCGCGCGTCTGGTCGAGCGCCTCGCAGATGTAGTGCGCCGGGAAGCGCTGCTCGAAGGTCGCCTGATTCTCGAACGGCGCGTGCCACTGCGCGAAGGGCATGCAGCCCGAGTCCCACCAGACGTCGATCAGGTCGGGCACGCGGCGCATCGTCTTGCCGCCGAGCTCGAAGGTCACCTCGTCGACGTAGGGGCGGTGCAGGTCCTCGGGCACCTCGGCGCCGAGCTCTCGAAGCTCCTGCCGGGAGCCGACGCAGATCACCTCCTCGCCGTCCTCCGAGCGCCAGATCGGCAGCGGCGTGCCCCAGTAGCGCTCGCGGCTGAGCGCCCAGTCGACGTTGTTCTCGAGCCAGTTGCCGAAGCGGCCGTGCTTGATGTGCTCGGGGTGCCAGCTCACGGTCTCGTTGGCCGCCAGCAGCTCGTCGCGGCGCGCGGTCGTGCGCACATACCAGCTCGACTTCGCGTAGTAGAGCAGCGGCGTCTCGCAGCGCCAGCAGTGCGGGTAGGAGTGCTCGTAGGGCTCGGCCTTGTAGAGCAGCCCCGAGGCCTCGAGCGCCTCGACGATGTCGGCGTCGGCGGCCTTCACCGCGCGCCCGGCGAACGGGCCCATGCGCTCGTCGAAGGTCCCGTCGGGCCTGACCGGGTTCTGCAGCTCGAGCCCGTAGCGCTCGCCGAGCTGGAAGTCGTCCTCGCCGAAGGCGACGGCGGTGTGCACCACCCCGGTGCCGTCGTCGGTGGTGACGAAGTCGGCTCCCAGCACCGTGTGGCCCCGCTCGCCGTAGTCGGTGACGTAGGAGAAGGGAGGCTCGTAGGCGAGCCCCTCGAGCTCCGATCCCCGGACGGGGTCGCTCGTCTCGACGTCGTCTCCCAGCACGCGCTGCACCAGCGCCGCCGCGAGGATCAGCTCCTCCGAGCCGACCCGGGCGCGCACGTACTCGACCTCGGGGTTGACCGCGAGCGCGGCGTTCGAGAGCAGCGTCCACGGCGTCGTGGTCCAGCCCAGCAGCGAGACTCCCGCCTCGCCCGCGACCGGGAAGCGCACGAAGACCGACGGGTCGACGACGTCCTTGTAGCCGAGCGCCACCTCGTGCGAGGAGAGCGCCGTGCCGCAGCGCGGGCAGTAGGGCACGACCTTGTGGCCCTCGTAGAGCAGCCCCTTCTCCCACACCTGCTTGAGCGACCACCAGACCGACTCGATGTAGCCGTCGTCGAGCGTGTAGTAGGCGTCGTCGGTGTCGAGCCAGAAGCCGATCCGCTCGGTCAGCGCGTTCCAGTCCTCGATGTAGCGCAGCACCGACTCGCGGCAGCGGGCGTTGAACTCGGCCACGCCGAAGCGCTCGATGTCCTCCTTGCTCTTGAAGCCGAGCTCCTTCTCGACCTCGAGCTCCACCGGCAGCCCGTGGCAGTCCCAGCCGCCCTTGCGCTGCGCGAGCCGGCCGCGCATCGTGTGAAAGCGTGGGAAGACGTCCTTGAAGACGCGAGCGAGGACGTGGTGGGCGCCCGGCCTCCCGTTGGCCGTTGGCGGACCCTCGTAGAAGACGTAGGGCTCGCCCCCGGCGCGGCGCCGGATCGACTCGCGGACGACGTCGCGCTCGCGCCACTGCGCGAGGATTCGAACCTCGAGCTCGGGAAAGGACTGCTGGGCGTCGACGGGCTCGTAGCGGGCCAAGGGCGGACGATTCTACGGCGAGGGCCTGCCCCGCCGGCGACGGCGGCTCCTACAGGCTCCGGGGGTGCCGAGCGCCGGGCCTCAGGCCGCGAGCTTGCGGCAGATCTCCGCGAGGCTGCGCTTCTCCTGCTCGTCGAGCGCCGAGAACGCGCTGCTGACGCGGCTGGCGTGGCCGGGAAAGAGCCGCTCGACGAGCCGTCGCCCGTCGCCCGTCAGGTCGACCGCCGCCGCCCGGCGGTCGCGGTCCAGCCTGCGGCGGCGCACGAGCCCGCGCGCCTCGAGCGTGAGCGTGACCTCCGTCGCGTTCGCCTTCGACCACCCGAGCCGCCGCCGCAGCGCGCGCAGCTCGAGCGTTCCCCCCGCCGTCGTGAGCACGACGAGCGCGGAGAAGCCGGCTGCCGAGACCCCCTCCCGCTCGAGCTCGGCCGCCAGCGCGCGGCGCACGGACGTCTCCGCGCGCAGCAGCGCCTGCAGCGCACGGTGGGCGAGCGGATCGCCGACCTCGAGCGTCATCGATCGACGATGCTATGCACCGCGCCGGACCGATCCGTCGCCGCGCGTAGGATCGCGAGCATGAGAGTGCGACCGGTGGCATCGGGCGCCCTGCTCGGCGCGTTGCTCGCCGCGGGCTGCTCCCAGGACCCCGAGCGCGTGCCCGCCGCCTGCCGCGAGGGCCCGCCGGCGGTGCGCACCGCGCTCGAGCGCGCGCCCGCCCCCGTCAGGCTCGCCGGGACTCCGCTGTCGGAGTGCATCGGCGACACGACCGCGGGCGGCGACCTGCAGCAGGTCGGTAACGCCTACGTCGAGGTCGCGGCCGAGCTGGCGCCAGCCGCGGCGCGCGATCCGGGTGGGCGCTCCGCGGTCCAGCTCGGATACCTGATCGGAGCGCTCGAGCGCGGCGAGACGGGCTCGCAGGGGGTCGGCTACGAGCTCCGCCGGCGGCTGCGGTCGGAGCTGCTCTCCGTCGACGTGGGGGCGCCGGCCTTCCTGCGTGGCAGGCGCGCCGGGCGGCGGACGGGCTGAGGGTCCGGCTCGACGAACGTCCCGCGTTACCCGCTGTCGCCGCCATTGCGGGACGTTCGTGGACCTTCGACGCGGGTCCACTAGCCTCCCGGCGACGAGATCCGCGAGGCGAGGGGAGCGATGATGGCGGACGGGCGGGAGCTGTGGGGCGCGGAGACGAGCAAGGCGGTCGAGAACTTCCCGGTCTCCGGAGAGCGGGTGCCGGTTTCCGTGGTGCGGATGCTCGCGCACGTGAAGGCGGCCGCCGCGCGCACCAACGCGGAGCTGGGGCTGCTCGACGCGGAGATCGCCGAGCGCACGGCGGCCGCGGCCGACGCCGTGGCCCGCGGCGAGCACGACGAGCAGTTCCCGATCGACGTCTTTCAGACGGGCTCCGGCACCTCGACCAACATGAACGCGAACGAGGTGATCGCAAACCTCGCCGGCGAGGGAGTCCACCCCAACGACCACGTCAACATGGGCCAGTCCTCGAACGACGTGTTCCCGTCCGCGGTGCACCTCGCGGCGGTCTCCGAGACGACGGGCCGCGCCCTGCCCGCGCTCGACCTGCTGGCGGCCTCGCTCGAGGCGAAGGCCACCGAGTTCGCGGACGTGGTCAAGGCCGGCCGCACGCACATGATGGACGCGGTCCCCGTGACGCTCGGGCAGGAGTTCGCCGGCTACGCCGCACAGATCCGGCTCGGGCACGCGCGGGTAGCCGGCACGCTCGCGCGGGCATCACAGGTACCGCTCGGCGGCACCGCGACCGGAACGGGCCTCAACACCCACCGCGACTTCGCCGCCGGCGCCCGCGCGCGCCTGGTCGAGGCCACCGGGGTCCCCGTCGAGGGCCCCGCGGACCCGTTCGAGGCGCAGGCAAACCGCGACGCGCTCGTCGAGCTCTCCGGCGCGCTCAAGGTCGTCGCCGTCTCGCTGACGAAGATCGCGAGCGACCTCGTCCTCATGGGCTCGGGCCCGCGCACCGGCCTGGCGGAGATCTCGCTGCCCGAGCTGCAGAAGGGCTCCTCGATCATGCCGGGGAAGGTCAACCCGGTGATCCCGGAGGTCGTGCTTCAGGTCGCGGCGCAGGTGATCGGAAACGACGCCACGATCACGATCGCGGGCACCCAGGGCAACTTCGAGCTGAACGTGCGCGTGCCGGTGATCGCCCGCAACCTGCTCGACTCGATCGCGATCCTCGCGAGCGCCGCGACCCTGCTGGCGAGCAGGTGCGTCGACGGCATCGCCGCCAACGAGCAGAGCACCGCGGCCCACGCCGGATCGACTCCTGCGATCGCCACCGCGCTCAATCCGCACATCGGCTACGACCGGGCGACGGAGATCGTGAAGGAGGCCGTCGCCTCGCGGCGGACGATCCGCGAGGTGGCGCTCGAGCAGGGCGTCGAGGAGGCGGTGCTCGACTCCGCGCTCGACCTGCGCAGGATGGCCGAGGGCTCGCGGGCCGAGTAGCCCGGCGCCGCGCGCGGAGCCGCCGCGGCGCATACCCCGCCCTCAGCGGACGAGGCGTCGCCGCCCTCAGCGGACGAGGCCCTTCAGCCCCCCCATGAGTCGCTCGCGAAACGGTGGTCCCCCCTCGAAGTCCGCCACGGTCGCCGCGCGCGCGGTGGGCCACTCGTGGGCCATCTCCGCACCGAAGAGGAACAGGTTGGCGGCGACGAAGAGGAAGACGAGGAAGGCGATCACCGCCCCGATCGAGCCGTAGATCGCACCGTAGTTGGCGAAGTTGTCGAGATAGACGGTGAAGCCGACCTTCGCCAGCTCGTAGCCGACGGTCGCCGCCAGCGCTCCGGGCCAGACGTCCGCGATCCGCGCCCGCTTCGCGGGCAGGACGCGGTAGGCGAAGAGCATCGCCAGGAAGGTGAGGATCGGCGGGGCCAGCTCGACGACCCCGCCGAGCCCGCCCGCTACCCGCACCACGACGGTGACCCCGACGGTCCCGAGGATCCCCACGGCGGCGAGCAGCACGAGCCCGATGTCGAGCAGCTTCCCGACCAGCGGCGGGCGGCGCTGGTCGACCCCGAAGGCGCGGTTGACGCCGCTGCGGACCGCCCCCATCAGCCCGCTGGCGGAGAACAGCAGCCCCGCCACGCCGACGATGCCGAAGGCGGCGGCGTTGCCGCTGACCTGGTCGAGCAGCGACTCGATCTCGCGACGGCCCTCGCCGCGCTGTAGCGGGAGCTCTGCGAGCAGGAAGTCGGTCACCGTCGCGCGCGCGTCGTCCGTTCCCACGACGAGCCCATAGGCGCCGACGGTGAGGATCGTGAGCGGGAACAGCGAGAAGAGGCCGTAGTAGGAGATCGCGGCCGCGGCCTGGGTGCAGCGGTCGCCCAGGAAGGCCTGGACCGAACGGGAGAAGAGCGCCCCGACCCTGCGGGCGCGCGGAGCGGGGCGGCCCCCGTCGGACTGCATCGCAGCGATTCTACCCGAGCACCGCGGCGGCGAGCGCGAGCGCGAGCTCGGCGCGGTCCCGCAGCGAGCCGGCCTCGACGTGCTCGTGGGGAGCGTGCGCGCCCGCTCCGAGCGGACCGACGCCGTCGATCGTGAGCGCCACGTGGCCCGCGAGGTGGCTCGCGTCGCTCGCGCCTCCGCGATGTGTCCCCGCTACGGGGCGGCCGAGCGCCGCGCCCGCGGCCGCGATCGCTGGCGCGGCCCGCGCGCGCGTGTCCATCCCCGGCCAGCGGCGCACGAGGCGGGGAGCGAGCGCGACGCCCCCGTCCTCGGCGGGGATCTCCGCGAGCAGCGGCTCGAAGGCGGCGAGCCGGTCGGCGCGCAGGTCGCACCAGAGCTCGCCGGCGGGTGGCACGACGTTGAACGACTCGCCCGCGTGCATGACCGTCGGCACCGCGCTGAGGCGGGTCGGTCCGGTCGGGTCGTGCGCGTCAGCGACACGGCCCGCGACGCGCGCGAGCGCGAGCAGCGCGTTGCGCCCCTCCTGCGGCGCCGCGCCGGAGTGGGCCGCCCGGCCGGTCGCGGTCACCTGCAGCGTCCCGGCGGCCTTGCGGTGGACGACGACGCCCTCGCCCCCCTCGGCGGTGCGCTCGCCCGCCTCGAAGCAGAGGCAGCCATCCCAGCCGGCGAACAGCGGCCCGTGCGCGAAGTCCGCCGTGCGCCACTCCTCGTCGCAGACGATCAGC
Source organism: Thermoleophilaceae bacterium (assembly GCA_051003875.1). GTDB lineage: Bacteria > Actinomycetota > Thermoleophilia > Solirubrobacterales > Thermoleophilaceae > JAAYBF01. The sequence goes on from JBPCKX010000006.1 coordinate 6,076, forward strand.
AGCGCGACCTCGGCGTAGCGCTCGGGCGCGCCCGCGAGCGCGCGCATGACCCCGAGCGCCAGCGCCACCCCGCCCTTCATGTCGATCGCGCCCGATCCGACCAGCCGGCCTCGCTCGGCGTGCAGCGGGACGTGGGCGGCGTGGGCGATCACCGTATCGGCGTGGCCGAGCAGCAGCAGCCGCCCGTCGCCCGTGCCCTCGAGCCGGGCGACCATGTCGGGAGCGTGGCCCGGCGAGGAGCAGGCGAGGCGCCCGGCGGCGGCCCCGTGCGGCAGCATCTCCGCGACGAGCGCGAGCACCCGCTCCGCCCCCTCGACGTCGCCCGAGGGGGAGCTGACCCCGACGAGCGCGCCGATCTCGCCCTCGGCTCGCGCGGCGATCTCCACCGCCGCCTGCTCGATCCAGTCATCCATCGCCGCGCGAGGCTAGATGATCGGCTCCGCTCTCAGGGGCGACGCGCCGCCCATCGCCGGGTCGCGCCCGGCCCGGACGGCGTCGCCTCAGAGGTCGATCGCCACGTACTTGGTCTCGAGGTACTCCTCGATGCCCTCGTAGCCGCCCTCGCGGCAGAAGCCCGACTGCTTGACGCCCCCGAACGGGGCGGCGGCGTTCGAAACCATCCCCTGGTTGAGGCCGATCATGCCCGTCTCGAGCGCCTCGCAGACGCGCAGCGCCCGCTTCAGGTCGCCGGTGTAGACGTAGGCCACGAGGCCGTACTCGGTCGCGTTCGCCGCGGCGATCGCGTCCGCCTCGGAGTCGAAGGCGATCACCGGCGCGACCGGCCCGAACACCTCCTCGGTGAGAATGCGCGCGTCCGGCGTCGTCCCGCCGAGCACGGTCGGCTCGTAGAAGTGGCCGGGCCCGTCGACGGCCCCGCCGCCGACGAGCGCGCGGGCGCCCTTCCCGATCGCGTCCTCGACGAGCTCCGAGACCTTCCCGCGCGTGTCCTCGTCGACCAGCGGACCCACCTCGACGCCCTCCTCGGTGCCCCGACCGAGCTTCATCGCGCCGATCCGCTCGGCGATGCGTCCGGCGAACTCCTCGGCGACCGGCGCGGCGACGTGGAAGCGGTTCGCGGCGGTGCACGCCTCGCCGACGTTGCGCATCTTCGCGACCAGCGCGCCCTCGACCGCCGCGTCGAGGTCGGCGTCCTCGAAGACCACGAACGGGGCGTTTCCACCCAACTCCATCGAGACTCGCAGCACGTTCCGGGCGGACTGCTCGATCAGCTTCCTGCCGACCGCGGTCGATCCCGTGAAGGACAGCTTGCGCAGGCGCGCGTCGCCGATCAGCGGCTCGGTGACCGGCGCGGCCGAGGATGCGGGGATCACGTTGATCACTCCCTGCGGGAGCCCGGCGGACTGCAGGATCTCGGCGAACGCGAGCATCGAGAGCGGCGTCAGGCGCGCCGGCTTGACGACCATCGTGCAGCCCGCGGCGATCGCCGGGGCGACCTTGCGCGTCCCCATCGCGAGCGGGAAGTTCCAGGGCGTGATCAGCAGGCAGGGACCAACGGGCTGGCGCATCGTGAGCACGCGCCCGGCTCCGTTCGGCGCCACGGCATAGCGGCCGTCGATGCGGACGGCCTGCTCGGAGAACCAGCGCAGGAACTCCGCCGCGTAGGCGATCTCGGCCTCGGACTCCTTGACGGGCTTGCCCATCTCGAGCGTCATCAGCAGCGCCAGCTCGGAGCTGCGCTCGCTGACCGCCTCGAATGCCCGCCGCAGAATCTCGCCCCGCTCGCGCGGCGGATGGCGCGCCCAGTCGGCCTGCGCGGCGCACGCGCTGTCGAGCGCCGCGCGGGCGTCGGAGGGCTGGGCGTCCGCCACCTCGCAGAGGATCTCGCCGGTCGCCGGGTCCTCGACCTCGAACGTGGCGCCGGCGGCGGCCGCACGCCACTCGCCCCCGATCAGAAGGCCTTTGGGGACCGCATCGAGGACCTCCTGCTCGGCGGCGGCGAGGGCCATCAGGTCGCCACCGTCTCCGAGCCCAGCTCCTCCGATATCGCGACGTCGATCGAGTAGTCGATCGGCACCACGATCAGCGACGGGACGTCGAGGGCGAGCGCCTGACGCAGGCGCTCGCCGAGCTCGCCCGCCGAGCCGCAGCGCCAGGCCGGCATCCCGAAGCTGTCGGCGAGCTTGACGAAGTCGGGGTTCGCGAAGTCGACCCCGAAGTGCGCGCCGAAGCGCTTCTCCTGCTTCCACAGGATCGAGCCGTACTGCCCGTTCTCCCAGATCACGTTCACGATCGGCGTCTTGAGGCGCACCGCCGTCTCGAGCTCCTGGGCGTTCATCAGGAAGCCGCCGTCGCCGCAGACGGTGAGGACGTTGCGCTCCGGATGCACGATCTTCGCCGCGATCGCCGCCGGGAGCGCGAACCCCATCCCGGCGAGGCCGTTGGCGATCAGCACGGTGTTCGGCTCGAAGGCGGGGAACATGCGTCCGATCCACAGCTTGTGCAGCCCGACGTCGGAGACGAGGATGTCCTCGCGGCCGAGCGCCTCGCGGATCTCCCACAGCGCGCGCGGCGGCTGCAGCGGGAAGGCGTCGTCGTGGCGAGCGGCCTCGAAGCGCCCGCGCACCACGTCGCGCAGGCGCGTCGAGCCGCCCTTGCGCGGAGCCCGGCCGCACTCCTCGGCAAGCCGGGTCAGGATGTGACGCACGTCGCCGATCAACTCCACCTCGGGCACGAAGTGGGCGTCGGTCTCGGCCGCGAGCGAGTCCACGCAGATGATCCGCTTGTCGCGTCCGGGGTTCCAGTGTTGCGGCGAGTGCTCGACGAGGTCGTAGCCGATCGCCAGGACCACGTCGGCGTCGTCGAAGCCGGCCATCGTGTAGTCGCCGGCCTGGAGCCCCACCGCCCCGAGCGCGCCCGGGTCCTCGGGCGCCAGCAGACCCTTGCCCATGAACGTCTCAGCGACGGGAATCCCCGTGCGCCGGACGAGCTCGCGCAGCGCCCGGGTGGCACCTCCGCGGATCACGCCGTTGCCGGCGAGCACGATCGGACTCTCGGCAGCACGCACGATCTCGACCGCCGCGAGCAGCTCGCGCTCCCGCGGCTCGGGCCGCGCGATGGCGTGGCGCGGCAGCGGCGAGGCGTCGAGCTGCGCGGCCATCACGTCTTCGGGCAACTCGATGTGCGTCGCGCCCGGCTTCTCGCTCTCGGCGACCTTGAAGGCCTTGCGCACCACCTCGGGGATGATCCGCGGGTCGCTCAGACGGGCGTTCCACTTGGTGATCGGGCGCATCACCCGCACGAGGTCGACGTACTGGTGGGACTCCTTGTGCATCCGCTCGAGGTCGCCCTGGCCGGTGAGCGCGACCAGCGGCGCGCGGTCGAGGTAGGCGTCCGCGACGGCCGTGACGAGGTTGAGAGCGCCCGGACCCAGCGTCCCGAGGCAGACACCGGCCCGACCGGTGAGCCGGCCGTGGCAGTCGGCCATGTAGGCACCGCCCTGCTCGTGGCGGACGGGGACGAACTCGATCGACGAGCCCGCGAGCGACTCGTTGAGGTCGAGCGTCTCCTCGCCGGGGATGCCGAACACGTGCGTGACCCCCTCCGCCTCGAGGCATTCCACGAACACGTCGGATGCGCGCCGCGCCGCCACTCCCGAGCGAGCCTAGCAACGGCGGCGGGGCGCGTATCCTCGTACGCGTGGAAAGCCGGGTGATCCTCTTCTCGTCCGCATCCTGCACGTTCTGCGTGCATGCCAGGTCGCTGCTGCGCAAGCGCGGGGTGCCCTTCGAGGAGATCGACCTCGGCGAGGACGCCGAGCTCCAGGCCGAGCTCGCCGAGGTCACGGGGCTGACGAGCTTCCCGCAGATTGTCGTCGACGAAGAGCCGTGGGGCAGCAGAAACGAGCTGAGGGCCGCAGACAAGGGCGGCCTTTTGTCTTCTGGGAGTGGCGACTAGCCGTGGTGGGTTCGACCCCTCCCCCCGCCGCCAGCCGGCGGGAGGAGGGGTCCATGACCGCTACCTTGGGGTCCCCGGGGGGTTCCGGGGGCTGCCGACCGTCCCCGACGAGCCTATTTTCCATGCCACGAGCGATCACAACCGCGCTGCTGCTGCTCGCCCTGCTGGTCCCTGCGACCGCGGAGGGCGCGGTGCGTCACGTCGTGCGGGGGGCCGGTTTCGGGCACGGCATCGGGATGAGCCAGTACGGGGCCTACGGGTTCGCACAGAAGGGCTTCGGCTTCAAGCGGATCCTCGCCCACTACTACCGCGGCACGGAGCTCGCCGACGCGCCGAGCCGGCCCGTGCGTGTGCTGCTCCAGGCGAGCACGTCGCGCGTTCGCTTCCGCGGCGCGACGCGCGCGACCGGCGGCGAGCGCCTGAACCGGCGCGCCGTCTACACCGTGCGCCGCGCGCGAGGCGGACGGATAACGCTCTCGCGTGGGAGGAAGCGGATCGGAACGTTCTCCCGGCTGCGGGTGAGACGTCGGCGCGGTGCGCCGGTGCGGCTGCTCGGAACGGCGATCAACGGCCTCTCGAGCGGCAGGTATCGCGGCACGCTCGAGCTGCGCCCGGGCCTCACGGGAGGCGTGACCGCGGTGAACGCGCTGCCGATCGACCCCTACGTCCAGGGCGTGGTGGCGGGCGAGATGCCCTCGACCTGGGACTACGACGCGCTGCGCTCGCAGGCGGTGGCCGCGCGCACCTACGCGCTCGCGACACGCAAGCGCGGCGGGGTATTCGATCAGTACCCGGACACCCGCTCCCAGGTCTACCTCGGGGTGAAGGGCGAGACCGCGCGCACGAACACCGCCGTACGCGACACGGGCGGGAAGATCCTCACCTACGGGGGCGAGCCCGCCGTGACCTACTACTTCTCAACCTCGGGCGGGCGCACCGAGAACGTCGAGCTCTCCTTCCTCGGGTCGGAGCCCAAGCCGTGGCTGAAGAGCGTCAAGGACCCCTACGACGACATCTCGCCCCGGCACCGCTGGCGCTTTCGCTTCAGCACTCGCGAGCTCGGCGCCCGTCTCGGCGCGCGCGGGCTGCTGCGCAAGGTGCGCGTGCTGAAGCGCGGCCGCTCGCCGCGCATCGTCCGTGCGCGCGTCTACGGCACGCGCGGCACGACGCTGCTCACCGGGCCGGAGATCCGTGCGCGGCTCGACCTCTACGACTCGTGGGCCTACTTCACCCGCGTCTCGACCTCGCAGTCGCGAAGCCGTCGCGGCGCACGCGCCGCCGGGGCCTTCCCCGAGCTCGCCGGCAGCTTCGATCCCGCCCCCCGCTCGCGCAGGCTGCTGGTGGAGCGCCGCCGGGGCAACCGCTGGACACGCGTGGCGAGAATCGACGTGTCGCGGCGTGGGCGCTACCGCTCCACGGTCGCGGTGTCGGGGACCTACCGTGTGCGTGCCGGTCGGGTGGCGGGGCCCGCGGTGCGGGTAAGACGATGAGCAGTCCGGGTGCCGGGTCGATGCGGCCGGGCGCGACGCTCGTGGACCTGGGAGCATCCGGTTGGCGGCAAGCGACGGGAGGAACGAGACGGTGAGCAGGCGTATGCTGATCCTGATCGGAGCCACGGCGCTCAGCGTGCTCTGTGCGAGCGTGGCCTACGCGGCGACCTTCAAGGGCACGGGCGCGCCGAACACCATCATCGGCACGCCGCGCGCGGACACGATCCTCGGCAGAGGCGGGGCCGACACGCTCGTCGGGCAGAGTGGCGGCGACCGCATCAAGGGCGGGCCCGGCGACGACTCGATCCAGGGCGACGCGGCGTGCCCCCGACGGACCACCGACCTCGGCGAGTGCAACCAGCGACGCGGCAGGGGCAACGACCGCATCCAGGGCAACGCGGGCGACGACGTCATCGCCGGGGGCGCCGGCAACGACCGGGTGGCCGGCGGGGGCGGCGTCGACAATCTCAACGGCGGGAGCGGGCGCGACCGGATCGGCGGCGGGGCGGGCCGCGACACGATCTTCGGCAGCGGCGGCAGAGACCGGCTGGCGGGCGGCGCGGCGGCGGACGACATCTTCGGCGGCGGCGGACCGGACGTGATCCTCGCGCGAGACCGCCGCCGCGACCGGATCAACTGCGGCCCCGCGAGGGACAGGGTCGCAGCCGACCGCAGGGACCGCGTCGCGCGCAACTGCGAGGTCGTCCGGCGCCGTTAGCCTTAGGCACGGTTCGTCGCGAGGATGCTCGGTATCCGCGCGTTGAAGGTGGGGCGCTCACCATCCGCAGCGCGCGCCGAGCGGCGCCCCTACGGCGTGAAGCGCACCGTCATCACGTCCCCGTCGCGCAACTCGTAGTCGCGCCCCTCGACGCGCAGCTTGGCCGCCTCGCGCGCCCCCGCGTAGCCGCCGCAGTCGACGAGATCGCTCCAGCAGGCGATCTCCGCGGCCACGAACCCACGCTCGATGTCAGTGTGGATACGGCCCGCCGCCGCCCGCGCGCGGGTTCCGGAGGGCACCGCCCAGGCGCGCCCCTCCTTGCCCTCCCCGGCCGTGAAGAAGGAGATCAGCCCGAGCAGCTCCCAGGACTCGCGGACGACGGTGGCGAGCCCCGACTCGAGCACCCCGAGGTCCGCCCGGATCGCGACCGCCTCGGAGACATCGAGCTCGGAGAGCTCTGCCTCCAGCCGTGCCGACACGGCGGCCGCCCGAGCGCCGGAGCCCTCGGCGTGCTCCCGCAACACGGCGGGCGCCTCGAGCGGCTCGCCCTCGCCGACGTTGGCGAGGTAGAGCACCGGCTTGGCCGAAAGCGGCTGGAGGTTTCGCAGCGCGTCCGGCGCGCCCGCGGCGGCGGGCACCGTGGAGGCGCGGCGACCCTCGCCGAGCGCGGAGACGAGCTCACGCAGCCAGCCCTCCTCGGCGAGCTTCGCCTGCTCCCCGGACTTCGCCTCGCGTGCGACCTTCGCGAGCCGGCGCTCGGCCTGCTCGAGGTCGGCGTAGAGCAGCTCGGTCTCGATCGTGTCGACGTCCGCGAGCGGGTCCACCCGGCCTTCGGGATGCACGACCTGAGCGTCGTCGTGGGCGCGCACGACGTGGACGAGCGCGTCGGTCTCGCGGATGTTGGCGAGGAAGCGGTTGCCGAGACCCTCGCCGCGATGGGCGCCGCGGACGAGCCCCGCGATGTCGTGGAACTCGATCGTCTCGTAGACGGTGGGCGTCGCGCCGATCGTCGCGACGACGCGGTCGAGGCGCTCGTCTCCCACCGGCACGACCGCCACATTCGGCTCGACGGTCGTGAAGGGATAGTTGGCGGCGTCGACGCCGGCGCTCGTGAGCGCGTTGAACAGCGACGACTTGCCCGCGTTCGGCAGCCCGACGATGCCGACCTTCACGGCGCCAGCAGTTCTGCCAGCACGGTGCCGAAGAGCGCGCCGGCGGCGACGTCCGACGGGTAGTGCACGCCCACGTAGGGGCGCGACAGCGCCATCGCCGTGGCGACCACGTAGGCGGGGCGGGCGGGAAGCTCGCGTGAGAGGACGCGCGCGGCGGCGAAGGACGTGGTCGCGTGTGCCGAGGGGTAGGAGAGGCCGGTGACCGTCTCCGACAGCGCGGGGTGGTCGGCGAGCACGGGGCGCGCGCGGCGAGTGAGGTACTTCAGGCCGATGTTGGCCAGGTAGGCGAGCGTCACGGTCCGCATCGCGCTGCGGTAGAGCGCTCGCCTGCCGGGATCGAGCACGAGCCCGAGCGCGCACAGCGCGTGCCAGAGCGCGCCGTGCTCGCCGAGCCGCGTGAAACGCAGCACCGCCCGCTCGAACGCCGCAGGGTGCCCGCGCGTGCGCAGCAGCCGCAGCAGCGCCAGGTCCAGCGCGCGCAGCAAGCCGGCGCTAGCGGACCGACCGGGGACGCTTCCCCGGAAACGCGAGATCCAGGGGTGGCCGTGCGGTCCGCGGACCTGCCGCGCGCCGCGACAGCACGAGCGGGCTCAGAACCCGACCTTCTGGTCGCCGGTCTCGCGCTGCACGTAGACGACACTCGACAGGTCGACGAGCACAGAGGTCTCCTCGGTCGCGATCGTGTGCCAGCGTCCGGACCTGTCGTCCTCGAGCGCCTGAAGCAGCTTCTCGAGCGCCCCTGCGTCCGCCCGGATGGCGAGCGTCTGGCCACCCTGGAAACCCACGTCGATCCGCCTCGGGTCGCCCATCAGCTCCGCTCCGCCGGTTGCACGACCTCGGTCAGGACGCCACCCGTCGACTTTGGATGCACGAACGCCACGCGGCTGTCCCGGATGCCCGCGCGCGGCCGCTCGTCGATAAGCCGCAGGCCCGCTTCGCGGAGGCGCTCCAGCGCGGCCTCGATGTCATCGGTGCGATAGGCCACGTGATGCATCCCGGGCCCCTTGCGCTCGAGGAAGCCCGCGACCGCGCTGTCGGGCTGGATCGGCGTCAGCAGCTCCACGTGGGCCGTCCCGATCTCGAGCAGCGCCGCCTCGACGCCGAACTCCTCGACGGTCTCGCGGTGCTGCTCGCGCATGCCCAAACGGTCCCGGTAGAGGGCGATCGACTCGTCGAGGTTCTCGACGGCCACGCCGATGTGATCGATCTCACCGAACATCGGCCGCGGAGTCTAGTGGTCCATCGCCGACGCTCAGGCGTCGCTGCCCGGGCCCGGGCGCTCGACCCGCTCCGCGGCCGCGATCCGCGGCTGGCCGGAACCGCGCCGGCTGAGCGGCTCGAGGCGCCGCGGCGCCGGCTGGACCCCCTCGTGCTCGGCGACGAGGCGCTCGATGCCCTCTCGCTCCAGCACCTCGTCCTCGAGCAGAGTCGCCGCGAAGGCCTCGAGCAGCTCGCGATGCTCTGAGACGAGCGCGAGCGCGCGGCGGTGGGCGTCGTCGGCGATGAACTGCTGCTCCTCGTCGACGAGCCGGCGCGTGGCGTCCGCCATCGAGTAGTCGCTCGCGGGGAGCTGCTTTGACTGGAGCTCGGTCCCCATCCCGTACTCGGTCACCATCGAGCGGCTGATCTCGTGCACCTTCTTGAGGTCGTCGGAGGCGCCCGTCGTGATCTGGCCGAAGATCAGATGCTCGGTCACCCGCCCGCCGAGCAGGACGACGAGGTAGTCGAGCAGCTCCTCCTTGGTCTTCAGGTAGCGGTCCTCCTCGGGGAGGTTGAGCGTG
>JBPCKX010000007.1:0-16690 GCA_051003875.1 Thermoleophilaceae bacterium
GGCGATGCCCGGGGCGCCGAGCGCGAGGTGGTACTGCTCGGTCTCCTTCGCATGGAAGCAACGCCGCGGCGCGCGCACGCTCGCGGCCGGCTCGGGGGGCGTGGCCTCGCCTCCCTCGGGCACGAACTTCTTCTCAACGAGCTCCACCAGCCCGTCGTGGTCGACGTTCCCGGCGGCGGACACGACGAGATCGCCGCCCACGTAGCGGGCGTCGTGGTAGGCGGCGATATCGGGGATCGGCACCGAGGAGATGACCTCGGCCCTGCCGATCACCGGGCGCCCGAGCGGGTGGTCGCCGAAGAGCGCCTCGGCCAGGACGTCGTGCACCTTGTCCGAGGGCTCGTCCTCATACATCGCGATCTCCTCGATCACCACCTGGCGCTCGGAGTCGATGTCTGGATAGGTGGGGCGCAGCACCATGTCCGCGAGCACGTCGAACGCCCGCTCGAGGTGGCGGTCGAGGAAGCGCGCGTAGACCGAGGTCGTCTCCTTGCCGGTGCCCGCGTTGACCTCGGCGCCCATCGCGTCGAACAGCTCGTCGATCTCCAGCGAGCTGAAGCGGTCGGTGCCCTTGAACAGCAGGTGCTCGAGGAAGTGCGACAGGCCCGCCTGCGCCGGCGCCTCGTTGCGGCTGCCGGTGAGCACCCACAGGCCGAGCGCGATCGAACGCACGGCGGGGACGTGCTCGGTCACCACGCGCACCCCGGAGGGCAGCGTGGTGACCTGGGCTCGATCGCTCATCGCGTGGGGCGCAGCCCGGCGGGTGCTAGCGGCGCTCGCGGCGCGCGGGACGGCCGCCACGGTCGCCGTCGCGGCCCGGCCTGCGATCGCCGTCGCCGCGCGGGGGCCTGGAGCCGGTACCGACCCCCGCCAGGTCGGCGGCACTCTTGCCGGCGATGTCCGGATCCTCGGCGAGGCGCAGTCCGACGCGGCCGCGCTCGCGGTCGACCTCGACCACCCGCACGGCGATCTCGTCGCCGCGGTTGAGCACGTCCTCGACGGCGTCGACCCGCTCGCCGGGCTTCACGTTCGAGATGTGCAGCAGCCCGTCGTTGCCCTTGGAGAGCTCGATGAAGGCGCCGAAGGTCGTCGTCTTCACGACCTTGCCGGTGAACTCGTCCCCGACCTCGACCTCCTTGGTCATCGTGCGGATGCGGTCGATCAGCGCGTCGCCCTGGTCTCCGCTCTGGGCGAAGACGCGCACGACGCCGTCGTCGTCGATGTCGATCTGGGCCTCGAACTCGTCCGAGAGGGACCGGATCGTCTCGCCGCCCTTGCCGATGATCATGCCGATCTTCTCGGTGTCGACCTGGATCTGGCTGATCCGCGGCGCGTGCCGTGAGAGCTCGGCGCGCGGCCCGTCGATCGCCTCGGCCATCTTGGCGAGGATGTGCGTGCGACCGTCCTTGGCCTGCGTGAGCGCGTCGCGCAGGATGTCGAAGGTGAAGCCCGTGATCTTGATGTCCATCTGCAGGGCGGTAATGCCCTGCGAGGTGCCGGCGACCTTGAAGTCCATGTCACCGAGGTGATCCTCGACGCCCGCGATGTCGGAGAGCACGATGTAGTCCTCGCCCTCCTTGATCAGCCCCATCGCGATGCCCGCGACCGGACGCGTGATCGCGACGCCCGCGTCCATCAGCGCGAGCGAGCTGCCACACACCGACGCCATCGACGACGAGCCGTTCGACTCCAGGATGTCCGACACGACGCGAATCGTGTAGGGGAACTCCTCGGGATCGGGCACGACCGGGACGAGCGCCCGCTCGGCGAGCGCGCCGTGACCTATGTCGCGGCGCTTGGGGCCGCGCATGAAGCCCGCCTCCCCGACCGAGAACGGCGGGAAGTTGTAGTGGTGGAAGTAGCGCTTGGTCTTCTCGAGGCCGAGCGTGTCGAGCCTCATCTCGTCGCGGGTCGTACCGAGCGCGGCGACCGAGAACGCCTGCGTCTGGCCGCGGGTGAAGATCGCCGACCCGTGCGTGCGCGGCGTGACGCCCACCTCGATCCAGATGTCGCGGATCTCGTCGGCGGCGCGGCCGTCGGGGCGCTTCTTGTCGACGGCGATACGGCGGCGGATCAGCTCCTTCTCGACCCGGTCGAAGGCGAGCTGGGCGGCCTGGCGGTTGTCCTTGTAGCCGTCGGCCTCGGGGTCTCCGGAGAGCGAGGTCAGGGCCTCCTCCTCGACGCGCTTGGTCGCCTCCTGGCGCTCGAGCTTGTCGACCACCTGCGTGGCCGACTCGAGCGCGGCGCCGAAGCGCTCCTTGAGGTCCGACAGCAGGCCCTCGTTGACCTGCGGAACCTCCACCTGCAGCTTGGGCTTGCCGGCCTTCTCGGCCAGCTCGCGCTGGGCGGCGCAGAGCTTCTTGATCTCGCCGTGCGCGATGTCGAGCGCGTCGAGGATCTCCGCCTCGGAGATCTCGTGCGCGCCCGCCTCGACCATCAGGATCGCGTCCTCGGAGCCCGAGACGACGAGGTCGAGCGGGCTCTCCAGCAGCCACTCCTCATCCGGGTTGACGACGAAGTTGCCCTCCTCGTCCTGACCGATGCGCACCGCGCCGACCGGGAACGGAAGCGGGATGTCGGAGACCATCAGCGCGGCGCTGGCACCGTTCATCGCGAGGATGTCGTACGGGACCACGTGGTCGATCGACATCGGGATCGAGACGAGCTGCGTCTCGCGCCGCCACCCTTTGGGGAACAGCGGCCGCAGCGGCCGGTCGATCATGCGCGCGGTGAGCGTGCCCTTCTCGCCGGCGCGCCCCTCGCGCTTGAAGAAGCTGCCGGGGATCTGGCCCGCGGCGTACATCCGCTCCTCGACATCCACCGTCAGGGGCAGGAAGTCGACATCGCGCAGGTTTCCCGCCGTGGCGGTGGCGAGGACCATCGTGTCCCCCGACCGCAGGACGACGGCTCCGCTCGCCTGCTTGGCGAGCTTGCCGGTCTCGAAGCTGATCTCGGTGGTACCGATCTCGACTGAGACGCGGCTGACTTCAACACTCATATTTTCCTTTCGCTGCCGCCTCCGGTTGGCGGCTGTTTCTCATGACTTCTCGATAAGGGTCGCCGAGCAGGGTAGCAAGGGGCTCGCGAGCGGCGGGCGAGTGCCGCCGCGGGCGGCGCCGAGCGGGTCATGGTGCCCCGGGCTCGAGGCCTGGACGACCTCGAGCATGTATGTCATGCGTCAGGTCGTCCAGGTACCGCCTATCCGTCCTCGGGCACCCCTGCCTGCCCGACGTCGTCGGCGCCGCCGGACTCCCCGACACCCCCGCCCAGCGCGGCGAGCAGCTCCGGCCCCGGTATCCCCGGATAGGCGCGGCCGCCGGCGAAGAGCGTCGGCGTCGTCATCACCCCGGCCCTGATCCCGGACCGGAAGTCGCGCTCGACGCGCGCCGCGACGGCGTCAGAGCGGCGGTCGCGGTCGAAGCGCTCGACGTCGAGCCCGAGCTGCTCGCAGCGCGCCCACAGGTGCGGGTCGTCGAGCCGGCCCTGATCCGCCATCAGCGAGTCGTGCATCGCCCAGAAGCCGTCCTGCAGCGCGGCCGCCTCGGCGGCGCAGGCGAGCACCCGCGCGCGGGGATGCTTTGAGACGACGGGGAAGTGGCGGAAGACCCTCCTCACCCGCAGCCCGGCGATGATCGAGTTCGCGCGGGCGCAGTAGGGGCACTCGAGATCGGCGTACTCGACCAGCAGCGGCCCCTCGCCGCGGGCGCGGTCCTCGGCGGTCGGCGGCGGCGGCTCGGCGCTACCGAGCGTCGAGCGCGTCAAAGATCAGGTTCGCGCCGGGAATCTCCAGCGGGCTGGGCGAGCGGTGCGACCACCGGACCGTCAGGTCCGGACCGATCATCACGAGCGCCCGCTCGTTGTGGCCGCGCTCCTCGATGAAGGCGCCGTAGGCGCGGGCCACCTCGCCGCGCGGCTGAAAGTCCGACAGCAGCGGGATCGTGATGCCGAGATGCTCCCGGAAGGCCTTGTGCGCGAACGCCGAGTCGACCGAGATGCCGTAGAGGCGCGCCCCCCGCTGCTCGAGCTCACCGCGCACCTCCTCGTAGACGTTGAGCTGATCTGTGCAGGTGGGGCTGAAGTCGAGCGGGTAGAACGCGAGCACGCTCGTCTGCCCACGGAGATCCTCGAGCGAGACCTCCCTGCCGTCCTGATCCGAAAGCGTGAAGTGGGGTGCTGGCGAGCCGGGCTCGATCACCGTCTGAGCCCGAGCTCCTTGATCAACGCGCGGTAGCGGTCGAGGTCGGTGCGCTGGAGATAGCCGAGCAGGCGTCGGCGCTTGCCGACGAGCATCAGCAGCCCGCGGCGCGAGTGGTGGTCGCGCTTGTGCGTGCGCAGATGCTCGGTCAGCTCGTTGACGCGCGCCGTGAGCAGCGCGACCTGGACCTCGGCGGAACCGGTGTCGCCCGGGCTGCGCCCGTGCTTGGAGACGATCTCCTGCTTCTGCTCGATGGTCAGGCTCATGGGGCGGCGAAACGGTAGCAGAGGGCGTCAGGCCGGCTCGGCCGCGTGCCGCGCGCAGATCCTGCGGGCCTGCTCGACGTCGAGCCACATCTGCTCCTTCAGCGCCTCGATCGAGTCGAAGCGCTTCTCTCCCCGCATCCTGTCGAGAAAGGCGATCCGCAGCGTCTGGCCGTAGAGGTCGCCCTCGAAGTCGATCAGGTACGCCTCGATCAGCAGTCCCCGGCCCGTCTCGAACATCGGCCGCACCCCGACGTTGACCGCTGCGGGTCGGCCGTCGGCAAGGGCGGCGTACACGCCGTGCCCGGGCGACAGCAGCCGCTCGCCGGGGACGATGTTCGCCGTCGGCATTCCGAGCTCGCGCCCACGTTCGTCGCCGTGGGCGACCTCCCCCTCGATCGTGAACGGGCCGCCCAGGAAGCGGGCGGCCGCGGCGACCTCGCCGGCGGCGACGAGCCCGCGGATCTGGCTCGAGGAGACGGCCTCCCCCGCGACCTCGACCAGCGGGACGACGCGCGTCTCGAACTCCGGGCGCGCCGCGAGGAACTCGGGCGTGCCGCGCGCGCGGTGTCCGAAGCGGAAGTTCTCGCCGACCGAGACGCTCACCGCGCCGAGCTGCCCGACGAGCACCCCCTCGACGAACTCCTCGGCGCTGCGAGCGGCGAAGTCGCGATCGAAGCCGATGACGACCAGCTCCTCGACCCCGAGGCCCGCGATCACGTCGCGCTTGATCGAGGGCTGCATCACGAGCTTCGGCCCGCCGCCGGGGCTGAGCACGGCCTGCGGGTGCGGCTCGAAGGTGAGCACGGTGTCGTTGCCGCGGATCACGTCGCGGTGGCCGACGTGGACGCCGTCGAAGGTGCCGATCGCGATCCGGCGTGGCGGCGCTCCGCCCGGCGCGTGCGCGGCGACGTCGCTCAGCGGGGTGACCCTCACGCCGCGAACACTACGACGGGCTGTAGCTCCGAGCCGCGAGGCTCGGCGACCGCGATTAGCTCGCCGGCGTGCGTCAGCCGCAGGGCCGGAGGGCTCTCGCCCCCGCCCAGCGGCATCCGCACGCCGTGGGCGACCTTGCGGGCCTGCGCCGCATCGAGCTCTCGTCCGGGGAGGAAGGCGAGCGCGGTCTCCACCGGCACGACGCGGGCGGGGTCGGCGTCGGCCAGCGCGAACGGCCCGATCGCGGTGCGCTCGAGCTCTTCGCAGTAGGCGTCGCCGAGCGCCGCGACGAGCTGGCGGACATAGGTCCCCGAGGAGCACTCGATCTCGAACTCGGCCAGGTCGTCCTGCTCGTGGCGGACGAGCTCGGCGCGGTGGACGGTGACGGGCCGCGGCGCGCCCTCGACGGGCTCGCCGCGCCTGGCCTTGCGGTAGAGCGGCTCGCCGCCGACCTTGACGGCCGAGTAGGCGGGCGGTCGCTGCATGATCTCGCCGGTGGCGATCTCCGGCCGCGACGGGCGCCTGCCGGTGTGCTCGAGAACGCCGTCGCGGTCCCCGGTGTCCGAGCTCCACCCGAGGCGCGCGAGCACACGGTAGGTCTTCGGCAACCCGAGCAGGTAGCGCTGCACGCGGGTGGCGCGCCCGACGAGGATCAGCATCAGGCCGGTCGCGAACGGGTCGAGCGTGCCGGCATGTCCGACCTTGACGCCGCGCGGCAGCGTGCGGCGCACGGAGGCGACGACATCGTGCGAGGTGACCCCGGGAGGCTTGGCGTGGAGGATGACGCCGGTCGGGGTCAGCGGGGCGGTCTCTCTCAGCCGTGGAGCTGCTGGGCGACGTGCTCGCGGATGACCCGCACGAGCTCCGCCGGCGCCAGCCGGCTCGAGAAGCCGGCGGCCTGCCGGTGCCCTCCCCCACCGAGCGCCCGAGCGATGATCGAGACGTCGACGCGCCCGTCGGTCGAGCGCAGGCTGGCCTTGCGCGACCCGCCGCGCTCCTCGCAGAGCTGGTCGCGTACGAGCACCGCGACGGCCGTCCCCTCGACCGCGCGCAGGTGGTCGACCACCCCCTCCGAGTCGGTCTCGAGCGCCCCGGTCTGCCGGTAGTCCTCACGCGTCAGCCGCGCGAGCGTGATCGCCCCGTCGTCGTAGCGCTGCACGCTGCCAAGCGCGCGCGCGAGCAGTTGCGTGCGCGCGAAGGGGAGCTCCTCGTAGAGCCTGCGGTGAAGTGCGTGCGGCGCGACGCCCGCCTCGATCAGCTCCGCCGCCATCCGGTGCGCCGCCGCGGAGGTGTTCTCGTACATGAAGCGCCCGGTGTCGGTCACGAGCCCCACGTAGAGGGCCTCGGCGATCGGCGGCGTCAGCCTCGCTCCGAGCTCGGCCGCGATCCCGAAGACGATCTCCGCCGTGCAGGAAGCCTCGATCGCGACGAGGTTGACGGTGCCGAAGCGGGTGTTGTCGTGGTGGTGGTCGATGTTGAGTATGCGGGTGCCCTCGCGGCGCAGGAAGTCGACCGGCATGCGGTCGATGTTTCCGCAGTCGAGAAAGACCACTACGCGTTCGTCGATGTCCGCGGGGCACTCTCCGAGTAGGCCGTCGAGCTTCATGTGCCGGTACTCGTGCGGCAGCGGCAGCTCACCCGGTGACATGTACATCGCGCTGTCCTTGCCGAGCTGCTCGAGCACGAGGTGCATCCCGAGCAGCGATCCGAGCGCGTCCCCGTCCGGGTTCTCGTGGGTCGTCAGCAGCAGCTTCTCGGCCTGCCGCAGCTCGGCCACGACGAGCTCGAGGTCGGCGCCGGCCCGCGCCGAACCGTCCCCGGCCCGCGAGAGCACGCTCACGTGTGCTCGCCGTCGTCGAGCAGCTCGCCGATGCGGAACCCGCGGTCGATCGAGTCGTCGTGCACGAAGGCGAGCGTCGGGGTGCGCTTCATCCTCACCTCGCGGCCGAGGACCGCCTGAAGATAGCCCGCCGAGGAGCTCAGCCCCTCGAGGGTGTCGGCGCGCTCGAGCTCGTCGCCGAGCACGCTGACGTAGACGCGGGCGTGGCTGAGGTCCGGGCTGGTCTCGACGGCGGTCACGGTCACGAATCCTACGCGGGGATCCTTCAGGCCCGCTGCTATCCGTGAGGAGAGCACCTCGCGAAGCGCCTCGTTCACGCGTCGCATGCGGTCCGAGGCCATCGTAGCTACCGGACCGCCGGGCGCACTGCTTCGCGGAGGTCCATCAGTGGCCTCCCTTGAGCTCGGCGGTGCTGCGGACGGTCCGCTCCCACCTCACCCAGTCGCCGAAACGTCCCTCGACGTACCGCTGCAGCGAGTCCGCCTGCTGCTCGAGCGCCTGCCGGTCCACCGCTACGAGCGCGGCCGCGATCGTAGCTCGCTGTCGCAGGTCGTGGTGGTCGGTCTCGGCGACCGCAGCCCCGAAGCGGCGCCGCAGGTGCGCCTTGAGCGAGTGAAGCTGCTTGCGCTTTCCCTTCAGGTCGGCGCTCTCGGGGAGGTGAAGCTCGATCTCGAGCAGGCAGAGGAAGGCCACCGCCGGAGGCTAGTCGAGCGACTGCTCGACCTGGCGCACCTCGTAGACCTCGACGATGTCGCCCTCTTTCACGTCGGCGTAGTTCTCCAGCACGATGCCGCACTCCATCCCCTGCACGACCTCGCGCACATCGTCCTTGAAGCGCCTCAGCGAGGCGATGCGACCGTCGTAGACGATCGTGCCGTCGCGCACGAGGCGCACGGTCGCGCCGCGGGTGGCGCTGCCGCTCGTGACGTGCGAGCCCGCGATCGTGCCGACCTTGGAGGCCTTGAAGGTCTGGCGCACCTCGACGGTCCCGATCGTGCTCTCGACGTCCTCGGGCTCGAGCAGGCCCTCCATCGCCTGGCGCAGCTCCTCGACCACCTTGTAGATGACGGAGTAGGTGCGGATCTCGACGCCCTCGCGGGCCGCGACCTGGGCCGCCTCGCCGACCGGGCGCACGTTGAAGCCGATGACCACGCCGCCCGAGGCCGAGGCGAGCATCACGTCGGACTCGTTGATTCCGCCGACGCCGTCGTGGATCACGTTCACGGTCACCTGGCGGTGAGGGAGCTTCGCGATCTCGTCGGCGAGCGCCTCGAGCGACCCGGCGACGTCGGCCTTCACGATCAGGTTCAGCTCGACCTGGACGCCCTCCCGTGCCCGGGCCATCACCTCCTCGAACGAGCTCCTCACGCCCGCACGGCGCGCGAGGCCCTCCGCCTTCAGGCGGTTCGCGCGGCCGCCCGCGATCCTGCGCGCCTCGCGCTCGTTGGCGACCACGTAGACGTGCTCGCCGGCCTCGGGCACGCCGTCGAAGCCGAGCACCTCCACCGGGGTGCCGGGCGTCGCGCGCTCGAGGCGCTCGCCGCGGTAGTCGTTCATCGCGCGGGCGCGCCCGGGATGCCCCCCCGCGACGACGGCATCGCCGACCTGCAGCGTTCCGCGCTGGACGAGCAGGCTGACGACCGGCCCGCGTCCGGGGTCGAGCCGGGCCTCGATCACGACGCCCGAGGCCTCGGCGTCCGGATTGGCCTTGAGCTCCTGGATGTCCGCGAGGGTGATGAGCGTCTCGAGCAGGTCGTCGAGGTTCTCCCGCGTCTTCGCGGAAACGTCGCAGAACTCGGTGTCCCCACCCCAGTCGGCCGGCGTGAGCTCGTGCCGGGCGAGCTCCGAGCGCACGCGGCTGGGGTCGGCGCCCGGGGTGTCGATCTTGTTGACGGCGACCATGATCGGTACCTCGGCGGCCTTCGCGTGGTCGACGGCCTCGACGGTCTGCGGCATCACCCCGTCGTCGGCGGCGACGACGACGACGGCGATGTCGGCGACCTGCCCGCCGCGCGCCCGCATCGCGGTGAACGCCTCGTGGCCGGGGGTGTCGAGGAAGGTCAGGAGCTTGTCGCCGTGGTGCACTTGGTAGGCGCCGATGTGCTGGGTTATGCCGCCCGCCTCGCCGGCCGCGACCTCGGTCTGGCGGATCGCATCGAGCAGCGAGGTCTTGCCGTGGTCGACGTGCCCGAGGATCGTGACGACGGGCGGGCGGGCGACGAGCTCGTCGGCCGCGTCCTCGTAGACGGGCTGGTCGGCGGCCTCGTCGGCCGCGTGGACGATCGTGACCTTCTTGTCGAAGCCGTCGGCGAGCACCTCGATCGCCTCGTCGGGAAGCGTCTGGGTGAGGGTCGCCATCTCCCCCAGCTCCATCAGCTTCTTGATCACGTCGGACGCCGAGAGGCCGAGTGACTCCGCGACCTGCTTGACGGTGGCGCCCGACTGGAGCTCGGTGACCTGGACCTCCACGTCCTGGGGCTCGGGGCGCGCCGTGAGGTCTGGCTCCACCCACGGCGTGCGCCGCCGGCGCCCACGCCGGCGCGGCGGCGTCTGCTGCTGCGGGGGTGGCCCCGGCTGACGCCGCGAGGCCTGCGAGTCGATCACGACGCGCCTGCGGCGGCCTCCGGCCGCCTGACCGGGACCAGCCTTCTCGCCGCCGCGCGTGGGCCGCGCCGGCTGCGAGGAGCCGGCGGCTGCCGGCTCGGCGGTCTGTTGGGGGCTGCTCGCCTTGGAGCGCTCCTCCGGCGCCGCCTCGGGGCTCGCCTCGCCGGCGGCGGCCTTGCGCTTGCCGCCGTTGAAGGCCGTCTCGATGTCGCCCTCGTCCACGCTCGATGCCGCGGCCTTCACGTCGAGCCCGGCCGCCTGCAGGATCGCGAGAACCTCCTTGCTGGAGATTCCCCTCTCCTTCGCTATTTCGTGGACGCGTCTCTTTGCCATGCGAGTATGAAGTCTAAGGTCTCCGGTCCTACGTTTACGTGTCCCCTGAGCGCACGGCTGAAAGCTCGCCCGTCGCGCACCCGCTCCGCACATCCGGGACGGCTGCAGAGATAGGCCCCGCGGCCCCGGGCGTGCCCCGCCGGATCCGGCTTCGCCGACCCGTCCGCGGCGCGCACGAACCGCAGTAGCGCCTCGCGGGGGAGCGAACGGCCGCACCCCACGCAGCGGCGCGCCGGCGCTACGTCGGGTCCTCCGCCGGTTGCGGCTCGCCGATGTCGGCGGCGTCGGCGTCGGCGCCTGGCGACCCGTCGGACGCCGGCCGGCCGGCGTCGGGTGACCCGTCGGAGGCGGGCTCCTCACCCTCCATCTGGTCGCCCTCCTGATCGGTCAGCGCCTGATGGGCCGGCAGCCCGCAGTAGCGCGAGGCCGAGATGGCGGCGTTCGGGCAGCGCTTCCCGTTGCCGAGGATCGCCGCGCAACGCCCGGTGACCTCCTCCTCCTCGAAGCCGATCGTCGACTCCTCCTCGGCGAACTCCGTCTCCGACCGGATGTCGACCCGCCAGCCTGTCAGTCGGGCTGCAAGGCGAGCGTTGAGCCCGTCCTTGCCGATCGCCAGCGAGAGCTGGTCGTCGGGCACGATCACCGTCGCCTGCCTGGCCTCGTCGTCGACGAGCACCTCACGCACGCGCGCGGGCGAGAGCGCCTTGGCGACGAAGCGGGCCGGCTCCTCGTTGAAGGGGATGATGTCGATCTTCTCCCCCCGCAGTTCGGAGACGACCATCCGCACGCGTGACCCGCGGGGACCGACGCACGCACCGACGGGGTCGACGCCGGAGGTGTGTGAGATCACCGCGATCTTGGAGCGGTAGCCGGGCTCGCGGGCGACGTTCTGGATCTCCACGAGGCCGTCGGCGATCTCGGGCACCTCCAGCTCGAACAGCGAGCGGATCAGCTCGGGCGAGCGGCGCGAGACGATGATGCTCGGGCCCTTCGACTGCGAGGAGACATCGGTGATGATGGCCTTGATCCGCGCGCCGTGGTCGTAGCGCTCGCCACCGACCTGCTCGGAGCGGGGCAGCAGAGCCTCGACGCGCTCTCGGAGCTGGACCAGCGTGTAGCGCGAGTCGGACTGCTGCACGATCCCCGTGATCAGCTCGCCCACCCTGTCCTGATACTCGTCGAACATCATCTCGCGCTCGGCCTCGCGGATGCGCTGGAGGATCACCTGCTTGGCGGTCTGGGCCGCGATCCGCCCGAAGTCCTTCGGGGTCACGTCGCGCTCTTCGATCTGGTCCTTGTACGCCGCGAGCTTCTCGGGGTCGAGCTCGGGCTCCTCGGGCTCGCGCAGCTCGCCCGTCTCGGGGTCGACCGTGGGCTCCTCCTGCTCCTGCTCCTGCTCGGCCTCGGCGAGCAGCTTCTCCTCTAGCTCGGCGGGCAGCAGCAGCTCGAAGACCGTGAAGTCGCCGCTCCCGTGGTCGATGTCGACGCGCGCGTACCTGGCGCTGCCGGGGCTCTTCTTGTAGGCGGACAGGAGGGCGTCCTCGAGCGCGTCCATCAGGGTGTCGGCGGAGATCCCCTTCTCCTGTTCGAGGACGTGGATGGCATCTACGATCTCCTTGCTCATCAGCTCTCCTCTCCTCGCTGCAGGTTGGCTCGCGCCACGTCCTCGTAGGCGATCGTCACCATGCCCTCGGGGGCCGCCAGGGTGATCTCCTCCTCCGAAGCCTCGACGAGCTCGCCGGTGAAGCTCCCGCGCCCGTCCCGGGGCTCGGTCATCCGCACGCGCGCAGCGTGCCCGATGAAGCGCCGGAAGTGCTCTGGCCGCGTCAACGGGCGCTCGGGCCCCGGCGAGGCGACCTCGAGCGCGAACTGCTCGAGAAGCTCGGTCAGCTCGCGGGTCACCTGCTCGCAGAGACCGAGCGTCACGCCGGCCGGATGGTCGATCACGAGCCTCAGGCGGGCGCTGCCGATCGGCTCGCACGCGAGCAGCTCGACCTGCGGAAGCACGTCCGCGAGACGGCCCTCGATGTCGGTCTGTAGGTGGTCTGTGGTCTGCATCAGGTCGAAAAAAAGGTGGGCTGCGAAGCCCACCTCCAGCACGGCCAGCGGCCGCAACACGTCCGAAAGTCCAAGCGCAGCCAGTATAGACAGCCCGTAGGTGGCGGGTTGGCCGCGGGCGGCCGTCGCGGCCGCGTCTACACGTCGAGAACGAAGGTGGCGGGGCCGTCGTTGACGAGCGCGAGCTCCATGTGCGCTCCGAAGCGACCGCCGCGGGCCCCCACCGCGCTGCGCACCCGCTCGTAGAGAGGCTCCGCCAGGGCGGCCGGCGCCGCGTCCGAGAAACTCGGGCGATTGCCCCTCCGCACGTCCGCGAGCAGGGTGAACTGGCTGACGCAGATCAGCTCCCCACCCGCCTCCCGGACCGACAGGCTCATTCGGCCACGGTCATCCTCGAAGATGCGCAGGGCGAGCAGCTTGGCCGCGAGGCGATCGGCCTGCCCCTCTCCGTCGCTCGCGTGCACGCCGAGCAGCACGAGCAGCCCGGGCCCGATGGCCGCGATCTCCTCGCCGTCGCAGGTCACCGACGCCTTCAGCACCCGCTGGACGATCGCCCGCACGCGTGCAAGGTAGAGCAGAGCACCAATAGGGTCAGGGCGTGCAGCCGTCAGCCCCGCCCAGCCCCGCGACGAGCCGTCCACCGAGCCGGCGCCGCCTCCTACTGATCGGGGTGCTCGGGCTGCCCGCGGCGGTTGTGCTCGCCGTCGTGGTCGCGGCCGCCGGCGGCGGCGCGGGGGTCGCGGACATCTACTTCGTGGCCGCGGCGGTGCTGACGCCGATGCTGGCACTCGGGCTGCTGGTCCAGGTCGTTACCGCGATGACCCGTAACACCCGCGCGCTGATGGGCGAGGTCACGCGCTTCGAGGAGGAGATGGCGGCGCAGCCGCCCGCCCTCAGCGAGGAGACCCAGCGCGTGCGCGAACAGACCACGGCGGCTGCCCGGCGCTTCGTCCACGCGTTCGTCCCGTTCGCGGCGGGGCTCGGCGTCCAGCTCGTGGTGACCGAAGCGGTCGCGATCTACTGCGTTGCCGCCGGAGTCCAGGACCGCGCGATCGCCGTCGGCCTCGGCGTGGAGATCCTCGCGCTGCTCGGCTATCTGCTGCTGTTCGGGCCGCTGCTGGCCCGCTTCAGCTCGGAGTGAGCGCCCCTCAGCCGGCGGCCCTCAAGCCGGCGGCCCTCGGCCGCGCAGCCGGTCGCGAAAGGCGCGATAGTCCGCCCTGTCGGGCCGCATCCCCGCCGCGAGGACCGCGTGATGGCACGCTTCGTCACGACGGCCGAGGTTGTGCAGCGCGCGCCCGAGACAGAAGTGGGCGAAATCGTTGACGGGCGCGCGCTCCACCACGGCCGCGAACTCCGAGCCGGCCTGCTCGAAGCGACCGGAGCGGAAGTAGGCACGCCCGAGGGCCTCGCGGATCGAGGTCTTGTCGGGCTCGAGCGCCCGCGCGCGCTCGAGCGGGACCGTCGCGGCGGCGAAGTCGCCGGCGTCGAGCAGCTCGGTCCCGCGGCGAAACAGGTCGTAGACGAGCTCTCCGCGCTCCTCGGGGGTCACGGCCGCAGCTCCACCCCGGCGGTGCGGAGGGCCGCGACCTCGTCGAGGATCGCCGCCGCGACGGCCGCCTTCGGCGCGCGCGCGACCTCCCGCTCGCCGGCGCGGGTCACGATCGTGACCTCGTTGTCGCCCGCGTCGAAGCCGATCTCGGCGCGCGAGACATCGTTCAGGACGACCGCATCGAGTCCCTTCCGCTCGAGCTTGGCGCGGGCCTCCGGCAGGCCCCCGGCGCCATGCTCGGCGGCAAAGCCGACGAGCGTCTGTCCCTTCCGGCGCTCGCCGGAGAGCGTCGCGAGCACGTCGGCCGTCGCCTCCAGCTCGATCGCGAGCTCGTCGCGCCCGGCCTTCTTGAGCTTCCCGGCGACCGGCCGCGCCGGGCGGAAGTCGGAGACCGCGGCCGCCATCAGCAGCACGTCGGCGGCGGGCAGCTCGGCACGGCTCGCACGCTCGAGCTCGGCGGCGGTCTCGACCTCGATCCACCGGATGCCCCGGGGGCGCTCGCCGTCGACGTTGGCCCCGATCAGCGTGACCTCCGCCCCCCGCCGCAGCGCCTCGAGCGCGAGCGCGGTGCCCATCCGTCCCGATGACCGGTTACCGACGAAGCGGACGGAGTCGATCGGCTCGCGCGTGCCCCCGGCGGTCACGAGCACGCGCAGGCCGTCGAGCGGGCGCGGGCCGTCGAGCGGGCGCGGGCTGAACCCGCCCGCCGCGTCCCCGAGCACCGACTCAACGGCGGCGAGGATCTCGGCGGGCTCGGCGAGCCGCCCGATGCCCCACTCGCCCTTGGAGGCGAGCGACCCTTCGCCCGGGTCGACGACCGTCGCACCCCGCCGGGCCAGGAGCCGGATGTTCGCGCGCGTGGCCGGGTGCTCCCACATGCGGCTGTTCATCGCCGGCGCGAGGACGAGCGGGCAGGCCGCCGCGAGCGCCGCGCTCGTGACGAGGTTGTCGGCGAGACCGCCGGCGAGCTTTGCGAGCGTGTTGGCCGATGCCGGGGCGACAACGTAGACGTCGCTGCGGCGGACCAGCTCAAGGTGGGAAATCGGATCGTGGTCGGGCGCCCGCTCCCCGGGGAAGGCCCCGCGCACGGGGTCGGGGTCGAGCTCCTCGACCAGGACCGGAGCGCCCGTGACGGCCTCGAACGTCGCACTGCCGACGAAGGCGAGGCTGGCCGGCGTCTGCACGACACGCACGGCGTGGCCGGACTCCGTCGCGCGCCGGACCAGATCGACGGCCCTGTAGGCCGCTATCCCGCCCGAGACGCCAAGGAGAATCCGAGCCATCGCGCGCCGCTCCAGCGTCTCGTTAGCGGGCCGACCAGGAACGTTGCCCCGAGCGGGCAAGTGCTCGGCAGCTCACCGCGCGACCCGCACCTGCCGAGGTTATGACCGCCCCTCGAGCGAGGCTGCGGTGGCTCGCCCAGGGTCGACGCTCCGCCCCGGCCACGATCCTCACCCGCGTGCTAAGGGTCTGTCCGCAAGTAATTGACGGACAGACCCTAAGGAAAACCGGCCACGAACCTGTCGGACGCCCCACTAGTCCCGGTAGCGGTACTTGATCTTGCCTTCGGCGACCTCGTCGAGGGCGATCTTGAGGTAGTTCTTCGAGCCCGTCTCGACCATCGGCGGTGGGTACTCGTCGAAGGTCCCCTCGCCGAGGTTGTGGTAGTAGGAGTTGATCTGGCGGGCGCGCTTGGCAGCGACGATCACGCACGCGTAGTGCGAGTCGACCTGCTCCAGCAGCGTGTCGAGGCGAGGCTTGATCACGTCGTAGTCTCTAATCGTCGGGGGCACACATTCTAGCGGCAAGCCCCACCAGCTCCGCGAGCGCCGCCTCGAGGTCCTCGTTCACCACCACATGTGAGAACTCCTGCTGTGCGGCCAGCTCCGAGGGCGCTACCTCGAGCCGGCGCGCGATCTGCTCCGCCGAGTCCGCCCCCCGCCCCTCGAGCCGCGCCCGCAGATGGTCGAGCGAGGGCGGAGCGATGAAGACCCGGGTCGCGCGCGGCAACGTCTCCCGCACCTGGCGCGCGCCCTGGAGGTCGATCTCGAGCACGATCCCCCGCGCCGGCCGCTCGAGCTCCGAGCGCAGCGTCCCGTAGCGGTTGCCGGCGTATGTCGCGTGCTCGACGAACTCCCCGTCGGCCGCGCGTCGCTCGAACTCAGCCGCGGTCAGGAAGTGGTAGTCGCGACCTGCGAGCTCTCCTGCGCGGGGCGGCCGGGTCGTCGCCGAGACCGCCAGCGCTATCCCCTCGCAGCGCTCGAGCAGGCCGTGGATCAACGTTCCCTTCCCAACTCCGGAGGGGCCCGTGATGACGAGCACCGGGGTCTCCGCGGAGGGCGTTATCGGCGCAGGACCGCGATCAGCTCTTCACGCTGACGCTCGGACAGGCCGTCGACGGTCTTGCTCGCCGAGATGCGGCAGCGGGTGAAGACCCGGCCGGCCTTCACGCGGCCGTACTTGGGAACCGCCAGGACGAGATCGATGACCTTCATCGTCAGCACGTAGTCGGGCGGGACCCGCAGAATCTCGTGGATCCTGACGCGCCCCGCCTTGAGGTCGCGCTTCAGCTTCGCGCGCTGTGAGCGGATGAGATTTGCACGTTGCAAGGCGTCCATCCGCTGGGTCAAGGAGCGCTCCGGAGTCAGGCCCTTGGAGGTGGGCTTGGTGGGCGATTCGGCTGCGACCGGCATCGCGGCGATCATACACACGGATCGCGGCGCCGAGGCCCGGGAAACGCAAAAACCGTGTGAATTCGGCTGGACCTCGACTTGAGCTTGAGGAACATTCACGCTACCTGAACGTTTAGGGCGGGTTTGCAGGCATTTTCCGCCATGTCGGCGTCGGGACACATGGCTCCGCGGCCACCGCCCGGGAGAAGAAGAGCCCCCCCGCTGTCGTCCGCACGGAGG
>JBPCKX010000008.1:0-17826 GCA_051003875.1 Thermoleophilaceae bacterium
AGGGCTCCCGCCCCTCCCCTCTGTCCTTGGCAACCCCACCCCTCCCCCATGAACACCTGGTCCTGGCACCCGGGCGCCCCACCCCCCCGGTGCGGATGTCGCCCCGGACGCGCTCGGGACGCTGCACGAGTCGCGCAAGCGCCTCTACCGGCTGCAGCCCCCCTACTGGCGTCCGCTCGCGGGCCCCGCGGGCTCTGGGCTGTCGGTCGCCACGAGCGCCGAGCGGCGGCGAGCCGAGCACGCCGCGTACGACCCGCCGGGCCTCGCGGAATACCTCGCGGCGGGAGGCGGCTCCCTGACGGAGGTCACGGACAGCCCGGTGGGCTCCTCGCCCCCGGGTGGGGGCGCACCCGCCCCGAACGCCCCGCCCGCACCACAGTGAGGCGCCGATGAGCCCGCCGCCCGACCCCCGCGTACGGCGCGTACGGCGCGCGACCGTCGCCGATGCGGAGACGGTCGGCCGCCTGCTGCACGACTTCAACAGCGAGTACGACAACCCCACGCCCGGCCCGGGCGCGCTCGCCGAGCGGCTGCGGCAGCTCATCGGCGCGGGCGAGGTGAGCGTCCTGCTCACCGCGGACGGGGCGCACGGGCTGGCGCTGCTGCGCCTGCGTCCCTACCTCTGGGGCGATGGGCTCGACTGCTACCTGGAGGAGCTCTACGTGGTGCCCGATCGGCGCGGGCAGCGACTCGGGCGGGCGCTGATGGAGGCCGCGATCGAGCTGGCGCGGGACGCGGGCGCGGTGCGCATGGACCTCGGCACGGGCGCGGAAGACGTGGCCGCGCGCACCCTCTACGAGAGCCTCGGCTTCAGCAGCACCGAGGGCGAGCCCGGGGCACCCGCCAACTACTTCTACGAGCGTGAGCTGTGAGGCCCGCGCTCGTCCCGCGCGCGGTCCTCTTCGGCAACCCGGAGCGGGCCCAGCCGCGGATCTCCCCGGACGGGGGGCGGCTCGCCTACCTCGCTCCCCGCGACGGCGTGCTCAACGTCTGGGTCGGAGAGATCGGCACTCCGGAGGCGAGCTTCCGCGCGGTCACCGACGACGGCGGCAGCGGGATCAGGAACTACTTCTGGTCGCACGACGGTCGCCGGATCCTCTACATGCAGGACCGCGCCGGGAACGAGAACTGGCGCCTCCACGATGTCGACCTCGAGCGGGGCGACACGCGCGACCTGACGCCCTTCGAGGGTGTGAGCGCCCAGGTGATCGCCTACGAGCGACGCTTCCCCACGCGGCTGCTCGTGGGGCTCAACCGGGCCGATGCGAGGCTCCACGATGTCTACGGGCTCGATCTCTCGAGCGGCGAGCTCGAGCTCTTGCTCGAGAACTTCGGGGTCACCGGGTGGTGCGCCGACGCCCAGCTCGAGGTGCGGGCCGCGGTCCGCCACCGCCCGGAGGGCGGGCTCGACATCCTCGTCGCGCCCTCCGACGGCCGCGGCCCCGACGACTGGCGGACGGTGCTGTCCGTCGGTCCCGAGGACGAGCTCAACACGCGGGTGGTGGGCTTCGACGGCGACGGGCGCGGGCTCTACGTGGTGTCCTCGGCCGACGCCGGGACGAGCCGGCTGCTCCACCTCGACCTCGACGGCGGCGAGACGGCCGTGCTCGCCGAGGATCCACGCTACGACGTCGGCGCCGTGGGCCTGCACCCGGACAGCCGCGAGCTGCAGCTCGTGAGCTTCATCAGGGCGCACGTCGAGCATGAGGTGCACGATCCCTCGATCCAGCCCGACGTCGACGCGATCGCGGCGATCCAGCGCGGCGATTTCGGGATCGCCGGGCGCGATCACGCGGACCGGACATGGCTGGTCGTGTACTCCGTCGATGACGGCTCGGACTCCTACTACGCCTGGAACCGCGCTGCGCAGAGCGCGACGTTCCTCTTCCATCAGCAGCCGGCGCTCTCGAGCTACGAGCTCTCGCCGATGGAGTCCTTCTCCTTCCGGGCTCGCGACAACCTCGAGATCCACGGATACGTGACCTTCCCGGTCGGCGAGCCACGCGAGCGGCTCCCGACGGTGCTGCTCGTGCACGGCGGTCCCTGGGGTCGCGACGTGTGGGGCTACTCGGGCGACGTGCAGTGGCTCGCCAACCGCGGCTACCTCTGCGTCCAGGTGAACTTCAGGGGATCGACCGGCTACGGCAAGGATTTCGTCAACGCCGGCGACAGGGAGTGGGCCGGCAGGATGCACGACGACCTGATCGACGCCGTCGAGCACGTGGCGGCGAAGGGTTGGGCAGACCCGCGGCGCGTAGCGATCATGGGCGGCTCCTACGGCGGCTACGCCGCGCTCGTGGGCGCCACCTTCACCCCGGACGTGTTCCGCTGCGCGGTCGCGTCGGTCGGCCCCTCGAACCTGAAGACGCTGCTCGAGAACATCCCGCCGTACTGGGCACCGATCGCCGCCCAACTCCGCCGGCGGATCGGCGACCCGGAGACCGAGGAGGATTTCCTCTGGTCGCGCTCCCCGCTGTCGCGGGTCGACGCCATCCGGATCCCGGTCCTCGTCGCCCAGGGCGCCAACGACCCGCGCGTCCCGCAGGCCGAGAGCGAGCAGATCGTGGCAGCCCTGCGCGAGCGCGGCATCGAGCACGAGTACATCCTGCTCCCCGACGAGGGGCACACCCTCGCAAAGCCCGAGAACCGGCAGCGCGTCACCGGCGCCGCGGAGCGCTTCCTCGCCAGGCATCTCGGCGGTCGCTGCGAGGAGTGAGGCGAGCGCTGCGCGCGCGGCGAGCCGAGCGCGCTAGGCCAGTGCTGTTCAGCAACGCCTACCTGCACCTCGGCAAGCTGCGTCGCGGGTCCCGGCGCGCGACGCCTACCCCGCCGCCAGCACGCTCGCCGCGATCGCCGCCTGCCCGTAGGCGATGCCGCCGTCCCCGGGCGGGAGCAGCGCGGGCACGAGCGGCCGCAGGCCGGCGTCTGCCAGCGCGGGGATCGTGCGCTCGAGCAGCAGCCTGTTCTGGTGGACGCCGCCTGTGAGGACCACCGTCCCGACGCCGTGCTCGCGGGCGAGCCGCGCGCAGACCGCCACCGTGGCGGCCGCGACCGAGTTGTGAAAGCGGGCCGCCACCACCCCCGCCGCCACGCCCGCCGCGAGGTCCTCGAGCACCGCCGTGATCGTCTCGCGCGCGTCGAGCACGAGCCCATCCGGGGTCACTTGGCGCTCCGGGCCCCGCGGGCCGGGTACGAGCCTGCTCGACTCGACCGCCCCCTGCGCCCCGTCGCCCACGACCGAGCCCGTCACCGGCAGCGGATAGACGCCGAGCTCGTGCGGCTCCGAGACGGCCTCGAGCTCGATCGCCGCCTGACCCTCGTAGGTCACCTCGGAGCGCAGGCCACAGAGCGCGGCGACGGCGTCGAACAGCCGCCCCATGCTCGATGTCAATGGAGAGGCGAAGCCCTTGCGCGCCAACGCCGCAACCGCGCGCCAGCGCTCCGGCGCGACCGCGCCGGCGAGCGTCGGAGGGAGCGCATCGCCCGCCCCCGCCGCCACCATCCACGCGCAGGCCATCCGCCACGGCTCGCGGATCGCGGCCTCGCCACCCGGCAGCGTGACCGGGAACAGACGCCCGGCGCGCTCGTAGCCGGTGAGGCCCCCGACCAGCAGCTCCCCACCCCAGACCGTGCCGTCGGGCCCGTAGCCGGTGCCGTCGTAGACGGCCCCGATCGCCGGGCCCCGCTCACCGTGCTCGGCGAGGCAGGCGGCGAGGTGCGCGTGGTGGTGCTGGACGCCGAGCAGCTCGACCCCGGCGCGCCGTCCGGCGTAGGCAGTCGACAGGTAGTCCGGGTGCAGGTCGTGGGCCACGACCTCCGGCTCGACGCCGAACAGGCGCTCGAAGTGGGCGACGCCCTCCTCGTAGGAGAGCAGCGTCTCGTAGTTCTTGAGGTCGCCGATGTGGTGGCTGAGCCACGCGCGATCCTCTCGGGCGAGGCAGAACGTGCTCTTCAGCTCCGCGCCGCAGGCGAGTAGCGGGCGTGGCGAGGAGACCGGCAGCGGCACGCTCGCCGGCACGTATCCGCGCGAGCGACGGAAGATCAGCGGCCGCTCCCGCACCGCGCCCAGCGACCTCACGACCGAGTCGTCGGTGCGCGTCTGGATTGGGCGGTCGTGCAGCAGGTGGAGGTCGGCGATCCCCCGCAGGCGGCGCAGCGCGTCCTCGTCGCCGAAGGCGATCGGCTCGTCGAAGACGTTCCCGCTCGTCATCACGAGCGGCGTCCCCGCGTCGGCGAGCAGCAGGTGGTGCAGCGGCGTGTAGGGGAGCATCACGCCGAGATCGGGCGACCCCGGAGCGACTGACTCCGCGACCGCGGCGCCCGGCCGGCGCCGCGCGATCAGGATCGGCCGCTCGCGACCCAGCAGCAGCGCCTCCTCGGCGACGCTCAGCTCGACGATCGCCCGCGCCGAGTCGAGGTCGGGCGCCATCAGCGCGAACGGCTTGTCCTCGCGGCGCTTGCGCGCCCGCAGGGTGGCGACCGCCTCCTCCTGGTCGGCGCGGCAGGCGAGGTGAAAGCCGCCGAGACCCTTGATCGCCACCACGAGGCCGGCCCCCCAGGAGTCGGCCACCGCGGCCAGCGGGTCGCGCACGCCGAGACGCCGCCCGCCGGAGTCCAGCAGCCGCAGCGAGGGGCCGCAGTCGGCGCAGGCGTTCGGCTGCGCGTGGAAGCGGCGGTCGGCCGGATCCTCGTACTCCGCGCGGCAGCGCGCGCACATCTCGAACGACGCCATCGTGGTCAGCGGGCGGTCGTAGGGAACGCCGCGCACGATCGTGAAGCGCGGGCCGCAGTCGGTGCAGTTGATGAACGGGTAGCGGTGGCGGCGGTCGGCCGGGTCGAGCAGCTCGCCCAGGCAGGCATCGCAGGTGGCGACGTCCGGCGAGACGATCGCCAGCGGATCGCCACTGCGCTCGCTCGCGGCGATCGTGAACCCCCGCCCGCCGGTGGCCGGGGCCTCGACGTGCTCGACGTGCTCGACCACCGCGAGCGGCGGCGCCTCCTCCGGGAGGCGCTCGAGCAGGCTCGCCACCGCGCCGGCGTCGCCCTCCACCTCGATCAGGACCCCGCGGTCGTCGTTGAGCACGTAGCCCGCGAGCTCGAGCTCCCGGGCGAGCCGGTGGACGTAGGGGCGGAACCCCACGCCCTGCACCGTCCCGGTCACGCGCGCGCGGACCCTGCGCACCTCCGTCGCCGGATCGCCGCCGGCCAAGTGCTACCCGCGCGGGCGGCTGCGGGTCTCCGAGAGCACCAGGCCGTAGAGCAGGTGGTCGGCGGCGAGCGAGACCCGATCGACGGGGCGCGCCTGCTTCGACTGCGAGAGCCCGAGCGCGGGGGCGACGCCCAGCTCGAACCCGGCCCAGACCACGAGCCCGTAGAGCGGGCCCGACCAGGGCTGCAGGCGCAGCCGCTCGGGGAGCAGCGCGAAGGCGGCTCCGCCGGCCGCGCCGTAGCCCCAGTGGGCGAGCTCCTGCCCGGCCCGCGCGTAGCGCTTGGGGACGAGGCGGGCGAGGCGCTTCGACTTCTGGCGCAGGATCGCGCGCGGCGGCGACTCGTCGACGAGCCCGACGCTGACCGTGAAGGAGCGCAGGCCGGTCATCGCCATCGCGGCGATCGCGCCGCGCAGCGCACCGTGCGCGGTCTCGCCACAGGTGCGCGAGCTCCCCCCATCCGCTTCGTCGGCCGGCAGCGCGCCGTTCGAGCCGTCCGCGGGTCGTCCGCCGGGCGCCGGGGTGCTCACCCGCCCACCTCGATCAGCTCGCGCAGGACGTGCCACGCGCTCGTCTGCGCCTCCTGGATGCGGGGAATGTGCTCGGAGCCCGTCACGACGACGTGGTCGGCGAGCCGGTCGGCCGCCACCGCGCCTCCATCGTAGCCGACCATCGCGATGGTCTTGAGCGAGCGCCGGCGCGCCTCGGCGAGCGCGGAGATCACGTTTCGCGACCCGCCGCTGGTCGACATCGCGAGCAGCACGTCCCCGTCCCTGCCGTGGGCGATCACCTGGCGCGCGAAGATCGCGTCGGCGCCGATGTCGTTGAGGACCGCGGTGATGATCGACGTGTCCTCGGTCAGGTCGAGCGCCGGGCGCGCGGGCCAGCCGTGCGGGGGGCAGCGCATGTCCGCGGCGGCGTCCATCGCGTCGGTGGCGGAGCCGCCGTTTCCGAGCACCAGCAGCCGGCCGCCGTCGTCGAGCGCCGCGCGCAGCGTGCCCGCGGCGGCGAGCAGCTCGTCGCGCCCGTCGAGCAGGGTGCGTGTCCGCAGCTCGGCGATCTCGCCCGCCTTCAGCATCACCGACGCCTGGACGTCCGCGAGCACGGCGCCGAGATCGTGCTCCTGCTCTGAGAGGAACGGGTAGAGGAAGCTGGAGGCGCCGGAGTCGTGCAGCTTGCCCGCCGCGCGGCCCTCGAGCAGGCCCTTGTGGTCGAAGAAGATGTGCACGAGCTCCCACAGGAGGTGGTAGGCGGTCTCCGCCAGCTCCTGGCGCACGAAGGGGTCCTCGGCGTCCGGCACGAAGGCCCACTCGGCCGGCCCGCGCTCGAACGCGAGCGTGAGGCAGCCGCGCTCGCGCGCTAGCTCCACGCCCGCGTTGATCTCGTCCGTGGCGTCGGCGGCGGCGGGCGGGAGGAACGGCTCGTCGTCGCCGAAGCCGATCACGATGTCCTCGGGCTCGGCCAGCAGCTCGACCTGGCGCAGCAGCGAGCCGCCCTCGCCCGCGAGGCCGATCGCGGGCAGCGCGCGCTTGCCGACGATCACCGGGTGGACGAACTCGACCGCGACGTGGCGGGCATCGGAGCGCGCCTGGGGCGAGGCGCCGAGCGCGAGCAGCCGGCCCCCGCGGGCGAACCGCTCGGCCATCAGGTGACACAGCTTCGCGAGCCGTTCGGCCTCGGTCGCGAAGAACGCCGCGTTCGCCTCGGTGCGCAGCGCGACGAGCTCGTCGATCCGCGCGCCGGGCGCGGCGCGCCGCAGCGCCTCGGTCATCGCCGCCCCCTCACGCGGTGGTGATCCGTGTGCGCCACGGCATCACCTCAGCAGATCCGCGGCAGCGGGTCCCCGACGAGCAGGTCGAGCACGCGCGACCCGCCGAAGGCCGTCTCCAGCAACACCATTCCCTCCGGCGTGGTGCGGACCTCGCCGATCTCCGCGGCGTGCTCGCAGCCGGGGAGCGAGCGTAGCGTCGCGAGCGCCCGCTCGGCCGCGTCCGGGGCGACGAAGGCGACGAGCTTGCCCTCGTTGGCGACGTACATCGCGTCGAGGCCGAGGATGTCCGAGGCCCCCTGGACGCCGGCACTGATCGGCACGTCCTTCTCGCGCACGGACATCGCCACGTTCGAGGCGCGCGCCAGCTCGTTGAGCGCGGAGGCCACTCCGCCACGGGTCGCGTCACGCATGCAGCGCAGCTCGGGCCCGACCTCCTCCAGCAGCGCGTCGGCGACCGGCCACAGCGAGCAGGTGTCCGACTCGATCATCGCGTCGAGGTCGAACTCGCCGCGCGCGAGCATGATCGCCGTCCCGTGCTCACCGACCGTGCCGGACACGAGCACGCGGTCGCCGGGCCGCAGCGAGGCCGTCGAGAGCGTGGCGCGGTCGTCGACGAGGCCGACGCCGGCCGTGCACATGTACATCGAGTCCGCGAGGCCGCGCTCGACGACCTTCGTGTCGCCGCTGACGATGTCGACCTCCGCCGCCTTGGCGGCTGCGGCGACCGCCGCGACCTCCTGGCGCAGGATCGCCGTGTCGAGGCCCTCCTCGAGGATCAGCGACAGCGTCAGCGCGAGCGGCCGCGCGCCGGAGACCGCGAGGTCGTTGACCGTCCCGTTGACGGCGAGGTCGCCGATCGACCCGCCCGGGAACCGCAGCGGGCTGACGACGAAGCTGTCGGTCGTCATCGCGAGCCGCGCGCCTCCTCCCTCGACGGCGCCGGCGTCGCCGAGCGGGGCGAGGCCGTCGTTGACGAAGGCGGGCAGCAGCAGCCCCTCGATCAGGCTCTGGGTGGCCTTCCCCCCGGCCCCGTGGGACATCGTGATCTGCGCATCCTTGAACTTGCCCTGCTTCGAGCGCGCCGTCTGGATGATCTCGAGCATGCGGGCCTCGCGATCGGAGGGCTCGCTCGCGCCCGCGCCACCCGCACCCGACCCTGCCCCGTTGTCGCCGGGGCCGTCCCCGCTCGGGCCGGGACCGCCCTCGCTCAAACCAGCTCCCGCTCGCGCGCGAAGCGGCCGTAGTTGTAGTAGGCCGCGCAGGCCCCCTCGGGCGAGACCATGCAGGTGCCGATCGGCCGCTCGGGGGTGCACGCGGTCCCGAAGACCTTGCACTCCCACGGCTTGATGACGCCCTTCAGGACCTCGCCGCACTGGCAGGCCTTCGGGTCCGCGACGCGCACGCCCGGCACCGTAAAGCGGATCTCGGCGTCGAGGTCGGCGTAGTCGTCGGCGATCCGCAGCGCGCTCTGGGAGATGGACCCTAGGCCGCGCCACTCGAAGTGCGGCCGCAGCTCGAAGACCTCCGAGAGCGCCTGCAGCGCCGCCGGGTTGCCGTCGTAGTGCACGACGCGCTTGTACTGGTTCTCGACCTCGCAGCGGCCCTCGGCGAGCTGCTTCAGGATCATCTGGATCGACTGCAGCACGTCGAGCGGCTCGAAGCCCGCGACGACGATCGGCTTGCCGTAGTCGGCGGGGATGAACTCGAACGGCCGCGCGCCGACGACCGTCGAGACGTGGCCCGGCCCGATGAAGCCGTCGAGCCGCATGTCGGGCGAGTCGAGCAGCGCCCGCAGCGGCGGCACGATCGTCACGTGGCTGCACATGCAGGAGAAGTTCGTCACGCCCTCGGCCTTCGCGCGCTTGAGCGTCAGGGCGGTCGACGGCGCGGTCGTCTCGAAGCCGATCGCGAAGAAGATCACCTCGTTGTCGGGGTTCTGCTTGGCGATTCGCAGAGCGTCGAGCGGCGAGTAGACCATGCGGATGTCCGCACCCTGGGCCTTCGCCTCGAGCAGCGAGCCCTCGGAGCCCGGGATTCGCAGCATGTCGCCGAAGCAGGTGAAGATCACGCCGGGCTTGTGCGCGAGCGCGATGCCGTCGTCGACGCGGCCCATCGGGATCACGCAGACCGGGCAGCCCGGGCCGTGGACCAGCTCGACGTTCTCGGGCAGCAGGTCGTCGATGCCGAACTTGTAGATCGAGTGGGTGTGACCCCCGCAGACCTCCATGAGCTTGTAGTGCCGGCCCGGCTCGACGAGGGACTTGATCTCGCTCGAGAGGGCTCGGCCGAGGTCGGGATCGCGATATTCGTCGACGTACTTCACGCAGTTTCCTCCTGGAGTCGGGCAATGGCGGTACCGGCGTGAACGAGCAGGCGGTCGCCGGGGGACACGGGCAGCACCAAGGCTGTCTCGACGGTCTGGCGGGCGCCCTCCGCATTCTCGCAGAGGGCGAGGCCGCGATCCTCGTCGAGCTTCACGACCCGCAGCTCGACGGCCTCGTCGCCGCAGGTGATGCAGCCGTGTTCGGGCTCGCACGTAGGCGACAGTGTTTCCTCTGGACGCATACCACTCCAGTGTTCCATACTCGTGCGCTCGGCCCGCCCCGTTGGCGCACGTTCACGCCCGTCGCCCGGTAGGTTCGCAGCCTATGCGCGTGGCCATCACCGGCAAGGGCGGGGCCGGCAAGTCGCTGATCTCGGGCATGCTCGCGCGAACGCTCGCCCGGCGCGGCGAGCGGGTGCTGTGCCTCGACACCGACACGATGCCCGGCATGGCGCGCTCGCTCGGCATGGAGGAGTGCCGCGAGCCACCGCTGCGCGAGGCCGCCGAGCGTGTCGAGGGCGTCGGCTGGCGCCTCAAGCCCGGCATCGGGCCGGTCACCGCGGTCAGGCGCTACGCGCGCGAGGGACCCGACGGGGTGCTCCTGCTCCAGGTCGGCAAGGCCGGCCACGACGGGATGGACGGGTTCACCAACTCGACGCTCGCCTACTGGCACCTCGTGCACCGGCTGCTCGAGCCGAAGACGTTCAGGGACTGGGCGCTCGTGGCGGACACCTCCGCGGGCCCCCGCCACGTCGCCGCGGACTTCACGCCGTTCGCCGACACCTACGTGGTCGTCGTCGAGGCGGGCTGGCAGTCCGTGCTCGCCGCACGACGGGTGGCGAAGGTGGCCCGGCTGCGCGAGGCGCGCGTGGTGCTGGTCGCGAACAAGGTGCGCGAGCCCTCGGAGCGGCGGCTGATCGAGCAGCGCCTGCGCGAGCCCGTGCGCGCGACGATCCCGTTCGACGCCGACATCAAGGAGGCCGAGCGGCTCGGCGTGCCGCTGATCGACCACGCGCCGGACTCGCCGGGCGCCGCCGCGATCGAGCGCGTGATCGACTTGGTGGAGGCGCCCTAGCCGGGTCCCCCGCCACGGCGCCCCGGACGAACGCGACGAACGGGACGAACGTCCCGCGTTGCCCCCTATAGCCGCTACTGCGGGACGTTCGTGCGGTTTTTGGGGCGAGCGTGACCGCTCAGGTCGGGCGGGTGGAGCGCGCGATCGTTGTCGCCAGCGCCGCGGCCCCGAGCAGGATCAGGACGATCCCGCCCCAGCGCAGCAGCGCCTCGAGCCAGCCCGCCAGGCGCTGGGGGTCGGTCACGCCGACGACCCCGCGCGCGAGGTCCTGCTTGCCCGACCGGCGCGTGCCGGCGCGTGTGTCGGGCCAGACGGCGTAGGCGACGGTGTCGCTCGAGACGAGCGCGAGGCGGCTGCCGAGGTCGGGCAGGCCGCGCTCGCTGCCGAAGCCGATCCGCGAGCTGGAGGCCTGGTCGGAGAGCTCTATCCGGTCGCGGAAGCTGCTCCCGTCGTCGAAGGAGGACTGCAGCGAGACCTCGTTGAGGACGTCGGAGTTGTCGTCGCGGCGGTCGAGGTAGACGACGTCGAGCCTGCCGTCGGGGGCCACCGCGAGCTGTGGCAGGTACTGGGTGGTGCCATCCCGCTCGCGCGTGTCGTTCACCCGCAGCGGGCCCTTCCAGCTCGACTCCCCCGGAGGCAGCGACCAGAGGTTGACGTCGGCGTCCCCCAGCGCTCCGTTCTGGAAGGCGGCGTAGACACGCTCGCCGTCGATCGCGATCGACGGGAACGGGGGCGTGAAGGCGACGAAGCGCTCGGTCGGGACGATCTCGTCCTCGACGACCGACTCCGTCCAACTCTCGCCGCGGTCCGTCGAACGCGCCAGCACAAGCTGCCACATGCCGTCGTAGGGCGGTCCCCCGCGCCCGCGGTGCCCGCCCTCGTAGTCGAGCCTGTCATCGCCGAGGTCGAGGTAGAGCACGTAGAGCTCGCCCTCCGGCCCGACGGCGGGCGCCGGGGCGAGGGCGCGCACGCGCGCGTCGTCGTTGACCTGGACGGGGTCGGTCCAGGTGCGGCCCGAGTTCTCCGAGCGGATCGCCTGGATCGGGTTGCCCGGCTCGCTGAACTTGTAGAGGCCCACCTCCGAGGCGGCCAGCCAGGTGAGGTAGACGCGGCGGGGATTGCGCGTGTCGGCGGTCACGCGGACCTGGAACGCGAGCTTGCCGAGCGGGGTCCTGGTCGGCCGCGAGAGCGTTCTGCCGCCGTCGGTCGAGGTCGAGAGCCAGGCCGCGTCGGGCGCGTTTGCGCGCCCCTTGAGCGTGACGAAGGCCAGGTAGAGCGTACCGTCGGCTCCGAAGGACACGTCCGGCGCGTAGCAGAGGCCGGCGTCGCGCGAGGGAGCCGGGATCACCGTCTGGTTCCAGCTCCCTCCTCCGTCGACCGAGGTCGCGACCGAGCACGAGTAGGAGGGCGCGTCGACCCTGTTGGCCAGGACGAGGTTGTCCTCGGCGACGGGGTTGCGCGCGATGGTGGGTGAGTTCTGCGCGCTGAGGTCGAGCGGGTTGCGCGCGCCCTCGTTGACGGGCAGGTTGCGGCCGACGGCCTGCATCTCGCGCGGCTCGTCGTAGCCGCTCGAGATCACGATCGCGCCGATGCCGGCGATCACGAGCGCGACGGCGATCGTGATGCCGGCCACGAGCGGCAGCCGGCCGCGCCGGCTACGGGGCGGCGGGCTGCCTGCGGTCTTGGTGGCTTCCGTGCCGGATGGCGGGGCCGCCGTCATCGACGGCGCGAGGCCTTCCTACGCCGGGAGACCCGCTCGCAACCGTTGAGGCGATCGCCACGGTCGGCGATCACGCGGTCGCGCCCCCTGCCGCAGAGGACGAAGTCGCGCTTCCTGTTGCGGACGTTGATGATGTCATTGCCCGGCCCCGCGTCGACGCGGTTGGCGGCGTCGTCCGCGCCACCGGCGTGGATGCGGTCGTTGCCGCGCTCACCGACGAGGCGGTCGCCGCTGCCGCCACCGCGGAGGCGGTCGTTGCCGTTGCCGCCGTAGAGGCGGTCGCGCCCGAAGCCGCCGACCAGGCGGTCGCGGCCGT
The DNA here is from genome assembly GCA_051003875.1 of Thermoleophilaceae bacterium. Taxonomy (GTDB): domain Bacteria; phylum Actinomycetota; class Thermoleophilia; order Solirubrobacterales; family Thermoleophilaceae; genus JAAYBF01. The sequence continues at coordinate 12,413 of JBPCKX010000008.1, forward strand.
CGCCTCCGAAGAGGCGGTCGCGGCCGGTGCCGCCGTTCATGCGGTCGTTGCCGCGCGCACCCAGCAGCCGGTCGCGGTCAGAGCCGCCGGAGAGGCGATCGTCGCCCGGCCCGCCGTGGAGGCAGTCGGCGTCCTGGAAGCTCCTGATGATGTCGTTGCCGCCGAAGCCGGCCATGCGGTCGCCGGCGTCGCTTCCCTCGAGCTCGTCGTCCCCCGCCGTGCCGAGCGTGTCGTTCGCGCAGGCACCAGCCGCGAAGACCTTCGGCGTGGTCACCTCCGGGGCCGGCTTCGACGGCAGCGGGGGCGCGGGAGAGTCGTCGCTGTAGAAGATGAACGCGCGGCCGGCGGCGCCCGTGACGCCGACGTTCGCCAGATACGACGAGGCGGCGAAGTCGAGGAAGCCGTCGTCGTTGAGGTCGCCCATCGGGATCAGCCCGACGCCGAAGCCGTCACCCCCGGTCCCCGTCGGGTGGGGGATGGTCTGCAGGTTCGCGCCGCTGGAGGGGTGCATGATGTGCAGGTCGGCCGGGGTGTTGTTGGCCTCGAAGCTGAAGTTGTCGAAGTGGAAGCCGCCCACGAGCACCTCGTTCGCCCGCCGGTCGAAGCCCTGGACGAGGTCTCCCACGCCGGTGGTGCCGCCGCCGAAGTTCCCGCCCTGGAACGGGGTCGGGTCGTCGAACTGGGCGAACTGGAAGCTCTGCTCGGCGCCGCCGCCCGCGCTCAGGTCGCCGTTGAAGACATAGACCCGCCCCTCGTCTGCCTTGGTCACGTTCTGAAGCGGCGAGGGCTGCAGGAAGTCGGGCGTGCCGGTCGCGCCGAGGTCCCCGACGGCGCGGCCGTGGTTGAAGTTGTTGGGGAACTGCAGGCGCGGCTGGGGCTCGGGTGCGGCTTGGGTGCTGAGCATGCATGTCGCGTTCGCGCAGGCCGAGCCGTTGCTGCGCTGCTTCGTGCTCCACATGAAGCTCGCGCCGATGCTCTGAAGCGCGGCGTTATCCGGGTTGTTGAGCGGGTAACCGAGGTTGCGCGCCGGCACGACGAACTCGGGCAGACCGTCACCGGTGACGTCCCCCAAGGGCCACAGGTTGCCGCCGTACTCGCCGCCGCTCGTGGCGGTCGCGGCGGGGTTCGGCAGCTCCTGGGTCGCTGTCTCGAGGATCACTTTCGGGTCCGAGCCGGCGATCGCCTCGCCGGAGTAGACCCACGCCTTGCCGGCGCGCGAGCAGGTCGTTACCGACGACATCGCGCACGGGCTGCCGGGGAAGGCCGTCGCCCGGGGCTGGTTGTAGTTGCGCGAGGTGATGACGATGTCGGGCTTCCCGCCGCCGTCGACGTCCCCGATCCGCTCGGACAGCGGCAAGTCCGCGCAGGCGCCGACGCCGACGTTGTTGTTCTCGGAGCGCAACCCGTCGCAGGGCGCGAGGCCGGAGGGGTTCATCATCGAGCGTCCGAACTGGGCGCCGCCCTGCCCCGTCGCGCGCTCGGCCTGGGGCATATCGATCCGCTTCAGGATCGCGCGCGTCGCGCCGTCGAGCACGTAGCCCCGGCCGACATTGGGATCGCCCGCCACCGGCGGAGTCGCGCCGTTGGCCGTGTTGACGCGCATGTTGCGCGAGCCGGCGATGATCTCGGGGATGCCGTCGCCGGGCCCGATCGTCGCGGCGTTGCAGATCTGGTTTGCCTCCGATGTCGGGCCCTGCGGGCAGCTCCCGATGTCCGGCATCGTCTCGACGTATACGTAGGCGAACGTCTCGTTTCCTCCGCCGGGCGGGTTCTTCTCCGGCGCGGTGACGAGGTCGACGAGCTCGCGGGTGACGCCGTCCCAGATGTAGACCGAGCCGGGCAGCCCGTTCGACTGTGCGACCAGCAGCTCCGGGTTGCCGTCGCCCGTGACGTCCGCGCTCGAGATGCCCCAGCCGAACGCGCCGCTGCCCTCCGGATCGGGGGTGTCGATGATCTCGGGCTTGTAGGTGCGCGGCAGGCCTCCCTGCGCGGTGGCCGGCACCGCGACGAGGACCGCCGCGAGACACAGGGCCGCGCCTATCCGTGCAGCCACGTCCGTCCGAACCCGCCTGTCCCCGTGTCTCAAGTGATCTCTCCCCGTGCCCGTGGTTCCAGCCGACAACGACGCGGCAAACCTAGACGCTCCGGCCCCGCGGCGCAATAGATGTCTGCGACATGTAGTGCCGAGCGCCCACGGGGCGGGGGAGATCCGAGCAACCGCCGGGGAGATCGCGACCACCCTGTCTGCATGCACGCGCCCCGAGGCGTCACAACAACGAAAACGGGGGCCACCTCTCGGCGGCCCCCGTCTCCAGGATCCCTGTGCTGCGTCGGCTGACCGCTACGCGGCTGCCCGGCGCCTCGTCACCTCGGCGGCGGTCATGCCGACCACCAGGGCCACGAGCCCGAACGCGAGCAGGCCGATGCCCAGGCCGAGGCCCGAGCCACCGTCGTCCTCGGAGACCATGTCGCCCGCCGTGGCGAGCGAGGGGGTCTGGCCGGGAGCGAAGCCGCTCCAGACGTAACCCGCCGCCGCCTGGTCGGACGGAGTGGCCGACGACTGCTGCCGGCCCGGCTTGCCCACTGCGGCTGCCGGTGCCGGAACGGTCGCGAACGTGCCTCCCGACGTGACCGGAGGCGAGCCCGCGAACACGGGCACTCCGCTCGGAGCGATCACTACGCCGCCACCGGAGCCCGAGCCGGTGTTACCCGGCGCGGTCTGCGCGCCGGGGCCACCGCCGTCGCTCCCGCCGCTGCCCGAGGTCGAGCGCTGACGCTCGCTGCGGACTACGGACGGGCTGTTGAACGAGGGCACCTTCGGCGCCGCGGCGCTCGGGGCCTCGGTCTGAACCGGGGCCGGGGTCACCTTCGCGGCCGGAGCCACGACACGGAACGCCGCCGAAGCCGCGCCACCGGTCGGACGCGTCGCGCTGATCACGTACGACCCGGGCGCGCTCGGAGCCACGAAGGACTTCGAGAACGCGCCGCCGGACGCCGCGACCGGACCCGAGAAACCGGGCCCGCTGACCGAGATCGTGCTGGCGCTGCTGGGGAAGAACGACCCATACGCCGTCACCGTCTGGCCGGGCGAGTAGGACGTCCGATCGAGCGAAACGTGCGCCTGCGGATTGCACGCCCAAGCGATCGCGGCCGGAGCCACGACCATCACCGCCACTAGTACGCCGACGCCGACCCGCTTGCGCGAGCGGCGCTCTGTGGATCCTGTCTTTGCTCTACGAAGCACAGGAACTCCCCTCTCAATAGGTGTATGCACGTGACCACTATATACCACCGCACCGGCGGCCCGCCACCCGTCCGGCCACTATCGTGAGGCGCATGCGGACAATCCGCCGCCTGGCGACGATCGCGCTGCTGCTCGCCGCCGCGCTGCTGTCGAGCCCGCCCCCCGCGTCGGCGCAGGAGCGGGCCGACACCGTCCGGATCCCCTTTCCGCGCGACGACGGCAGCCTGACGCCCTACACCTTCCGGCTCGGCTATCCCCTCGTCAGCCTCGTCTACGACACCCTCATGCTGCGCGACGCGTCGGGGACGCCGCGCCCCTGGCTCGCGCGCTCGGTCAGCCGCGACGGGCTGCAGATCACGATCGAGCTGCGTCGCGACGCGCGCTGGCAGGACGGTCGCCCGGTCACCGCCGCGGACGTCGTGTTCACCTTCGAGCACGTCGCCGAGCGCCCGCACCCCCGCTTCAGCCCGCAGGTGCGCGACGTCGAGCGGGTCGAGGCGACAGGGAGCCACACGGTCGTCGTGACGCTGCGGCGGCCCTCGCTCGGCTTCCTCGACCAGCCGCTCGCCGACCTGCCGATCCTCCCCGCCCATCTCTGGAGCGACCTGCCGCCCGACCAGCCTGCACCCCGCGGGCTGCCGATAGGCAGCGGTCCATACCGGCTCGTCGAGCATCGCAAGGGCGAGCGCTACCGCTTCGTCGCCAACCGCCGCTACTTCCGCGGGAGACCGGCAGTCGACGAGATCGAGGTGCCGATCATCCGCCGCGCCGACGCCACGTTCGAGGCGCTGCGCCGGCGTGAGGTCGACGCGATCCCCGTCAGCCTCCCCGGCGGGTCGACGGCCGGGCTCGGCGGGCTCGGCGTCGACCTCGCGCAGGGCACCTCCTACCTCGGGGTGGTCCTGATGCTGAACGTCCGCGGGGCGCCGTTCGACCGGCCGGAGGTCAGGCGCGCCTTTGCGCAGGCGCTCGACCTGACGCGCATCGCGCGCTCGGTCGGCGGCGCGGCCCCGAACGGGGCCACGCTCCCAGCCGACCGCGGCTACGTCCATCCGACCACCCGCTGGGCGGCGAGGCAGCCGCTGCACCGCTACGATCCCGCCGCGGCGCGCGTCACGATCGCCGAGCAGGCGCTGCCGCCGTTCCCGATCCTCGTCCCGCGCGACGATCCGATCCGCCTGCGGATCGGCCGCCAGGTCGCGAACGCGCTGCAGGCCGTCGGCGTCACGACGCAGGTCGTCGAGCTCTCGCAGCGCCGGCTCGAGGGCGCGGTCGGCCAGGACGGCGCGCAGCCGACCTTCGCGGCGGCGATCTGGAGCGCGCAGCCGCTCGCCTCGTACGACCCCTCGTTCCTGCGCGCCGTGTTCGGCGATCCCGACACCAACCCGCTGAACTACAGCGGCTATCGCAGCGCCGAGTTCGACCGCCTGGCGGACGCCGTCGCGGCCGCCCCGACGACCTCCGCGCGCCGCCGGGCGGTGGCCGCCGAGCTGCGGCTGCTGGCGCGCGACCTGCCCGTGATCCCGATCGCCTTCCCGCCCGGCTCGTTCGCCTTCAGGCCGGCCGCCTACGAGGGCTGGGCCTTCGTCGAGGGCAGCGGCATCTTCGAGAAGCGCTCGTTCGTCACGCGGGGCGCCGCCGGCGCGGCCGCCGCGGGAGCCGGCGCGGGCGTGCCGGACGCGCCCCCGATCGGCGACCCGATCGACAGGTCCGCGGGGGACGGCGGCTCGACGCTGCCCTGGCTGCTCGGCGCGGGCGGCCTGCTGCTGCTGACCGCGGCGGCCGGCGTGGTACTCGGGACACGCCCCCGGCGCAGGTAGCCTTACGCGGTCGTGGCATCCAAGGGCACCAAGAAACCGAAGCGAGGCGATGGCTCCGGCCGTCCGCGGCTCGGCTCCTCGTTCGGCTTCTGGTGCTCGCTGATCGTCGCCGTCCTGATCGTGCTCTACGTCGGTCTGCTGGTCGGCTCGCGGCCCAACGTCGACGGCGACCGGCTGCGGCTCGACGGCTTCATCTCGCTGGCCGAGGGCAACCGCATCCGCAGCGTCGAGATCCTCGACCAGGATGCCTACGTCGTCGGGGCCTACGTGCGCGGCGACGGCGCCGTCGCACACTACAACGTGCCCCCCCTCCAAGGAACGGACCCGCGCGACCGTCTCGTGCAAATCGT
>JBPCKX010000009.1:0-43946 GCA_051003875.1 Thermoleophilaceae bacterium
TCGACGAGCCGCTCATGCGGGCGAAGCGCAGCGCCCCCACCAGCGGCAGGCGCACGGCGGCGTCGGCGGCGCGCTGCGTAGAGAGCATCTCCGCTACCCGGCCTCGGAGCGCCTCTTCGAGTTCGCGAGCTCCGCCTCGACGGGGCTGTGTTCGCTGAGCTTGCGTGTGCGCCAGTCGCTCAGGTAGCGGCACGCGATGACGTCGAGGTCGCGCGAGGCGAGCACGTGGTCGTAGCGGTGCCGGGTCCCGCGCGTGAGGTAGGAGACGGGGAGCGGGGTGCCGGGCTCGCGGCACTCGCGGTAGGCGTCGCGCAGATTCGGATCCGCGAGCAGGGAGCGCTCGGCGGCCTCCCACTGCTCACGCAGCTTCGGGTGTCCCGCGGTCCAGACGGTGATCCCGTCCTCGTCCTCGGCGTGCGGCGCCTTGAAGTCGCCGCACAACACGCGTGGCCGCTCGGGCGAGGAGTCGATCCGCCGGCGGATCGCGGCGAGCGCCTGCATCTTGATCACCCCGAGCGTCTCGCCCGGCGGTACCTCGGTGTTGTGCAGCTCGACGGGACTCTCGCCGGGCAGCTCGACGAGGGCGGCGAGGTACTGCTCGGGGAAGGCGGTGGCGGCCTCCGCGGGGTCCTCGAAGGTGAGCCCCGGCAGCGGTGCGATCGAGCCGCGGGCCGCCGTGAGGCTGCAGTACCTGCGCCTGATCGGGGGAGCCATCTCGGGGTAGGGCGCGTCGAGCAGCTCGAGCGCGCTGAGGACGGAATAGCCGGCTCCCGTCAGCGCGGCGTGCCAGTCGGGGTGGTTGCCCTTCGAGATGCCCTGGAGCGCGAGCACGTCGGGTGCGTTGCCGAGCACCGCATCGATCTGCTTGCCGGCGGCGGCGCCGAGCCGCCCGCCGACGCTCCAGCAGAGGAGCCTCATCGGGGTCCGCCGCCGGTCAGTTGCTCGGAGAGCTCCCACAGCCGCCGGCGGGCATCCGGATCGGCGGACTGGGGGTGAGCGCGGGACTCGTCGAGCCCGTCGTAGTAGCGCCCGCTGACGCCCTCGAGCTCCGGGTCGATCGCCAGCCGCAGCGTCGCCCGCAGGCCCTCCTCGACGCTCGTGCGCGGCACGCCGAAGTAGTCGCGCACCATCTTCGTGTCCATCAGCGTCGCCGGATGCAGCGCGTTCACCGTCACGCGCGAGCCGGCGAGGCGCTCGGCGAGCTCGATCGTGAAGCTGATCTGGGCGAGCTTCGACTGGCAGTAGGCGCGCATCGGGTCGTAGCCCTGCGTGAGCATCGGGTCGTCGAAGTCGATCGGCGCCTGGCCGATCGAGGCCACGTTCACGATCCGCGCCGGGGCGGAGCGATCGAGCAGCGGCAGCAGCTCGCGCGTGAGCAGGAAGTGCGACAGGTAGTTGACGGCGAAGTGCAGCTCGCAGCCGTCCTCGGTCCGGGTCTGCGGCGCCCCGCCGATGCCCGCGTTGTTGACGAGCGCGTGCAGCTCGTCGGTCGTGCCGCTCACCTGTGTCGCGAGCTCGCGGACGGCTGCCGGCGAGGCGAGGTCGGCGATCACGACCTCGACGCGCTCGTTGCCGGTCTGCTCTGAGATCTCCCGCCGCGCCTGCTCGGCCTTCGTCTCCGAGCGGCCGTGCAGCAGCACGCGCGCCCCGAGCCGCGCGAGCTCCAGCCCCAGCGCGCAGCCGAGGCCGTCGGTGGCGCCGGTCACGAGGATGGTTTGGTCGGGGACCGGGCGCATTTTGAACCGAATCGACTTCCCCTACGAACCTAATCGGCAAGGCTGCCGTCACGACGGCAGCGACAAACGAGAGTACAGGAGGGTTTCACGGATGAGGAAGAAGCTTGCAACAGGGATCAGCGTCGCGGCGATCGGTGCTCTGGCACTAGTCCCGTCGGGCGCCTCCGCGGCTCACTGCGTCGCACCCGAGGGTGACTCGCCGGGCTTTTCGTACTTCGGCGCGGTGCACGTGAAGGGTGATGCCCACGACCGCGAGGGCGGCAACCCGGGTCCGCATGCGGGCACCTCCGGCGCCTCCAACTGTCGTGACGCCGGCAGCCCGTCCGATCGGGCGCCCGGCCGCAACCGCTGAGCTGAGCCGCAGTCCGGCCGGCACGGCGACCTCGCCCTGACCCGGGCGAGGTCGCTGCGGCCGCCGCCGACTCGGGGCCGGCGTAGCCTTCGCGACGATGGTCCAGCACGTGACGCTCGAGCTGCGGCGCGACCAGGCGGACGCCTGCGTCGCCTTCTGGGCGCTGCTCGGCTTTCGCCGTGTCGAGCCGCCCGGCTCGCTCGCCGATCGCGCGGCGTGGCTCGAGCACGGGCCGACGCAGGTCCACCTGATGTGGGTCGAGCAGCCGGTCGCGCCGCCGCACGGCCACGTCGCCGTAGTGCTCGACGACTACGCCGGCACGCTCGCGACCTTGCGCGAGGCCGGGTCCGATCCCGAGCCGCGCAGCGAGCACTGGGGCTCGCCGCGCTCCTACGTGCGCGATCCCGCCGGCAACCTGATCGAGCTGATGGCGGCGGCGCCGCGGCCGGGCGGCTAGCATCTGCGCGCCCCGCGAGGCGATGCGGGTCCGGGCAACCGTAAGGTGCCCAAGCTTGGTTCATGGTCCGCCCGCGGCGAGCAGGCCGGCGAGGCGGGAGTTGCGCTCGAAGGCGTCGGCACGGCGCAGCGCGCGGGCGATCGCGCGGCGCTGGCCGACCAGCACGCACGCGGTGCGTGCGCGGGTGACCGCGGTGTAGAGGAGGTTGCGCGAGAGCAGCACGGTGTGCGAGCTGTGCACCGGCACGATCACGACGGGCATCTCGCAGCCCTGGGACTTGTGCACGGAGATGGCGTAGGCGGGGCGCAGCGACTGCGTGCGGTCCGACGGCACCGCGAGGCGCTCGCCCGAGTCCGTCTCGACGAGCAGCTCCTCCCCGCCGTCGTCCTCGCCGATCGCGATCGCGATCTGCCCGTTCATCAGCCCGGTGGAGTAGTCGTTGCGGGTCTGGATCAGCTTGTCGCCTGCGCGCAGCGGGCCGTCGAGGCAGCGCGCGCCGTCGGGGTTGAGTCGGGCCCTGAGCCGTTCGTTGAGCGCGTCGACGCCGACCGCGCCGCGGTAGATCGGGGAGAGCACCTGCACCTCACGGATCGGGTCGACGCCGTAGTGGGCCGGCAGGCGCTCGGTCGCGAGCGCGAGGATCTCGTCGGCGGCCTCCACGTCGCCGGCGCGCTCGATGAAGAAGAAGTCGCGCAGCTCGCCATCGGCGGTCTGCGTCCGCGGCTGCTCGCCGCGGTTGATCGCGTGCGCGGCCTGCACGATCAGCGAGCGGGCGGCCTGCCGAAAGACGTGTGTGAGTCGCGCGACGGGTGCCCGCCCGGACTCGATCAGGTCGGCGAAGGGCTTGCCCGCCCCGACGGGCGGGAGCTGGTCGGCGTCGCCGATCAGCACGACGTGGGTCCCGTCGTCGAGCGCCTCGAGCAGCATCGCGGCGACGTCCAGGCTCAGCATGCTCGACTCGTCGAGCACGAGCAGGTCGCACTCGATCGGGTAGGCCGCGCTGCGCAGCGGGCCTGCGCCGGGCTGCCACTCGATCAGCCGGTGGATCGTGGTCGCGGAATGGCCCGTCGCCTCCTCGAGCCTGCGCGCCGCGCGGCCCGTCGGGGCGCAGAGGGCGACCTCGGCCTGCGCCGCGCGGGCCTGCTCGACGATCGCCCTCACGAGCGTCGTCTTGCCGGTCCCCGGCCCCCCGGTGACGACCGAGAGCACCCGCGTGAAGGCCGCATCGACCGCCGCGCGCTGCTCGGCGCTGAGCTGCGCCGGCGCCCGCGGCGATCGTCGCGGGCGGCTCAGCACGGGGTCGGCCGCGGCGAGCCGCTCCAGCTTGGCCGCAGCCGCCTGCTCGACAGCGAACGTGCTCGCCAGCGCGACGCGGTCGTCCTCCAGCGCGATCAGCCCGTCTGCGGCCAGCTCCGCGAGCAGGTCGTCGGCGAGCGAGCCGACGAGCGCGTCCGCGCGGTCGCGCAGGTCGGGGCGCGTCAGGTAGGTGTGACCGCGCAGCTCCGCCTCGCGCAGCAGGTGGACCGTCGCCGCCCGCAGGCGCGCGTGCGAGTCGATCGCGGTGCCGCCGGCGCGGGCGATCGCGTCGGCGGTCAGAAAGCCGACGCCGTGCTCCTCGGTCAGCTGGTAGGGCCGCTCGCGCACGAGCGCGGTCGCGGCGGCGCCGTGGCGGGCGCGCAGGCGCGCGGCGAGCCACCCGGCTCCGTGGGGGGCGAGCAGCAGGTAGAGATCGCGCAGCGCACGCCGCTCGCGCCAGGACTCGGCCGCGCCGGCCGTCGCGCGCGGGCCGAGCCCTGGCAGCGCGGCGAAGGCGGCCTCCGGGTCGCCGTCGATCCGCTCGAGCACGGCGTCGCCGTGGCGCTCGATCAGCGCGCTCGCGCGCGACCTGCCGATGTGGCGGATGGTGCGCAGGTACTTGCGCACTCCGCCGGCGTCGTCGGGGTCGAGCTCGTAGCCGAGGTCCGCCTCGATCTGGTGCCCGTACTTCGGATGCTCCCGCCAGTGTCCCGCCACCCGCGCGCGCGTGCCCGCCGCTAGGTGGGCCAGCGGGCCGGCCGCCGCCACCGTGTCCCCGTCGGGCGCCTCGACGAGGACGACCGCGAAGCTCTCGTCGGCTGCCTTGTAGAGGGTGTGCTTGACCCGCACCTCGGCGTCGAAGGGGTCGGCCGCCGGTGCCGGCGCGCGCTCGCGTCCCATGCCGGCTCCAGGCTACTGCGCCCGGATCACGCCCCCCGGTGTTCTCAGCCTGAATCCACCGATCCTGACGGCGTTTCCTCACCGGATGCCGTCGCCATCCGGAATCGGGCTCGATCCCAGGGGTCACCCTTGTGATGTTCGCCCGATCCCGCCTGACTCGGCCTCCGGCGCGGAAACGCTCGCCAGTTCCGGTGGATTCAGGCTCAGTGCGAGTGGTGGTGCTCGGCGCTCGCGCCGTGGCGGTGCGGGTGGGCGTGGACGCGGTCGCCGTGGGCGTGCTCGTGGGCGTGCTCGTGCTCACCGTGATCGGCCCGGCCCGTCCCCGGCGCGTCGCGGGCGCAGTGCGAGCACAGCCCGAGCATCGGGAAGTGGCTGAAGCGCACGTGGTAGCCGAACGCGGCGCGAACCTGCTCGCGCACCGGGTCGAGCCGTGCGGGATCGACGCGCGTGACGCGGTCGCAGCGCTCGCAGGCGATGTACTCCTGCTCCCCGTCGGTATTTAGCGCGTAGAGCCCGGGGCCGTGGCCGATGTGGACGTGGCGCACCGCGCCGAGGCTCTCGAGCTGCTCGAGCGTGCGGTATACGGAGGTCGGCTCGAGCCGCGGAGTCTGGCCGTCGCGGCCCTCGGCGATGTACTCGGCGGAGACGGGGCCGTCGGCCCGGAACAGCGCCTCGAGCACCATCCGCCGCGGCGCGGAGAGGCGCCCGCCGGCCGCGCGCAGGGCCTCGGCGACGTCCGCGAGGTCGCGGAAGGCCCGGCGCGGGCTGTGTGGCGCGTGGGTCACCTCCCGCTCAGCTCTTCTGCAGCTTGGCCGACCAGCGCTCCTCGATCCGCCCGAAGCGCCACACCGCGAGCGCGCAGGCCCAGGTGACCACGAAGATGCCGACGACCGCGTAGCCGACGTGGTTGAGGTCGATCGCCGTGACGAGGTCCCACACTCCGCCGCTGAGGCTGAGCTTCTCCGCCACGACCCCCGCAAGCTCGATCGTCCCGATCAGGAGCGCGACCGCGACCGACAGCGCGGTGATCGTGATGTTGTAGAAGATCTTGCGCACCGGTTTCGCGAACGCCCAGCCGTAGGCGAAGCTCATGAACGCGCCGTCGATCGTGTCGAGCAGCGACATCCCGGCGGCGAAGAGGATCGGCAGGCAGAGGATCGCGTAGAAGGGGATGCCCGCCGCGGCGGCCGCCGTCCCGGCGGTCGCGAGCAGCGCGACCTCGGTCGCGGTGTCGAACCCGAGGCCGAAGAGCACGCCGAGCGGGTACATCTGCCAGGGCTTGCGGATCGCCCGCGTCGCGCGGCCGAAGAAGCGGCCCATCAGGCCGCGCGAGTCGAGCTGGCGCTCGAGCTCGCGCTCGTCGTAGTCGCCGTGGCGCATGCGCAGGAAGACGCGCACGATGCCCACCAGGATCACGAGGTTGAGCGCCCCGATCAGGACCAGGAACAGCCCCGACACGCCGGGACCGATCAGGCCGGTCGCCTGGTGCAGGGTCGAGCCGCCGTCCTCGACCGCCCCGCTCAGCCCGCGGATGCCGAGCGCGAGCAGGCCGGCGAGGACGAACACGATCGTCGAGTGGCCGAGCGAGAAGAAGAACCCCACGCTCAGCGGTCGCTGGCCCTCGCTCATCAGCTTGCGCGTCACGTTGTCGATCGCCGCGATGTGATCGACGTCGAAGGCATGGCGCATGCCGAGCATGTAGGCGGTGAGGCCGAGGCCGAGGCCGAAGACGCCGGTGCCGAGCTCCAGTCCCCGGGGCACGACGAGCGCGAGCAGCACGAAGAACCCGAGCACGTGGAGGCCGAGGATCACCACCGTCAGCGCCGCCGCTCGACGCCACTCGGCCGGGGTCAGCGCGCTGCGCACCCGCTCCCGGCGCGTGCCGGCTGCAAGCCGCGCGGCTCCCGCCATCACCCCCCCTTCCGGTCAGCTCCCGCCCGCTCATCGGGTCGAGGCCCAGCGCTTCGCGGACACTAACCGGGACGGTGGTCTTAATGCAAGCCGGTTGCATTTGCGCCGTGCGCCGATCCGCGGGCACGGGTGTAGGGCGGCCGCATCCCGCTCGGGACCGCCCGCTCGATGCCGGGGACGAGCCCGCGACCCACCCCGTCGTCTACAGCGCGCGCGGAAGCCACGCCTCCTACCCGCGCGCGGGCGACTACGCCGAGGTCTTCCGGATCCGCGGCCGCCCCGCGCTCGAGGTGGTCGACCACGCGAACGCCTGCCCCGACTGCCCGGTCTGGCGGACCTGGCGCGGGCAGCTCCTCGACGCGCGCGCGCAGGGCTGGTACGGGTTCGGCGGCGCGTGGGGGAAGGCGGGCAGGATCGGCGGTACGACGGGACCGCTCGGGCCCTCGGGCTTCAAGCTGCGGGCGCTCGAGCGCCCGCCCGAGGACGTGCGGCCCGGCGCGCCTCCGGTGGCGACCGAAGGCTGAGCCCCGTCAGCGGCGCAGCTCGCGCTCGAGCACCGCGATCGACCGTTCGAGCTGCTCGGCGGTGGCGTCTCCCACCGCGCGCACGCCGACGCTGCGGTTGACCCACGCGTTCACGGACCGGTGACCGTCGCCGCTCGACCTGGCGAGCCGCGCGACGAGCGCCGCGCGCTGCTCACGCAGCCGCCCGCGCAGTCTGTAGGGCGGCTCCGGCGCGGCCTCGGGGCCGGGCTCGGCCGGCGCGGCCGCGTGGGAGGTCGGGGTCGAGAGGGCCGGGCTCGCCTCGTCGGCGAACAGGTGCAGCGCGTCGCCGGCGGCGGTGGTCGAGGAGATGACATCGTCGAGGTGGCCGTTCGAGGAGAGCGCCAGGAAGCCGTCGCCCGCGGGGGCGCGCTCGGCCGGCTGCTCGCGCTGCTCGAGCTCGGGCTCGAGCGCGAGCGCGTGACGGCGCTCCTCCTCGATCTGAGCGGCGAGCCGCTTGAGCTGCGGGTCGGCGGGCAGCAGCAGGAAGCTCATCTGGCGCCGCGGCAGCGGCGTGCGCCGCACCAGCCGGCCGACGACCTGGCGGAAGAAGAGCTCGGTGCGCGCGGCCGTCGCGTAGACACCGACCCGCAGCCGCGGGATGTCGACCCCCTCGCTCACCATCAATACCGACACGAGCCAGCGCGCCTTCCCCGCGGCGAACGCGTCGATGCCGGCGGAGGCGCCCGGATCGTCCGAGGTCACGAGCGCCGGCCGCTCGGACCCGATCCGGGCGAGCCGCGCGGCGATCTCGGCGGCGTGCGCCTTGTCGGCGGCGACGACGAGGCCCCCGGCGTCGGGGTGGCCGCCCGCGCGGCACTCCGAGAGCTTCGCGTCGGCGTCCGAGAGCACGGCCGTCATCCAGTCGCCGTGCGGGTCGAGCGCCGTGCGCAGCCGCCGCGCCGACTCCTGGTGCCCCAGCACCGTGTCGAAGTCCGAGCGCCGGGCACGGCCGTCGGAGACCCACTCCATCTCGCCCCCGTAGGTGAGGAAGGTGATCGGGCGGCAGACGCCGTCGACGAGCGCGTCGGTGTAGCCGTAGCCGTGGTCGTAGGCGCTGAGGCCGTCGTCGTCGTAGCGCACCCAGGGGATCGCCGCGCTGTCCGAGCGGAAGGGTGTGCCCGACAGCAGCAGCCGGAAGCGCGCACGGGCGAAGGCGACCGTCGCTGCCTGCCCCCACGCGGCGAGCTCGCCCATGTGGTGGGGCTCGTCGGCGATCAGCAGCGTGCCGCGGGCCGAGCACGCCTCGCGGTGGACGGCTGGGGCCGCGGCGACGGTCTGGTAGGTGACCGCGACGCCGTGACGATCGCGCGGCTCGCCGCGATCGGCGTTCGGCCGGTTGGGCTCGAGGTCGAGTCCGTAGCGGCCGGCGTCCGCCGCCCACTGGCGGCAGATGTGCGTCGTCGGCGCGACGATGCACACGCGCCCGACGACGCCCGAGCGCAGCAGCTCGTGAGCGACGCGCAGCCCGAAGGTGGTCTTCCCCGCAGCCGGGGTGGCGGAGGCGAGGAAGTCCCCCGCCGGACGGGCCAGCACGCGCTCGAGCGCGGCGGCCTGCCACCGGCGCAGGGGCCGCGCCGCCGGCCAAGGCGGCAGCGAGAGGGGGCGTTGTGGGGCTCGGGCGGCTTCCATGCGCGGGCGCGCACGATAGGACCCGTGCCCGTCGGAACGGCCCGGGCGGGGGCGGGGCGGCGCCCGACGCCGGCAGTCCGGGAGGCCCGCCGAGGGCGCGGGCGCCGAGTCCGCATAGCCGCTGACTTGTCGCGTGGGCTGTTACGAAAGCGCGTCCACGCGCTCGTCGTCGAGGGTGACCGCGTCGAGACAGCACGAGAGCCGCCGCACGTCGCCGCCCGTGCCGGGACGCCAGGTCCAGGCCGACCGGACCTCCACGCTGCGCGCCTCGGCGCCGGGCCGGCAGCGCAGGCTGAAGCAGAACGGCCCCCGCCTGCGCGTCACGTGGCCGCCGACGAGGCGGCCGTCCACGCGTACCGAGAGCACGAGCGGGCGGTGCCGGACGAGCGCCTGGTGACGGCCCGCGATCGTGACGCGGCGCGCGCCGGCGGCGCCCCGGTGGAGCGAGACGTGGCTCTTCGAGACCCAGCCGTCCTCGTAGCGTCCGCTGAAGCCGTCGGTCTGCCATTCGCGCGCCGTGCGCAGCGGGTGGCGCGGATGGTGGCGAACCGCGACGACGAGCGCGAGAGCGCGCGCGCGGCGACCGAGATGGGAGGGCTCGCAGAACTGGTCGGCGCCGTCGACCAGGTGCTCCGCGTAACCGACCAGCCAGCGCATCGGCACGCGACCGTAGTGACGCTTGAGGACCTCGATCGCCTCGCGAGCACGCTCTCGACCCGTGGCGCGCAGGAAGCCCGCCATGTCGAGGCTCGGCGTGACCACCGCGACCCGCGGAGCCTCCTTGATCACGACAGCCATGGCGTCAGAGCAGCTCGTCGATTCGCTCGATCGGGCGGGCGACACGGCGCGGTCGCCGCGTGGCGATCGCCGAGCGTCCACGGTTGCCCCCGTGGGGCGTCATCCCGGGACGTTCGCCGCGCGGCGATCGCCGAGCGTCCACGCCTGCTCCCGTGGGGCGTCATCCCGGGACGTTTGACGCGTCGCGCAGGTCGTGCAGGTCGGCTTCTCGTAGACCGTCAGCGCCGCCATCGCGAGGGGACGCTACCGCGTCCGGCGCGGCGTATCGCGCGGGACGAGGCGGGCGATCGCCACCGCCGTCAACCCCAGGGCGGCGGCGGCCGTGACGAGGGCGACGTGGAGGCCTTCGATCCAGTCGAGCGCGAGCCCGCCGCGCAGGAGCCCGTCGGCGCCGGCGTCGCCGACGTGCGTGAGGATGATCGCGCCGAGCACCGCCACGCCGAAGGTCTGCCCGAGCTGGCGGCTGGCATTGTGGATCGCGGAGGCCATTCCCGTCTGCGCGGCGGGGGCGGCCGCCAGGGCGGTGATCGTCATCGGCGGCAGGGCGATGCCCGCGCCGGCGCCGAACAGCGCGAGCGCCCATCCGAGCTCGACGATCGACGTGTCGGGCCCGAGCCGCAGCAGCGCGAGCACGGCGAGGCAGGCCATCGCCATCCCGGTGAGGATCGGTGCGCGCGTGCCGACGCGGGCGGTGATCCTGCCGGAGAGCGGCGCGCAGAGCGCCGTCATCGCGCCCTGGGGGAGCAGGCAGAGCCCCGCCTCGAGCGCCGAACGACCCTGGATCTGCTGGAAGTAGACCGACAGGTAGACCGCCAGGCCGAGCAGCGCGCCGAAGAGCACCGCCCCGCCGAGGTTGGCCGCGACGAAGGGGCGCCTGCGCAGCAGCGCGAGGTCGACGAGTGGGGCGGGGTGGCGGCGCTCGCGGCGCAGGAACGCCCAGCCGAGCAGCGCGGCCCCGGCCCAGGCGCCGAGCACCGCCGGGGAGGTCCAGCCGAGGCCGCGTCCCTCGATCAGGCCGAACACCAGCGCGGCGACGGCAACCGTGAGCAGGGCCGCCGCCGGCGCGTCGAAGCGGTGGCCCGAGGGCAGCGGACGGTCGCGCGGGACGTTGCGCCAGGCCAGCAGCGCCAGTACCGCGCACAGCGGCGCGTTGACCCCGAAGACCCAGCGCCAGTCGAGCGTCACGACGATGAGGCCGCCGAGCAGCGGCCCGAGCGTCGCTCCGAGGCCCGATCCCGCGCCCCACAGGCCGACCGCACGCGCGCGGGCGGCCGGGTCGGCGTAGGCGGTGGTGACGATCGCCAGCGAGGCGGGCAGCACCAGCGGCGGCCCGAGCCCCTGCAGCACGCGTCCCGCGATCAGCCACTCGACCGTGGGCGCCAGCAGGCACCACAGCGAGCCAGCGGCGAAGATTCCCAGTCCGGTCAGGAGCGCGGCGCGACGCCCGTAGCGGTCGGCGAGCGCGCCCCCCGCGACGAGCAGCGAGGCGAACACCAGCACGAAGGCATCGATCACCCACTGCTGCTCTGACCCGTCCGCGCCGAGGTCGCGGGCGAGCGCGGGCAGCGCAACGGCGACCACGGTCGCCGAGGCCACGGACAGCACCTGCGCCGCGGTGACCGTGGCGAGGATCAGCCCCGGCCGGGGGGCCGGGCGGCTCAGCCGTCGACCGCGCGCCGCAGCAGGTCGCGCAGCTCGCGTTGCTCTGCGCGGGAGAGGCGCTCGATCGGCTCGGGCGGCTCGAACAGCCGCGCGAGCACGCGCCCGCGCAGCTCCACTCCGTCCTCGGTCAGCGCGATCAGCTTGACGCGCCGGTCGCGCGGGTCGTCGCGGCGCTCGACCAGCGCGCGGGCCTCGAGCCGATCGACCATGCCGGTGACGTTGGATGCATCGCAGTAGACTCGCTCGGCGAGCGCGCTCATCGGCTTCTCGACGCCCGGCTCGAGGATCTGGAGCAGCTTCACACCCATCGGCGAGACATCGAACTCGGCTGCGACGGCCGGCAGGCGCTGTGGCCGCTCGCCGAAGAGAATCCCGAGGAAGAGGCTCCACGCCTCGGTCGCGGGATCGAGCCTCGCCTCGACGCCGGGATCGACCGCGGGCGCGGAGGCCTCGGCGCCGGCGCCGGGCGTGGGCGTGGGACTCGTGCGGTCACCGCTCATGGTCATGGATCATAGTCGACGCCCAAGATAGTTTACGGCGTCAAGTATGTGCTAGCCTGCGGCCCATGAGCCACCACCACCCAGCGAGCATCGAGGTCGAAGGCCTCGTGAAGCAGTTCAAGAAGGGTCCGCGCGCGGTCGACGGCGTCGACCTGCACGTCGAGCCGGGGGAGATCTACGGTTTCCTGGGCCCGAACGGCGCCGGCAAGTCGACCACCGTCCTGATGCTGACAACCCTACTCCCACCGACCGGCGGCAGCGCCCGCGTCGCGGGCTTCGAGGTACGCGGGCAGGGCGCCCGGGTGCGCGAGAACATCGGCGCGGCGCTGCAGGAGGCGGCACTCGATCCGTTCCTGACCGCGCGCGAGCACATGCGCCTGCAGACGGCGCTGCACGGCCTGCCGCGAAGCGAGCGGCGCGCGCGTGGCGATGCGCTGATCGAGCGCGTCGGCCTCTCCGACGCGGGCGACCGCAAGGTGGGCGCCTACTCGGGCGGGATGAAGCGCCGGCTCGACCTCGCGCTCGCGCTCGTGCACGGGCCGCGCGTCCTGTTCCTCGACGAGCCGACCACCGGCCTCGACATCCAGAGCCGCACCGCGCTGTGGGCGGAGGTCGAGCGGCTGGCGGGCGAGGAGGGGGTGACGGTCTTCCTGACCACGCAGTACCTCGAGGAGGCCGACGCGCTCGCCGACCGCGTCGGGATCATCGACCACGGCCGGCTCGTCGCCGAGGGCACACCGCAGGCGCTCAAGGCGGAGATCGGCGAGCCGAGCGTCGAGGCGCTCCCGGCCGACCCCGAGCGCCGCGACGACGTCGCCCGCGTGCTCGAGCGCTTCGGCGGGGGCGAATGCCCGCACGCGATCGACGAGAGCGTCGCGGTGCGCCTGACGGGCGGGGCCGCCGCCCTCGCCGACGTCGTGCGAGCGCTCGACCAGGAGAACATCGAGGTCGCGCGCCTGCAGCTCCACGCGCCGAGCCTCGACGATGTCTTCCTCGCCAAGACGGGCCGCACGCTCGAGGGCTCGGGTGAGCACGAGGGCGAGGAGGCGGACGACGCGGCGGCGGCCGCTGAGGCGCCGCGCGGGACGGAGGCGGCCGCCGCGTGAGGCGGCCCGTCTGGACCCAGGTCGCCGAGCTCGCACGGCGCTCGGTGATGCGCACCCTGCGTCAGCCGGCGCAGGTCGTTCCGACGATCACCTTTCCGCTCTTGCTGCTCGCGATCAACGCCGCGGGCCTCGACGCGACCACCGACCTGCCCGGCTTTCCCGCCGACTCCTACCTGACCTTCGCGCTCGCGGTGCCGTTCATCCAGTCGGCCATCTTCGCGGTGTCGAACGGCGGCACCGACCTCGCGCGCGACATAGAGACAGGCTTCCTCGACCGGCTGGCGCTCACGCCGATGAGCGGCTTCGCGCTGGTGGCGGGCCAGCTCGCCGGGATCATGGCGCTCGGGCTGATCAACGCGCTCGTCTACCTGGGTGTCGGCCTGGCCGCCGGTGCGACGCTCGAGGCGGGCCTCGCCGGGGCGCTCGTGCTCGTCGCGCTCGCGCTGCTGATCACCTTCGCGTTCGGGTGCATCGGCGTCTTTGCGGCCTTCAAGTTCGGCAACGGCGAGGCGGTGCAGGGCCTCTTCCCGGTGCTGTTCGTCTTCCTCTTCCTGTCCTCGATGGCGCTGCCGCGCCCGCTGATCGAGCAGGACTGGTTCCGCGCGATCGCCACCTACAACCCGGTCAGCTACCTGATCGAGGGCATTCGCAGCCTCTTCATCGTGGGCTTCGACCCCGAGGCGCTCGCGCTCGCCTTCGGCTGCGCGGCCGCGATCGCGGCGGCGTTCCTCGCCCTCGCGGCGACCGGGCTGCGCACGAGGCTGGCACGGACATGAGGTTCCGCAGCGTGGCGCTCGCGATCTGCTGGCGCAACCTCCACAACTTCTTCAGGAACCCGACGCTGGTCGTCCCTGCGCTGCTGTTCCCGCTGTTCTTCTTCACGGCCTTCGCGGGCGGGCTGTCGCAGATCTCGGACGTGCCGGGGTTCGACTACCCGTCGGGCTACACGTCGTTCCAGTTCGTCTTCGTCCTGCTGCAGGCGTCGGCCTTCGCCGGAGTCTTCACCGGACTCGGGATGGCGCGCGACTTCGAGTCGGGCTTCGCCCGCCGGATGATGCTCGCCGCGCCGAACCGCAGCGCCATGATCGCCGGCTACGCGCTCGCGGCGCTCGGGCGCGCCGTCTTCACCTGGGGCGTGCTGACGGCGGTCGCGCTGATCGCCGGGATGCAGGTCGGGGGCGGGGCGGTCGACCTCTTCGGCCTCTACGGGCTGGCGGCGCTCGTCAACTTCGCGGCGATCATGTGGTCGAGCGGCGTCGCGCTGCGTTTCCGCTCGCTGCAGGCGGGCCCGCTGATGCAGACGCCGACCTTCCTGACGCTCTTCATGGCCCCGGTCTACGTGCCCGTCTCGCTGCTGAGCGGATGGGTCGAGACGGTCGCCCGCGTCAACCCGATCACGGCGATGCTGGAGGCGGGCAGGGAGCTGATCGCCGGAGGGGCCCCGCACGCGCTGCTCGCCTTCGGGGCGGGCCTCGCGCTGGCGCTGGCCTTCGCGATCTGGTCGCTGCGCGGGCTGCGGCGCGCGGAGGCTGCGGGCGGGTAGCGGAGGGCTCGCGGCTGGCCCCGTCCACGCGCGCCGATCGGGCATCATGCGCGCATGGATCTCGGCCTCGACGGACGGGCGTGCATCGTCACCGGCGCGAGCCGCGGTATCGGTCTCGCGACGGCGCGCATGCTGGAGGCGGAGGGCGCCTCTGTGCTCGCCGTCTCGCGCTCGGGCGAGGGCTTCAACGCCGACGTGACCGACGCCGGTGCGGCGGAGCGGATCGTGGACGAGTGCGAGCGGCGCTTCGGCGCGGTGGACGTGCTCGTCAACGGCGCCGGGACGACGGAGGTGAAGCCGCTCGACGAGCTGACCGACGGCGACTGGCAGGCCCAGTGGGAGCTGCACGTGATGGCTCCGATGCGGCTGATGCGCGTCGCCGCGGAGCGGATGGGGGAGGGCGGGCGGATCGTGAACATCTGCTCCTCCTCGGGCAAGCGGCCGTCGCTGACCAACGCGGCCTACTCGGTGACGAAGGCCGCGCAGCTCTCCCTCTCGCGCGCGTTCGCGGACGCGCACGCCGGCGCGGGGGTGCTCGTCAACGCCGTCGCCCCGGGACCCGTGGACACCGGGCTGTGGATGGACGCGGGCGGGCTCGCAGACCAGGTCGGGGCGGCGACCGGCGCCACCCGCGAGCAGGCGCTCGAGGCCGCCCGCGCGAAGATCCCGCTCGGGCGCTTCGGAACCGCCGAGGAGATCGCGGCCACGATCGTGTTCCTCTGCTCCGGGCTCGCCTCGAACGTCACCGGCGCGGCCTGGTCGGTCGACGGCGGCACCGTCCCCGTGATCATCTGAGGTCGGGCGGGCGGGTGGCGGCCCGGAGCCGCCGGAGTCCGTCGGCGGAGGCCGGGTCCGGCCGCGGCCGGGCCTACAGTTCCGCGCGATGAGCGCCTCAGAGGTCACGATCCGCCGCTCGGCCCGCGCGCGGCGGGTGCGGATACAGGTGTCCGCGGCCGCCGGGGTCGAGGTGGTGGTGCCCGACGGGCTGGCGCTGGGTGAGGTGGAGCCGTTCGTCGCCTCCAAGCGCGGCTGGATCGAGCGCACGCTGAGGCGGATGCGCGCCGCGGAGGCCGAGCGTCCGCCGCCCGAGCTCCGTGACGGGGGAGGGATCCCCTACCTTGGCGAGACCCTCGCGCTGGGGGTGAGCGTGCAGCCGCGGCGCGCGCGCCCGCACGTGGCGCGCGACGGGCAGACGCTCCACGTGGCGGTGGGGGAGAGCGGTCCCGGGCCGCTGCGCGACGCGCTCGAACGCTGGTACCGCCGCCGCGCCCGCGCGGAGGTGATGCCGCGTCTCGACGATGCCGTCGCGCGCGCGGGAAGCTCGTACACGCGCCTTCAGATCCGCGGCCAGCGCACGCGCTGGGCGAGCTGTTCGGCGACCGCCACGATGAGCTTCAACTGGCGGCTGCTGCTGGCGCCCGCCGAGGTGCTCGACTACGTCGTCGAGCACGAGGTCGCCCACCTCGAGGTCCACGACCACTCGCAGCGCTTCTGGAGCCTGCTCGCCGACCGCTGCCCCGCCTACCGCGAACACGAGGCCTGGCTGCGCCGTTACGGCCAGAGCCTGCGGCTGTAGGGGCCTACGCCCAGCGGAACTTGCGCACCGCGAGGACGAGCCCGAGCGCTCCCCAGGCGGCGACGATCGCGAGCGCGCCGGCGTTGTCGGCGAGCCCGTGGCCCGTCACGATCGCGCCGCTGAGGCCGTCGATCACGTGCTTCAGCGGCAGGGCGCGCGCGACCGCGTCGAGCGCCGGCGGGAGCGAGTCGCTCGAGTAGAAGACGCCGGAGATGAAGATCGCGGGGAGGAACACGGCGTTGACGTAGGCGGCGGTCGCGTCGAAGCTCGGAATTGCGTGCGAGAGCGCGATCCCGAGCGCTCCGAAGGAGACGACGCCGACCGTGGTGAAGGCGACCAGCGCGAGCCAGTCGCGGGGCCACGTGACGTCGTAGAGGAAGTGGCCGAGCACCACGACAAGCAGCACCTGCACGAAGGCGTTGGCCACCGCGTTGCCGAGGAAGCCCGCGAAGTAGGAGGACAGCGGGACCGGCGTGCCCCGCACGCGCTTGAGGATGCCCTGCTCGCGCAGGAAGGTGAGGTTGTAGGCCATCGCGTTGAAGGTGGTCGCCATCACGCTCATCCCCGCGATGCCGGGGATCAGCACGTCGAGCTCCTCCTGGTCGGAGGCGAACACCGACGCCACCAGCAGCAGCAGCGCCAGCGGCAGCACGAAGGAGAAGAAGGCGGCGCTCGGGTTGCGCCAGAAGAGCTTGCGCTCGAGGCGGAACTGCTGCCACGCCAGGGCGAGCGGGGTCACCCGACCGCCTCCGGCGCGGGGCCGCCGGGCGCCCCGGCCCCCGCGGGATCGACGTCGCGCGTCAGCTCGAGGTAGACGTCCTCGAGCGTCGGGCGCGAGACCTCCAGCCCCTCGAGCCGCTCCCCGCGCGCGATCGCGTCGCCGGTCAGGCGGTGCAGCAGATCCGTCGGGTCCCCGGTGGCGTGCTCGACCCGGCGCCCGTCGGCGTGGTAGGAGACGCGGTAGCGCGCCGAGCCCGGACCGAGCTCCGACGGCGGACCCTCCGCGACGATCGCGCCGTCCTTGACGATCGCCACACGGTCGGCGAGCGCCTGGGCCTCGTCGAGGTAGTGGGTCGTCAGCAGCACCGTCTTGCCGAGCTCCCCGAGCGTCTTTATGACCCCCCAGGCGGCCCTGCGGGCGGCGGGATCGAATCCGGTGGTGGGCTCGTCGAGAAAGATCAGCTCGGGGTCGCCGACCAGCGCCAGCGCGAGGTCGAGCCGGCGCCGCTGCCCGCCCGAGAGCTTGTTCGAGCGCTCGTCGGCCTTCTCCTCGAGCCCGACGAGCGCGATCGTCTCGCGCGGGTCGCGCGGGCGAGGATAGGCCTTCGCCATGTGCTCGACCGCCTCACGCACCGTCAGCCGCGGGTAGAAGCCGCAGCTCTGCAGCACGATCCCCACCCGCTGCTGGAGCTCGCGCGGTCGCAGCTCGGGATCGTGGCCGAGGACGCGGACCTCGCCCGCGGAGCGCTCGCGGTAGCCCTCGAGGATCTCCACCGTCGTCGTCTTGCCCGCGCCGTTGGGGCCGAGCAGCCCGTAGACCTGCCCCCGCTCGACGGCGAAGGAGAGCCCGCGGACGGCCTCCACGCCTGCGTAGCTCTTGCGCAGGCCATCGACCTCGATCGCGACTTCCTCCACGCCGGTGGACTATGGCAAGGTCCGCTGAATGACCGGGGCAGCTACACCGGCGTGACGGCGTGCGCCTGGGCGCGGGCGGCGAGGTCGTCGCCGATGCGTCCCGTTGCCGCCGTCCTGAAGCGGCCCGGAAACACGACGCGGCCCCGGGCGGGGAGCCCCGGGGCCGCGTGTGTTGAGGGGGTTGCTGAGAAGCATGGTGCCCCCGTGACCTAAGCGCGAGGTAAAACCTCCCGGGGCTGCGGCGCGAGTGCGGTGGAGCGGGCGCCGCGGGCCCGGCCGCTCCGCCGCGGCCGCTCGCCGCTACCAGCCGGTGCGCTGCTGCAGCTCGGCCGCCTTGCGGGCCGCCTTGCGCTTCTCGAGCCGGCCCTGGAGCCAGCTTCCGAAGCACACCACGAAGATGAAGAAGCAGACCACGCCGAGCGAGAAGAAGGTGATGATGCGGTCGTCGGTCTCGCCCAGCAGGCCCTCGCCGTTGTCACCTGCCAGCGCCGGGGCGGCCGCCACGAGGCTGAGCGCGGATGCGAGCAGCAGGGCGAGCGAGGCCTTCATCGGCGGCCATTCTAGCGTCTCGCCCGTCAGCTCCCCGCCCGTGCGCTCCTCGCGGCGCGAGCGCGCCGCCTGCCCGCGGGCAGGTAGGTCGCGTGCGGGCGCGACCACTAGGGTTCCGCCGCCGTGTCGATCTTCCAGTCAATCGTCCTGGGCATCGTGCAGGGGCTGACCGAGTTCCTCCCGATCTCGAGCACCGGTCACCTGCGGATCGTCCCCGCCTTCGTCGGCTGGGAGGATCCCGGCGCCGCCTTCACGGCCGTCACGCAGCTCGGGACGATGGCGGCCGTGTTGCTCTACTTCCGCAAGGACCTGTGGCGGATCGCGACCGCCTGGGTGCGTAGCCTGCGGGGCGCCGAGCGCGACCAGGACGCGCGGATCGGGTGGTACATCATCCTCGGCACGATCCCGATCGCCATCTTCGGCCTCGCCTTCAGGGATACGATCGAGAATGGCGCGCGGGACCTCTACCTGATCTCGACCGCCCTGATCGTGATGGGGTTGGTGCTGCTCGCCGCCGAGCGCGCCGGCACCCGCAAACGGGAGATGGACGATGTCGGGCTGCGCGACGGTGTCATCGTCGGGCTGGCCCAGGCGCTCGCGCTCGTCCCGGGCGTCTCGCGCTCGGGCGCGACCATCACCGCCGGCCTGTTCCTCGGGCTCGACCGCACCGCCGCGGCCCGCTTCTCGTTCCTCCTGTCGATTCCGGCGGTCGTCCTCTCCGGGCTGTTCGAACTGCGCAACTTCGTCGGCGAGGGCGGCGATGGCACCGGCCTGACCGGCCTCGTGATCGCGACCGTGCTCGCGTTCGTGGTCGGCTATGCCTCGATCGCGTTCCTGCTGCGCTTCCTCGCCTCGCACTCGACCTACGTCTTCGTCGGCTACCGCATCGCGCTCGGCTCGCTGGTGATCGTGCTGGCGGCCTTCGGGGTGATCAGCTGATCGCCCCGTCGCCGTAAGCCGCCACCGCTCGGGCCCGGCGCGGCGGCCGCGGGCGAGCGCCGCTCGGGCCGGCTCTCGGAAGCGATCCGACGGGCGTGGACGCGGGCTCCCGATAGCCTCCTGAACGTGTCCACGGCTGCAAAGCTCGGCATCGTCGCGCTGGTCGCCCTGGCGCTGACCGCGCTGCCGGGCGGCGGCGGCGCCCTCAACGTGGCCCTCGTCCTGCTGACGATCGCCTTCTTCACTGCGATCGCCATGCTCGGCTACCGGCTGCACCGCCAGTACAGGTTCGAGCTGGACTCGCTCTCAGAGCGCCAGCGGCTCGTCCTCTACGGCGCGATCGGGCTCGCGTTCCTGACGTTCTGCGCCACCCGCCAGATGTTCGATGCCGGGGGCGCCGGGGCGGTGGCCTGG
The DNA here is from genome assembly GCA_051003875.1 of Thermoleophilaceae bacterium. Classification (GTDB taxonomy): domain Bacteria; phylum Actinomycetota; class Thermoleophilia; order Solirubrobacterales; family Thermoleophilaceae; genus JAAYBF01. Next base: position 19,549 of record JBPCKX010000009.1, read on the forward strand.
ATCGCGCTGCTCGGCCTCTGCTCCTACGGGCTCTTCTGGGTCTGGACGCAGTACCGCAGCTACGGCTGAGGCCGGGCGCTCCACCCCGACCCGCGGCGAGCGTGCTGGGCGACCCACCGCGTCCACGAGGCGCGCGGAGCACCTCACTCCACCAACCGGACCTCCATCGTCGGCGGGATCTCGCCCGCCCCGCCGAGCAGCCCGAGGACCTTCGCCACGTAGGCGCGCGTCTCGGGGTAGGGCGGGACGCACATGCACGCGGCGACCGGGACCGAGCCGGCGTTGTAGGCGGCGAGCGCGAGCGGAACCGAGGCGAAGCGCCGCATCAGGTCCCGCATCAGGCGGCCCTGGGCGTTGATCGCCTGCTCGGGGTCGAATGCGTCGCGGAGGCCGTAGTCGAGCGCGGTCGCGGGCGTGAACTGCGCGATGCCGCGCGCGCCCGCGGGCGAGACCGCGAACGGGTTGAAGTTCGACTCGACGTAGAGCTGGGCCGCCAGCAGCGCGGCCGAGATGTTCCAGCGCTGCGCGGCGCGGATCAGCAGCGGCGCGTAGCGCGGCGGGACGAAGTCCGGAAGCGAGCTGCGACGGCCGTCGGACCCCCTCCGGCGGCCGTAGCCGACCGAGCCGCTGCCGGCGTTGAGCGTGTATCCGTAGTGCTATGAATGCAATTTACCCACAAATAGCGGGTGCGCTCGACCGGCCGATGAGCACCAGCAGGAGGCTCGCCTGCGCCCTGGTCGGCGTCAGGCGGGGGCCACGTTGAGGATCGAACTGCCGCTTCAGCACCGGCGGTAGGCGTCGCCGGGCGGGCCGCCAGGCCGGCGCACGGCGAAGCAGGCGACCGACGGCGAGTCGTCTTACCCAGGCATCACCCGGATCAGGATTCGCAGCTCAATCAGCGAAGCCTCGCGCAGATCTCCTTGATCGCCTCTGCGTGTTCCTCGCGGTAGGCGCGTCGGCTGATCCCCAGTCGCCGGCATACCTCGGCGGGCGAGAAGCCGCAACCGTCGCGTAGCAGGAGCACCTGGCCGCGCCTCGGGTTCATGGTGCCTATGAGCGCGAGCAGATCGGCGCGACGCTCCACCTGCTCTGCGGTGTCGGGTGCCAGTGCGTCGCGGAGGGCTCCGGCGGGGCAGTCGTCGAAACCGACGCTCGGTCGTCGCTGGCGGCGGCGGAGCTCCATCTTCCAGCTGTTGCCGACCTCCCAGCGCAGGAAGTGCTCGAGGTTGCGCACCGCGCGGCCTGCTCTGGCGTGCTCCATGACCCGCAGCCAGGCAGACTGGTAGCAGTCCTCGACCTCGCTGTCGGTGAGGCCGAAGAACCTGTGCGCCCAGCATCCGACCCGGCGGCGGAGCTGCTGCTCGTCGCGGGCGTCGAGCCCCAGCGTCGATTCCTCGAGGGCCACGAGCGGAGCGGAGGTGCTCATAGGAACTCGGGTGGCGCGTCGGGTGGCACGGGTGCGGGGAGCGGCGAGGTGGGCGAGGGGCGGGGAGCCGGGCGAGGGGGCGGGGGCGAGGGGAGTGGGCGGGGGGCGGCGGGGGGAGGGGTCTGGCGGCGGGGTGGGGCGACCCGGGCCGGCTCGCGGCTTGCAGGGTCCGGGTCGCGTCTGGGCGGCCGGGCGTGTCTGGACGGGCGCGCCGGGTGTCGCTTGGGAGGCGCCAGAAGTTCTGCCGCCTCGCCGCCTGGGCGCGCGGGTTGAGCAGCAGGGCGGGCAGGATCGGCGGCTGGGGGCGAGGGCGGGCGGGGCCCGGCGACCAGCGCTGTGAGCGCGGTGAGGCAGGTGGCGAGAGCGGCGAACGCTGCGATGCGGGCCATCGGCGAGCGGCGCGGCTTGCCTCGCGTGGCGCGGCCTGGGCGAGGGAGGTGCTCGGGCCTCGGGAGGCCCTCGGACGGCCGGGGTGCCCCTGAGTGCCGGGCATCGCCGCCGTCGCGGTCCGCGAAGATGTCGGGCTGTTCGGCCATTCCCTCCAAGGAGGCGCGACCCCGCGAAACTGGCCCCCCTTTCCGTTCAGTTGGCGCGAAAGCCCTAGCTCGGGTGCGGGGGCGACGGGCATCGAAACGGGGCCGTTGCTGTCGGTCGGCGTCGTGGCTCGACCCGGAGGTGCCTGCGAAAAGCGCCCGCATCGGGCGGACACATTTCGCGCCGACGGCAACCTAGAAGTTGTGCTCACACAGACTCGATCACGACGCTCCTCGCCGGCATGAGCTCCGACCGGCGCCGCGAGGAGGGGCCGGTCGCCGAGGACGAGTTCTTTCGCCAGCTGGCCGGCGGCGCCCCGGCAGCCGGTCACGCGGCAGCGGCGACCGGTCAGCACGAGAGCGAGCCGCCGAGCTCGTCACCGCCCGCGGCCACAGCTGGCGAGTCGCGTGGGCCGGCAGCGCCGCTCGCCCGCAACGGGTCTGGTCGGGGGGGCGGCGCGCGCCGGTTGGTTGCGGCGCTCGCGCTCGGAGCCATCCTGGCGGGGCTGATCGCCCAGTCGAACGGGCCGGAGCTCTCGGCACGGCACCCGGCTGAGCCCGCCGGGCAGAACGGAGAACCGAACGGCCGGCCCGCGGCCGCCGACGCCCGCCTGCGGGCCTGGTGGCCCGCGGTCCGGGGCGGGCATGGGCGAACTCTCAGGGTTGCGTGGCGCCCGGGTGGGCGGGCGATGGTCGCCGGGCGGCTGACGAGCGCCGGTGGCGAGCCGGTCGCGGGAGCGCAGATCCGCGTTCTCGCCGCCGACGGGAGCAAGCCCGAGCGGGGGCCTCGCAGCGTGGGCGCGGTCCAGAGCGACGCCCGTGGTCGCTTCGTGGCGGCGATCGCGCTCGACCAGGGCGCCCCGCGCAAGCTGCTCAGCTTCGTCTACCGGGCCCACCGCCGCGACAAGCTCCCCGCCGCGACGGGGAGCGCCAGGCTCGAGCTGGTCGCGCCCCTCAGCGTCCGGACGCCTACCCCCCGCACCCGGCGGGGGAGGAGCGTGCCGCTCGCGGGCCGCGCCCCCGCCAGAGCAGCGGTGGAGGTTCTCATGCTCCAGCCCGGAACGCGGCGGTGGCGAACCCACAGCTCTGTCCACGCCACCCGCACCGGCCGCTGGGAAGCAGGCGTCTACATCCCCTCCTACGGGCCGCGCGGAACCCTTCGCCTCCGCGCCCGCGTGCCGGGCGACGATCGACGCGGCTTCTTGCCCACTGCCAGCCATCCGGTGAGCGTCCGGGTCAGGTAGCGGTGGACCGCGACATCGCCGACAGCACCACGCAGGCGAGCGGGCGCGGGCGGCTCGAAGTGGACATCGACGGCGGGGTGGTCCGCCTGCGCGCCCCTTACAACCCGCAGCTCCTCGAACGGATCAGGCGCCTGCCCGACCGCCGCTACCGCCGCGACAAGCGCGAGTGGACCTTCCCCGCCCGACGGGAGGCGTTGTACGGGTTGTGCGAGCTGCTGGCCGACTACGACGGCCGGCTAGACGTCGGCTACAGCGAGCGCGCCCTGCGGCGGCTCTCACGCCAGGGGCCGGGACGGATCACCTTCGAGCGAGACCGGGTCCGGCTGTGGCTCCCCTACCAGCGGCGCAGGATAGAGCGCGTCCGGGCGATCCCCGAGCTCCGCTTCGAGCGCGCCACCAGGACATGGGCGGGGCCCGCCACCCGCGCCGGGGCAATCGCGCTGCTCGGTCTGCTGGCCGACCGCGAAGCGCTGGCCGACCCGAGCACCAGACAGCGACTGCAGCGGATAGCGGCGGCTGCGCGGGAATGCGAGGGGCTGGGACAGGCTCTGACCCGGACGGACTCGGGCCCGCGCCGCAGGCCCCCGGTCGCTCACTGGCGACACGTCACCTCGGGCCCGGTCTTCGAGGCGAACCCGCGGGAATGGGTAGAGGGGGTCGGCTGGTGTGTGCGTGTCCGGGTCGACCCCTCACGGCGCGCAGGAGGCGAGACGTGAGCCGCTCAGGCGACCAGGATCACAGCAAACGCGGCGACGGCCGCGGTTGCGAGGGCCGCTTCGCGGAGGCTGCCGGTGGGGATGCGGGCCCGCCTCGGCAGCAGCCACACCCGCTTGCGAGACAGGGGCGCCCACAGGCGAACCCCGCCGGGCGTGCAGGCGTCGGCTGCCACGTGGGCCGCGTACCCGACCCCGACGCCAACTCCCACCACGAGCGCGACGGCCGTCCCCGCCGGATGGGCCAGCAACGCCGCGAGGGCCGCGGTAGCGGCGCACGCGAGCGCCGAGTGGGTCACCCCCCGGTGCCCGACGAGCGCCGCGAACGCCCACATCGGCAGCCGCAGCACCGTTCCGAGCGCCCCGAAGAGCATGCTCCGCCGCTCGAGCCGGCTGCGGCGGTGGACACGGGAGCCGACCTGGTCGAGATCCGGCAGCCGCGACCCGCAGACGGCGGCCACGCCGAGCCCTACGCTCTCGAGCGGCCCGGCCTGCACGGCCTGCGCGCCCGCCAGCGCGAGCGAGACGCCGAGCAGCTCATGGGTTGCGTTGCGCACCCAGGCGAATCTACCCCTGGCACCGGCCGGATTGCACACAACCCTGCTCGCTGCGCGGCGGCCCGTGGCGGAGCCCGCCCCCGCGGTAGCCCGGACCCGCGCGGATGACAGCCGGACCCACCACGCCCCAGCGGAGGCGAACGACCGTCGAGAGCCGCCTGGCGCTCTTCGAGGAGGCGACGGCGATCGTCGCGTTCGAATACCCCGACCGGCTCGAGCTCGACGCCCTCGCACGCCGGCTGGCGACCTCCCCCCGCCAACTCCAGCGCGCCTTCAACGAGGCCGGCCAAACCGGCTTTCGCACCTATCTGCGGTCCGTGCGGATGGAGCGCGCCGAGGAACTGCTGCGCGAGGGGTCACTCCGAGTCAACGAGGTCGCAGAGGCCGTCGGCTACAGCCAACCCGCCCAGTTCGCGAAAGCTTTTCGGCGCCACCACGGGCACGCACCGTCGGCTTTGCGCGCCGCCGCTGAACGCGGTGTAGACAACAGCACGGACTCGCAACAGCACAGGAGGGAAGGGGGGTAACGGGTGAGGCCGAGTACCCGCCGCGTCAGAAGCCCGTAGTCACCTTCCCGTCCCCGGAGAAGCCAGCGTCAAGTGACCCCTCGGGATGGTATCTGGCAACGGCGAAGACGGAACTCATCAACGATGGGCCGAAAATACTACCGCCAGCCGCGACGATGCGGCCATCATTCTGAAGGGCCACGCCCGAAACGAAGTCAAACGTACTGAAATCCGTCCTGGTAGTGGCATCCCCTGAGAACGTTGTATCCAGCGACCCGTTCGAGTTGAGACGCGCTAACGCGAAGTCCCCAACGCCGCCACTGCCGTTGCCTCCGGCTGCAACGATCCGTCCGTCTGCCTGCACAGCGACATCTCGCGCGGACTCCGAGTCTGCACCGCCGAGGTCGATCGTCTGCGTGCCGTCGCTGGCGAAGCCCGGGTCGAGTGACCCGTCTGTGCCATAGCGCGCGATCGCAAAGTCGCCCCCAGCGCCGCCGACGGCCACGATCTTGCCGTCCGTCTGGAGCGCGACTCCCGCGGCGAACGCACCCTCAGTCCCAAGCTCAGTCGTCTGCTTCCCATCCCCGGAAAAGCTTGCATCGAGCGACCCATTCGGCTCGTAGCGTGCCAGGACGAACGTGGACAGCCCGGACCGCAGCCCTGCGCCGACAATCAGAATCCTTCCGTCGGGCTGCAACGCGACGGCCGTGCCGTAATCGGCGTTGGTCACTTCGGTCGTCTGGATTCCATCCCCAGAGAACGTCGTGTCGAGCGACCCATCCGGATTCAAGCGTGCCACCGCGAGCGAACTCACGAAGTGTGACCCTACCACCACGATCTTTCCGTCTACCTGGAGCGCGACGTCCGCCGCGGTGTCGAAGGATTTCGAGGGACCGAGGTTGATCTTCAGCTTCCCGTCGCCGGAGAAGCTGGGGTCGAGCGATCCGTCTGGGTTATGGCGCGACAATGCGAAGTCGCCGATGTCGTCTGCGCGCGACGCTTCGCCAACCGTCACGATCCTCCCGTCGGGTTGGATCGCGACCCCGTTTGCCCCTTCGGTACCGCCGAAGTCGGTCGCTTGTTTGCCGTCGCCAGAGAAAGAAGGGTCAAGTGTCCCGTCCGGGTTGTAGCGCACCAAGGCGAAGTCGCCGTTCCAGCTACCCGCAACGACCATCTTCCCATCTCGCTGGATCGCAACGTCGCCAGCCGTTCCTCCTCCGGTTGGCTCGTCTCCGGGTCCTCCCCCACCTGCTGGAGGGGTGCCTGCACCTGGGTTGGAGGGGCCTGCCGGGATGGTCGTGCAGCGGTTGTAGAAGGTCTTCTCGCCGAAGGTGCCTTGGGCGAGGGTGAAGGTCCATCTCGTGACGAAGACATCAGCGGAGGCGGTGAGCGCGGCGCGGAGCGCGGCGCGTGCGGTGATGCAGTTGCGGGTTCCCGTTGTGCTCGCTTCGCCTGAGACCTGGGGGCCGAGCTCTCCGCCGATGCCGACCCGGCCACCGAGGGTGAGCTGGGCACCGATCCCCAAAGACACCGCGAGCTTGCCGCTCCCCCCGATCGACGGGGTGCCCTCGACGTTGAAGACGTGGTGGTCGAAGTCGTTTCCGCCGCGGGTGCGCTGGAATGCGAAGAACAACCGCGAGTTCAGCTTGTAGCCGGCGGTCAGAGCACCCGTGGCCGACACCTTGAAGACGGGCGCGAGCTTGATCTGAAACGGGGTCGCGCCGACTTGGATCGTGACCGGCCTGATGAGGTCTGCACGGCACTCACCCCCGGCGAGGAACTTCGCGTTGATCGACAGCGACGGCTGACCGCTCAACGAGAAGAATAGGAACGGGCGACTGACGTTCGCGTCGAATTCCGCCTTGACGCGCAGCGAAGACAAATCGACATCGACGGAAACCGGTTTGGCGCCACTGCGGCTGTTCTTGCAGGTGAACCTTGGTCGCAGCCGCCCAAGCCCAGAAGCGCTCGCCCGCGGCCCGCTGCGCGAAGTGCGGGCCACCAGCTTGTCGAGCGGCCCGGAGATCTTGACTCGAAAGCGCGAATAGGCCTTGTCCAACGTCGTCGGCACCGTCCGCACCCGCAACCGGCCCCGCCTCACCCGCTTTCGAGCCACAACCCTGCCCAACAAACCGTTGGGGTGCGACTGGCTGACGGGCAGCACCAGCGTCGAACCGGTCCTCGGTGCCCTCACCCCCCGTGCGAGCACGACAGTCTGCCGCCCCGCCGGGCTTCCAGAGATCGCCCGCACTTGCCTGGCCCCCAGAACCCTTGTCTTGCGTCGCGAGCGCAGATCGGCGTCGATCGTCTTCAACCGGCCATTGACACGCTCACCGACGGTCGCGTCGGTGCGCACCCGCCGGCCACGGTAGGAGAACCGGTCGACCCCCTTGCCACCCAGCAGCACATCACGCCGCGAGCCCCGCAACCGGTCGCGGCCCCGACCTCCCGCCAGGCGATCACGCCCCCGACCACCAAACAACCGGTCCGCGCCGGCCCCACCGGCCAGGCGATCACGCCCCGGCCCTCCACAGATCCGGTCATCACCCCCACCACCCCTTACCCGGGCACCCTTGCGATTGACGACCACGATCACATCCGCAGCGCGCGTACCGTGACCCGACCGGCCCTTCACCACCACAGTCGCGCGCTTCCCCGCACAACTCGACGCGGCCTCAGCCCCCGCAGCCGGCGGCCCGAGACTCACCGCGCAAGCGACGGCAAGCCCGCACCCGACAGCCCCCCAGCGTGTGAAGGTCAGAAGGCTCCTCGCGTGTGTGATCGGCATTAGACGTCGACCGCCGTCCCCTGGGTATCAAGCGCCCGACCACCGGCCACCCCACCCACGCCGTCAGGACCCGGCCACTATAGACCTACACGCCGTCCACCGCAAAATCGCTTCTGGCCAGCCCGTTGTACGGGAGGTAGTGCCTGGGGCGCAGCTTCTAGGGGCCTCGCCAGCCTGAGCGGCGCGGACCTGCGCTGAGACCGCCGGCTCTGAACTTGTTTACGGCGCGGGTAGAACCACGCCACCGACTCGGGCACGACCTCTTCGTCGCCGGTCCGCAATGCACCGATGACGGTGGTTCGCCGTTCCGTTCTGTGGCAAGCGATATCACCCCAAGACGCTCCCACCACAGCTCTCCCGGCGCGAAGCGGCAGTGGTTTGTGTCTCTACCGGCTTCACGCGGCGGCCCCGCGCGTGACCGGGGGATGAGGGCACGGACTCGCTCGTAGGCCTCGCGTGGGCTTGGCGCGGGCAAGCGCAGGAACGCTTCCGGACTCAGCATCGGTGAATCGGGGGCGGAGTGGGCGGTCAGTCGCGTGGCGGCCGTTTCGGTTGCCGGCGGCAACTTGCTAGGTCATGTCGCAGCACTCGAGCGCGTTTCTCGCCGCCGCGTGCGTCCTTCGTGCGGGCGGCGTGTGGGGGGCGTGATTTGGCCGCCCCGGCAGCCGCTCCTGCCGCCACGAGGGTCGCCGCGGCGCTCGCGAGGGCCGCGGCGCTGGGTGCGGCCCGAGGTGCCGGTGGCGGCAATGGGCAGGATCCCGGCGGTGGGTCCGGGCTGGCGCTCGTGGTGTTGGTCCCCGTCGGTCTCGTGGTGGGGCTCGTGTTGCTCGTGTCAATTCTCGGCGGGGCAGTCGAGCAGCGGTGCTCGCCCGCGGGTGGAGGGCCGTTACCGGGGGACTTCGGTGGGCCGGGGTCGCTTGGCGGGGTCGGCGGCACCGGTATCAGCCGGGCGCTCGTCGAGCGGGTTCGGACCGGGTCGCCTTATGCGGGTGCACGGGTCCAGGCGGGGAGGTATCTCTCGACGGCGTACGGGCCGCCTTGGGGTGGTATCCAAGGCAACGGGATCGCCACGAGCGGTGGTTTGCCGATCGCGGGGGGCGCGCCGCGCTGGTACATGGTCGCCGCCGACCCGACCTATCTCCAGCACGGCAACTTCGTCTACATCTGGCCCAACCCGTTCGGCTGGAAGGGGGCTTTCCTGGTCGCCGACACCGGCGGCGCGATCCTCAGCCGGCGGGTCGACTTCTACGACTGGCGCGGACGGGCAGCCCAGTATCGCTGGGGCAGTCGCAGCGTTCAGGTGAGCAGGCGGCCGATCGCCGCGACCGGCGGGGGAGCGCCGGAGACCTTCGCGATCGAGCCGGTGGCGCAGGGTCCGGGCTCGGTCGGCTGCGACAGCGCGGCCGCCGGGTCGCTCGCGGTGCCGGGGAAGAAGGGGAAGGTTGTTCTCGCGCCGGGCGCCGATCGGCCGGGGGTGCCGACCCAGCAGCCGGTGCTCGACTTCCTCGCCCGCGTCGCGGGGGTCGCCGGCCGGACGCTGATCATCACGACCGGGAGCAACCACAGCGAGTTCAGTGCCTCGGGCAGCGTCAGTGACCACTGGGTCGGGCTGGCGGCCGACCTCGGCTCGGTCGCGAACGGGTTCCCGGTCAACGGCAAGGGAGGCACGCGGATCGCTGCCGCCGCGCTACGCGCCGCGGGCATGTCCGCGGGGACCGCATGGCGGCTTGCCGCAGACGGCGGCGGCCACGACGTCTGCTATCTGGGCTGGCGGGTCCAGGTGATCTGGCGCACCGGCGACCACTACGACCACGACCACATCGGTCTGCGCAGGGGCTGCTCACATGACGGTGTGCGGAGCTTTCGGATCTGACATGCGGCACCGCTCTACAGACGCTGCAGCGCTGGCCGCCGGGCTGGTTCTCGCTGTCGGCGCTCTCGGGGTCGCCGCGTGCGCTTCTGACGATCAGCCAACCGGCCCCGTCGGTGGCGGCTCGGCGGCAGAGCTCGAGAGCCGGCACCGGGGAACGGGGAACCCCCAGAGCGGCCGGGGCGACGGTCCGGCTGTGCGGATCGAGGTCGCCGGGGGACTGAGGCTCGACCGGCGTGCTCGCGCCGGGCTCGCCGTTGCGGCGCGGCGGTTCGCGACCACGCTGGCCGGGTGGCTCTACGGCGAGCGCCGCCGAGTGGATGTTGAGCCGATCGTCCCGGGGCTGCGCCGGGAGCTCGCGCGCACGCCGCCCTACGTGCCCGAAGGCCAGATCGGCTCGCGGGAGGGGGAGGCGACACGCGTCGCGGTTTTCGTCCAGACGCCTCGATCAGGTGTGCTCGTCGTCGCGATCGGTGACGCGCGCACCACCTACCAGGTTCCCGCCGGCTTCGAGCGCCGCTCGGGCCGCTGGCAGGTCGTCCATCTCAACACGCACTGAGGGCCCCCGATGTCCAGACACCTCCCACCGCTCGCGTCCGTCGCCCTCGTCGTGATCGGCGCCGCGCTGATCGCCGCGCTCGCAGGCAGCACCCCGCCCACCCCCACTCCCACGGAAACGGACACGGGGACCGTGCCCGAGCGGGAGCAGCCGTCCAGACGGGCGTCCGTGGACCCGGTCACAGACGCCGCACGCCGTTACGCGCTCGCGGCACGCAACTGGACGCCCGCCACCTACAGGGCCTCGTGGGAGCGACAGATAGCCCTCGCGGGAGGCGGCTACCGGCGCGCGCTGATCGCTCAGCGCCCCGGGCCTCGTGAGCTGCTGCCCCTGCGCAAGGACCGCGCCCGCAGCAATGCGCGCGTGCTCCACGCAGAACGCGACGGCAGCGTACGGGCCCCGGCTGCGCGGGTGCTCGTGACCCTCCGCGAGATCACCCGCGCGGGAGGACAAGTGATCGGTGGCGCGACCCTCAACGAGGTGCGCCTGCGGCGGCGCGGGACCCGGTGGGAGGTGATCGGCTGGACAGTCCTCCCGGGGTCGTAGGTGCTCGCCCCGTCCTGCTCTTACCTTTGAGCGGGCCGACCGGCCGGGCAGGTAATTTGAGACGAGAAGTCATGCGCCATCCAAATGGGGAAACACGCGCCGAGCGCGAGGAGCGGCTCGGGCCCCTGCGCCACCCAGGCCTCCGCGAGTTCTCCTGGCCGGAGATCGAGCCGCTCGCCAGCAGGCTGGAGCGCGCCGCGAGGGTGCACGATTGCAAGCAGCAAACGTGGGAAATGCTGAGCGCACTCAATGTGCGCGGTGAGTGTTCAGTTTGCCCAGATGTCTGGGTCAAGGGAACCTGCATTCCGTTCCTCGCGTACGGATGGAAGGGCGTCTTCCTGATCTGGTCGATCGACTGCCGCTGGACGGCCCGCCAGGCGGCGATGGTCATGCCCGCACGCGAGCAGATCCAGCGCGAGCTGGGACCAACCTGGCCCGGGCAGGTGGAGGCGATCTTCCACTCGCCGCGCGAGACGACCGGCCATGGGCGGCAGCTGCTTGTGGATGCCGAGAGCGAGCGACCCGTCGACATCGTCATCGTCGGTGGGAGGCTCGACCAAGTACTCGCGTGCTGGGAGCCCGCGGGACAGGTGGGGATCGACCCCGATTGGGGTCGCGCGCTCGACCGGGCGTGCAGACCGCGGTGGTGGCGCTCCGCCGAGGGCTGGCGCGAACCGCCGGAGCCTCCGCCGCATGACCAGCTGACCTCGTAGACCGCGGAGGAGCTCCGCGGCCTCGGCTGGCGCCCGCTGCGCGCGCGAGCGCCGGGTGCGCGCGGACAGTTTCGGGCTGGGCGGCAACTTAGAGGTAACGCCCGCGTCAAACCCTCGAGAGGAGCCCTTCATGCGCCCATTGCTCGTAGCCCGCCCTGCCGTGTTGCGCGACCGAGTCCTCGTCGCGGCGCTTGCGCCGATGGCGCTGCTGGTCGCTTGGGGTGCGCATCCCGATGCGGTTGCCAACCGGTTCGTCAACAAGCTCGGCGTCGAAGGCGTCAACTTCCGGGTCAGCAGCCTGATCGACACTGTGCTCAAGCCGGCCGCCGGGGCCGGGAAGGTGGAGATCAACAACCTGATCGTCGCGATCGTCGCGCTGGTCCTGCTCGGCGCAATCGTCTACTTCCTGTTCGGGGTGTTGAAGACGATGGGGGGCAGGCGCGGCGGTGTGGAGACGCTCGGACAGGTGGTCTTCGCGCTGATCGTCGGGATCGCCGGGCTCGAAGTCCTGTCTTGAGACGGGGCCTCACAAACTTCCTCGGCGTGGCGGGCGCCTCGATGCCCACGTGCGAGCAGCCGGCCGCGATCGTCAACAAGCTGCTCGCAAGACGTGGGCGCAGGACGTACTCCACCCCCGCAGACATGGCGGACGCCCTCTTCGACGGCTCGTCCCGGGTGGATCTCGCGTTCCAGGTGATGGCCGCGGTCGTGCTCCTCGGCGCGGCGGCGTCGACCGTCGCCGGGGTGTGGCGGATCGCGCGCGGAGCCGACGGCGGCTTCGAGCTCGCGGCCGGCGGCGTCTACGGGGTCCTCGGGCTGATGGCAGCAATGACCGTGGTCATGTGAGATGACAGTGAAGCGCCCATGGGGACCGCGGAGGCTCCTGCTGGCCAGCACCTGCGCCACTCTCCTGGCCGCGCTGGCCGCGTCAGCGCTCACCCCGGCGCCCGCGTCCGCGGGCCTCTTGGGCACCCCGATCCCGAACCCGGTGGATGGGGTAAAGCGCCTCGTTGGTGTCCCCGGCAAAGTTGCGAGCAAGCTGGGCGCCAGCGTGCTTCAGGACGCGCTCGCGTGGCTGCTGGGCGGGCTGAAGGCGACGATCACCCTCGCGCTCGTCAAGTTCCTCGTCCACGTCGAGCTGTCGGCTGGTGGGTCGCTCGGCAGGCTGACCGGCCCGATGATCGTTATCGGCGGCTTCTTCCTGGTCGTCGGGCTGATCACCTCGGTCGGGGATGGCTATCGCGAGATCATCGCCGGTGCCGACAGCGCGCCACGGGTGATCGGCCAGGCCATCTTCCGGGTGATCGGCCTCGCGATCCTCCTCGGCTCGTGGTTCTGGCTCGTCCCGCTCGCGGTCGACGTCGCGAACGGAATGAGCGGCTACGTGCTCGCGGATGGCGCCGTCGGGAGCGCCCTGCGGCGCACGTTCGGCGGTGAGCAGCTGCTCGCCGGCGGGTTCCCGCTGCTCGGGCTCCTCACCGGGATCATGCTCGCCTTCGCGATCCTCGCGCTGGTCGTGCTCAAGTTCATCATCGCGATCGCCTTCGCCGGGCTCTACGTCGGAGGGCCCGCGCTGATCGGCTTCGCCGCGCTTCCGCGGGTGGGCAACGCGCCGCTGGCGATCGCCGTCCGCGGCCTGTTCACGTTGACGGTGATTCCGCTGCTGTGGACGATCGTGTTCGCCGCCTGGGCGGGGGTCAGCGCGGGTGTGTTCGAATCCGCGACGGGCGGCGGCGGAGTGATCCGTGGCCTGATGGGGCCCGGCCTGTTCCTCGCCGGGCTCGTCGTGATGCTCGGCGTGACCAAGAAGGCGCTCGCCATGGCGACCTACGGAGTTCCGCTCTCGATGCCCGGCGGACGTCTCGCCCGCTCGGCGGCGATGATGGCGGTGGCGCGCGGGATGGGCGGCGCCGCGAAGGGGGCCGCGGCCGGCGGCGCAGCCAAGCAGGGCGAAGGGGAGCAGCCGCCGGGGAAGACCCGCCACCCAGGTGACCATGGGCATCAGGTGGCGCGCGGCGCAGGGCACTCAGGCCAGCCCACGAATGCCCCGGGCCGCTCGTTCCGCAAGCTCGAAATCGACGATCCGGCCTCTGCGACACACAAGCGGGACCACGCGCTGACGAGGCGCGCGGCGGGCGCTTCGATCTCGCTGCTGGGGGCCAGCAGGCAGGGTGTCTTTGAACAGCCCCACCGTGTCAGTGACGAGGCGTGGGCGAGCGTGTCCGAGCAGGTGGCGGAGCGACACGCCCGCGGAGAACCATCGCTCGAGCAGGTACGGGACGTTGCTCACGACCTACCCGACATCGACCGGTCGGGATTCGGGGTGCTCGCGAAGGAGTCCCTTGCGCAGCGGCCGGAGTCGGCCCGCGGCCTCTACGAGAACACCGCAACCCGGGTGATCGCCAGCAGGGCACAACAGCTGACGCCGGAGCAGCTTCGGGCGGGAATCACCCTGTCAGCGGCCCGCCCGGAAGTCGTGAACGAGGCGCTCGCACCCGACTACAGGGCGTGGGGGCACGGGCACGAGGAGCCGGACACGCGAGGCCCATACGACCCCAAGCTGATGGATCAGCGCGGGGGGCTCGAGCAGGCGCGCGAGGGGCCCGTCAGCGAGCGGCCCGAGGTCCCGGACGGGCGCGGGGGCGAAGGGGAGCTCCCGTTCTGATGTGCGGAGGGAGGTGAGCGATGCGCCACCGGATCAAGCACCACGTGAACCGTCCCGTGCTTCACATGGGGATGTTCACCGATGACCAGATGCTCCCCGCCGCCGGGCTGTTCGCGCTGTCCGCGGGGTTGCTCTACGCGGGCGGCGGGCCGCTCGTGGCGCGCACCGCGCTCTCGGCCCTGCTGCTCGTGCCGGTCGCGGTGATGGCCGTCGACAACTGGGTTGGCGGCATCGTCGTCGACCGGGTGCGCGCCTTCGTGCGCTGGCACCGGCGGCCAGGGATCTTCGTCCCAGGCGCCGAGGGGGCACACGGCTACGAGCTTTCCTTGGATGTCGAGGACCGGTTGGTGCTCGAGCGTGAGCGACTGGCGCGGGTGGACCTCGAGGCGGCTTTCGCCGAGGACGGCTGATACGGCGATGGGACCCTCCCTGCGTGCACGGCTGGGCGGAGCTCGCGGCGACCAGGGCGAGCGTCGGCGCCGCGAGCTGGTGCGCGCCGCGGGCGAGCTGCTGCCGATCGCGGCGCTCGGCGCGGAGGGCACCGTCGTTCTCGAGGACGGCTCGGTGGTGCACATCATCGGGTGCGCACCGCCGAACCAGGAGGGCATGGACTCAGAGGCGGTCGAGCGGGCGTTCTGGGGCTTTCGGGCGCTGGCGGCCTCGCTCGACCGCGGGCAGGTGCTTCAGCTCCAGGTCGAGGGCGAGCTGCTCGACACGGCCGAGCACATGGACTTCTACCGGCGCCAGGTGAACGCCCGGTTCGGCTTTGACCCGGCCGCGGCGGGGTCGCTGAGGCTCGGTCCCGAGCAGCGGGCCCGTTGGGCGCTCTACCGGATGCTCGAGGAGAGCGTCGGGCGCTCAGCGCCGGACGGGTTCACGATGCGCCGACGCTGCTACATGGTCGTGCGCTACCGGCCCGAGTGCGACCTCGAACCGAGCCTGGCCGACGGGCTGCCGAGCTGGGTCCCCGTCCCGGGCGCACGCACGGGCGGCCACACGGACACCGTCCGGTTTGTCCGCGAGCGGAGCCTGCGCGAGCACCGCCGGATCACGCGCAGGGCGATGAACCGCGTCCGTGGCTTCATCCAGCACCTGGCGCGCGACGGCATCCAGGCGCGCGTCCTGGACGGCGGGGAGGTGCTGCGCTACCTCGTGTCGCGCTTCAACCCGACGTCGGCCACCTGGGGTCGGCTGGAGTCCCGGGCGGGCTGGGACGGTGTGCTGTCCGCGTTCGACTCGCCGGTCGAGCGCGAGCAAGCGAAGGAGGTCGCGAGAAGGCTGCGCGAGCAGATCGCGCGCAGCCCGCTCGACTTCCGCGGAAACCTGCACCACGGGGAGGTCGAGCAGGACCTGGTGCGGACCGGGTACCTCGGCGGGATCCCCTCGAGCACACGCATGTTCTGGTTGCGCGAGTTGCTCCACCAGCCGCTCCCGTTCAGCCTGACGGTGTTCCTGCACGGCCTGCAGCGCGCACAGGTGCAGGACGAGATCGGCCGGGCTTGGCACCAGGCACAGCGCGAGAACGAGCGGCGAGCGGGCCGCGGGCGCCGCGACGCCGACGCCGAGCGCCAGGAGCGCGAACAGGAGCAGCTCGTCGAGGAGATGGCCAACGACCCGCAGGCCGGGCTCGTGGAGCTCTCGCTGTACCTGTTGCTGCGCGCCCCCGGGCCGCGCCCAAACGTGCACGAGGTAGAGGAGGCAGCCCACCAGGCCGCCCAACTCGTGCACCGCGCCACCGCCGGCGGGACGCTCCTCCCCGGGACCCGCGAGCAGGACGTGCTGTGGCGATCGACGCTGCCGCTCGGGGTTGACGCCGCGGGCAAGAAGCTTCGCTTCGGGATGGAGCACGCCGCCGACACGACCGCTCTGATCGGCTCGAGCTGCGGCAGCCCCTACGGCCTCCCGCTGCTCGTCTCGCCGACCGGTGAGGTCGAGCAGCTGTGGCCGTTTGACCGCGCGCACCGCAACCACTCGATCGTCGTCACCGGGACGAGCGGGACCGGCAAGACCACCCTCGGAAACCGGCTCGTCGCGCACCTGGTGGCGCTCGGCGCCAAGGGCTACGTCTTCGACCGCTCCGCCCACTACGAGGTGCTGGGGGATCTGATCCCCGGCGCACGCAAGCTGCGGATCGGCTCCGAGGAGAGCTGTTTCGCGATCAACCACTGGGACACCCCGGACCCGTGGAACCCGCCCAAGCAGAAGGTCCGCTTCGTGGTCGAGCTGCACCGTGTGATGTTGGAGGTCGACCTGTCGCGGATGCAGGAGGCGCTGCTCGCGCACTGCGTGCGCGCCACCTACCTGCACTGCGCCGGCCACGGGCTTGTTCCCCGCGAGCGCGAGCTGGTCAAGTTCATCCGCGCCTACGCCGAGCACGAGCGCGTCCGTCGCGACGGCGAGGACCTCACCGTGAGCACGCTCGAGAGCCTCTGCGCAGAGCTCCAGGAGTTCGTCGGCGACGGCGTCTACGCCCACCTCTGGGATCGCGAGACGAACGTCCCCGACGACGCCCCGCTGCTGATCTTCGACAGCTCGGGCGCCCAGGAGCGGATGCTGATCCCGCTGATGTTCGCGACGATGGAGTGGGTCCGCGACCGCGTCCGCCGCGACCGTGCAGAGGCGACCGCGAACCCGATCGAGGGGTCGCTGCTCAACGGCCTCTCGGTCGTGCTGCTCGACGAGGGCTGGGCCTGGTCCCAGGTCGAGGAGCTCGCGCGCCACATCCAGCACTGGGCGCGCCAGTCGCGCCACTACGGCTGCTGCTTTGTCGTGATGAGCCAGGACTCAGAGGACTTCGAGGGGACCGCCTCCGCGGTCCTGCGAAACGCCGCGATCAAGATCGCCTTCCAGCAAGACCCGGCGATGCTCGACTACCTCGCGCGCACCCTCAACCTCGCGCCGGAGATCGTCACGGGCCTCAAGGACCTGCGCACCGTCAAGGGCCTCTACTCGGAGGCGCTGGTTCTGAACGGCGCCCGCGGCGTCGGGCGCGAGCGGCTCGTGCTCGGCCCGCACGAGTACTGGGCGTTCACCTCAGAGCCCAACCACGACCGGCCCAAGCGCGACCGGGCGGTCGCCGCCCGCGACGGCAACGTGATGGCGGCGATCGCCGACCTCGCCGCAGAAGAGGGGATCCCGAACCTCGACGCCGACCTCGCCGGATGAGAGCTCGACCCCCGCGGTCGGCGCGAGCCGCGCAACGGTGATGGTGCTCGGCGCGCCCCGCCTCGCCAGGCGCCTGCTACCCGGGCGCACGGCCGCCTCGCTCTCACGCGCTGTGAACCAGACCTCCTCACGGCTGGGGTGGGAGCCACCCGCGAGGACGGTCACGCTGGCGGGGGTCCACGGCGGCGCGGGCGCGAGCACGCTCTGCCTGCTGCTCGCGGAGGCGATCGCGACGGTCGGGGGCCCCGCGCTGGCCGTCGACCTCGCCGGGCACAGCCGCGGCGGGCTCGCGGTGCTCGGCGGGGCCGCCGGCGAGACGACCGCCGAGCGCACGTGCGCGATGGCGGCGGCGCCCGGGGGTCGCATCGAGCGGCCCTTCGGGGTCACAGCCCACGGGGTGCGGATCATCGGGACCCACCCCGACGGGGTCGAGCAGCTCGACCGCGGCGACGAGACCGTCGTCGCCCGCCTCGCAAAGGCGGTCAGCGAGGGACTCGAGGACGACCGTCTCGCCGAGCTGGCACGGACCGCGGTGCGCGAGCGGGCTCTGCGGCAGGCGCTGCGCTGGGACAACGAGCAGGCCGTCGGCGCGGTCGCGGGGGTGCTCGACCAGGCGGCCGTCCACCACGCGCTCGTCGCCGTCGACCTCGGCATGCTCGACTCAGACCCGTTGGCGGGCGTGGTGCAGGCGCGCAGCGACCTGCATGTCTGGGTGCTCCCCGGCCGGGCGGCATCGCTTGAGATCGCCGAGCGCAGGCTCCCGCTGCTGCCGTTCGAGCCTTGGGGCGGCGAGGCGCTCGCGGTCTGGCAGACAGGCGAGGCTCCCCCGTCGGCGAAGCGCCTGTCAGCGCTCGGAGACCTGCGGGGCTGCCCGGTGGTGCGGGTCGCAAACCACGGCGACGACGGCGCGGACACCGCGACCAGGATGGCCCGCTGCCTGGCGGGGGTCGCCGAGCTGTGCGAGCTCGCGTGTTGAGCAGCCCGGCCCCGTCCCGTCAGCCGCGCACGCCATGCCCGCCGTCGCTTGCGCAGGTCGCGAGGACCTGGGTACAGCTCGCGGCGACCGTGATCGCTGTCGCGGCAGCGGTCCAGCTCGCGGCACCGGGGTGGCTCGGCGATACAGGTGAGCGCGAGTTGCCCGACAGCCCCCTGTTGGTGATCGACATCTTCGTCAACAACCTGCTGCTGGCGCTCGTCCCGCTGTTCGGCGGCTGGCTCGCTGCGGGGCACCTGAGCGCCGGGCGCCGCGGGGCGGCGGCGGCGTTCGTGCTCCTGCCCGCGGTGATCGTTGCCCGGTCGCTGGCGACGATCGGGGCGGTCGGTGGAGCCGATCCCGCCTGGCTCGCCGACGCGGCCCGCTGGTGGCTGCTCGAGCTCGCCGCGCTCGCCGCTTCGGTCCGCACGGGTCTCTGGCTCTGGCGCCACCCGCGGCTACGTGAGGAGCACGGGCCCGCCGCGATGCGTCGCGCCCTGACAGTCGTCGTCTTGGCGCTGGGGGTCGGGGCGTGTGTGGAGGTGCTGAGCGCGTGATGGTGGGGGCGCGGGGGCCGCTGCTCTTTCTCTCAGGGCTCCTGGTGACGGTGCTGCTGGGGATCTTGGCGCTCGAGCTGACCGGCGAGAACCTCGGCGAGCTGTGGGTCGAGATCGCGCTGCCGGTGACGGTGCTGGGGGCCTCACTCGCGCTGCTTGCCCTGATGGGGGTTGGGTGCTCTGCCCGGCGGGTCCGCAACCGCCGCCGCCGGCCGATGGCCCGCTACCAGCTCGTGCTCGCGCAGGCCGACGAGGCGACCTTCGAGGAGGTCGGCGCCGCCTGCGAGCAGCTCGTCCAGACCCTGCGGCAGTCTCTGACCAGACGGTTGAGCGCCGGCCAACCGTGGCTCGCGCTCGAGTCGTGGTTCCTGGCGCCCCGCCGGGAAGGGGAGACGGGGACCGCGACGCTGATGCTGCTGTGCGAGCCGCGCACCCGCGACCCCGCGCTGGCCGCGCTGCGCCGCGCCTACCCCGACCTCACGCTGCGTCCGGGCGCGCACGGCGAGCCGTTCGAGTACGCCGCGCCGTCGTTCGTGCCCGGCCACGTTCTGCGGGTGCGAAGGGCGCGCTCCTGGGCGCTTCCGCTCGGCTCGGCCGGGCGCGGCCGTGACGGCTCGAGCGCCCGCGCGACGATGGCGGGGGTCATCCGCCAGCAGCAGCAGGCGGGCCGTCTCTCGTGCGTGCGGTGGTGCATCACCCCGGCCGCGGACCAGCTCGACAGCCGCGCGGCCGAGCGGCTCGCCCGGCTCGGGGTGGGGGATCCCCCGAGCCCGGCGTTGACCGGGGACTTCCGCCAGGCGCTCGAAAGCGCGGGCGGGGCGATGAGCTACCTCGAGCTGCAGGCCGCCGTAGAGCGAGGAGAGCGGCGGGGACCGCGCGGCAAGGTCCGGCCGGAGTCCTTCGGCGAGCTGCAGAACGTCTGTCGGCAGCTGCTCTCCCCGGCGCTCTCGCACCGCGGCGCGAACCATTTCAGCGAGCGGCTGATGGTCTTTCGCCAGGGGCTCTACGCGCGCCGCTTCGCCCGTGGCGAGCCGCCGCTGCTGCCCGACCCGAGCGGCTCGACGCTCGTCTCCCCGCGCGAGCTCGGGCTCCTGATGGAGCTCCCCTCGCTCGGCTCCGAGCACGCCCTGCCGCTCCAGCGCAACACCGTGCCGCACCTGCCGATCCCGACCGAGGTGCCGCGCGCGAAGACCGTCGAGTTGGCGATGGCCGCCGAACCCGCCCCGAACACCGCCCAGACGGCCATCAGGGACGCAGCCGCGGTCGAGGTCTCGCAGGCGCCCCCGATGCGCGAACCCCAGGTCGAGTGACCCTAGGCACGGGGGGCGAGAGCTTGTCCATGGAGGAGACCGGGCGGGCAACCGCCCCCGACCCCGACCCGGACCCGGGGCTCGCGCTCGGCCGCGGGCTTCCGAACGTCCCGTGGACGATCCGCCAACGCGACCGGATCTACAACCTGCTGTTGGCCGGAGGCCAGGGGAGCGGCAAGAGCTCGCTGCTGCTGCGGGTCGCGCTGTCGGACATCCTCGCCGCCAACACGGCCACCGTGGTGCTCGACATGAAGGGCTCGCTGTCAGAGCGACTGTTGCGGCTCACCCCGCCCGATGTCGAGAAGCGCTGGTGGGACGCAGACCACGGCGGTTGGCAACACGCCACCAAGCGCCTCTGGTATCTCGACCTCGGCCGCCCCGCCTTCGGGCTGACCCCGCTGCGGGTCGAGGCGCCCTGGTCGCGTACCGGGCTCGCCGACGAGTTCGCCCGCATCGCCGACGCGATGGTCCGCGCGCTGCTCGACCTCTACCCCGCCCAGATCATGGGCTCATCCGAGGACCTGATCGAACGTGCCGTGGTCGGGACGATGGCGATCGCCTGGTGGGAGCACGAGCGTCGCTGCAAACGCGAGGGGATCGCCCCCGAGCAGCACGGCTTCTCCGGCTCGTTCGAGTCGCTCTCGCAGATGTTCGCGCCGTCTGACCGCTTCGAGGAGGAGGAGTCAGAGAACCGGGGGCGTCGCAGGGTACGCCCCAACCGCTGGCACCAGGCGGCGGGGCGTGCGTGCCAGCTACTTCCGAACCTCGACCAGGTCGCGGACACGCTGCTGTACGAGATCCCGCGCCAGGCGCGCGACAACCTCGCCGACATCGCAAAAAGAATGGAAGCCCCAGCCAACAAGATCCGGCCGCTCGTCGGGGCCGCCGCATCGGTCAGACGCTTCGTCGGGCACCCCGAGCGGCTGTCGCTGCGGTCGGTGATCGAGGCGCACGACACGTTGATCGTCAACCCGCGGATCGAGCTGATCGGCGAGGACCAAGCCTCGATCCTGACCAACTTCATCGTCCACATGCTCGACCTGCAGCTCAAGCGACAGGTCGCGACCCCACGCGAGCACAGGCCGCGGGTGTCGCTGATCATCGACGAGTCCCACAGGCTGATCACAGCGACGCTGATGTCGATGATCGCCACCCACCGCGAGGCCGGGCTCACAGTCGCGGCCGCGCTGCAGTACGTCTCCCAGCTCGGCGCCGACGAGCCCTCCGCGGCGCGCAGGGAGAAGATCCTCAAGGGCGTCGGGAACCTGTTGCAGAGCAAGGTGCTGTTCCGGATGTCCGACCCCGAAGACGCCGACCACCACACACAGATCTTCCGGTCGGTGCACGAGACGATGGTCCGCGCAGACCCCACGAGCCGGGCACGGATGCCCGCCGATCCATCGCGGATGCAGACCCTGCGCGACCACCACGCGCTCGTGTCGCTCGTGTCCGCCCCCGCCGACACCCAGGGAGGCGGCCCGACCTCCGGCCAGGGCGCCACCCGGCTACCGGCGTTCGTCACAGAGACCTACGCGATGCCCGAGGTGGAGGAGATCCCCGACGGCTGGCGCAAGGAGCACCTGGAGCGCCAACGGCAGGTCTTCACCCGCTACCCCGAGGACATGAGCTCGCTCGCGGTCAAGGACGTCCCCGCCGGACTCGACGGAACCGCCGCGCGCCCCCAAGACACAGCACCGCCACCAAACAGCGACCAGCACCCAGCGACAGGGAAGACCGACCGCACCGGTAAAGCCCACCGTGACGCGCCTCCCCCGTCGAGCACCACCGGATCCCCGCCGGCGCGCGGGGCGGGCGAGCAAGCCCCGGGTCCGCCGCAAGACCACGACCCCGCCCCACCAACAGCGGAAAGCCAGACCGAGGCGCACGACGACGAGCCGGGCGGCCGACGAGATAGCGAGCGACCCGCAGGAACCGGCGCGCCGGCGCCCGCCGAGGAGGACCGGGAAGGCGACCGGCCGGGGCCGGGCTGGGAGAGCGTCGGTGGGGTGAGGATCGAGCGCGCCGAGCAGCCCTCGCGCGAGGACGAGGCGCTCGTGGCCGCAAGCCCGATCCTCCGAGTCGCTTGTCGCCCGACCCGCCAGCCGCTCCCCGCTGGCGACGTGCACCCCGCCACCGACGAGGCCCGGTCCGCCGCCCGCGAGGCGGCGACCTTCGAGGCGATCACGAGCCTCCCGCCCTGGCAGCTCGCAGACGACGAGGCCCGCCGCCAGGCAACGCGGGCCGCCAACACCGCACGTGAGGAGGCGCTCGCAGAGCTCCAAGCCACCGGCCGCGAGGAGCCCGACCGCCGCCGCCTCGCCGAGCGCCGGGCCCGCCGTGCGGCCAGCGAGACGCTCGCGGGGTACGGGGAGGCCCCGTGGCGGGCCGCCGCGAAAGACCTCGAGCTCGCAGAGGCCGACGCCCACACGCTCGAGCTGATCGCCCGGCTACGGCTCACCACCCCCACGGTGCTCATGCACCTGCTGTCAGAGCCCGCGCGTGAGCGCGCCGTGCGCGACCGCCTGGCCCGCCTTCACCGAGCCGCGCTGATCGCCCGCACCGAGGTCGCGATCGAGGGACGCCGCGGCCGGCGCCCGCGGCTCTACGCGGTCGCCCCGCGCGGCCTCGAGCACCTCCGCGCCCGTCATGGCGAGCTGCGGCCCGAGCAGGAGCCCGCCGCCTACCTGCGAGCCGACCGCAAGTTGCCGACCGCTGGCAAGGGGACCGAGGTCCCCCACGAGCTCGCAGCGCAACTGACGCTCATCGCGCTTCACCAGTACGGCGGGACCGCCACCCGGCTGCACTGGCACACAACCCGCATGCCGGGCGGGCGCTGGGACATCGGCATGGTCCACCGCGACCGCCGCGACCGCAGCCTGAGGCTCGCAGACCTGACGCCCGCCCCAGGCCTCACGGTCCACGGAGAACGACTCGACGCGCCACCCACGCTCGAGCCCGACCTGTCCGTACAGCTACAGGGCCCCGTCGGCGCCCACCGAGCGGTGATCGACCTGCTGATCGAGGTCGACCGCACCGGACGCGGCGCCTACAACGCCTCCAAGTACACCGCCTACGACCACTTCCTCGGAGGCTGGTGCCTACGCACCCGCCGCTGGGGCAAAGAACGCCACAGCCGCCCCCTCGTGCTGTTCGTCGCCCACTCCCCCAAGGCGATGCTCACCCTCCTACACGCAGCCGACCAAGCGATGACGCTCGGGTTCGGCGGCCGCGGCCGCTACGAGCCCGCCCAGTTCGACTTCCCCGGCAGAGCCCACACCGCCTTCACCAACCTCGACTGGCTACTCGCCGGCCAGGCGCTCGCGCTGCAGCTGCCGCCGCTGCCGCCGCACGTGCGTGGCCAGCACACAGAACCGCGCCCCGGACGTGTGGCGTTGCTGCCCGAGGAGTGGTGGCCGACCTCCAGACGAACGGGACGGTGAGAACGGGCCGGTCGCGGCACCACGGCCTCTCAGCCCACCGGCGTAGCCGCTCACGCGCACCCTCTCGTCGGGAGCGACAACGCTCCGGCCCCGTCGGCGACGCAATCGGTCGGCGCCGGGAGCGATACGGCGCGCCGCCATCGATGGCACGACTGCTTTATGGCCGAAGGTGTGAACACGAACGTTGAAGGAGGCTGGATGTAGAGACCAGATCACCGGATGCGGTGCTGTGCAAGAGATGGAGGAGCCGGGCTATTGGTCTGGTGGCCCTCTGTGGCCGCCGTGCAGGCGGAGGCCGCAAACCACCCCGAGCTGCTGCGGTCAAGAGCCGTGGTGGTGAGCGTCGTGGGAAAAGTCGCGCCGTGAGCGCGGCAGGTGTAGATCACGAAGGCGAGCGCAAGCGAACCACTGATGACGTGTCGAAAACTAATAGGTGGCATCGAAACCGGGGATTCCTTTGGCGCCCCGGGAGGAGCCTGGCGGGTGCCTGTCGATTGGCCAGGCGGTGTCCGGCGTGGAGGTGGCGCGAGCGTGGTCTGGGCTTTTGCATGGAACGTGTGAACCTGTCGTCCCGTGCCCGCGGGCGGCCAGTGGCGCAGCATTGGCCCACGGTCGTTCGTGGAAGCGAGTGCCCCAAGCGGCGGAAACCGCGAGGGGCCGAGTAGCGATGCGGGGCACAGGGGCGGACCGTCTCGTAGTAGCGCTGAGGCCTGGTAATGCGGGTGGAGCGAAGGGGACGGGTCGTCCGGGCTTGTTTGGCGGTCAACCGCCTTGTGCGGGAGGAGCCGGGTGAGCGAGCCGAAGCCGAAGTCGTTTGCGATCTCCAAGCGGGC
>JBPCKX010000010.1:0-7883 GCA_051003875.1 Thermoleophilaceae bacterium
TCTCGGACGCCGCGCGCAAGGCCGGGCCCGACAACCCGATCGTCGTCGAGCCGATGGGGAACATGCCCGTCCTCAAGGACCTGATCGTCGACATGGACGCCGTGCACTGGAAGAAGATCCAGCGCGTCGTGCCTTGGCTGCTGCCCGCGGATGACCCGCCGGAGCGTGAGTACACCGTCCCCGCGGAGGCGATGATCGACGTGACCCAGTCGATGGCGTGCATCCAGTGCGGCGTCTGCGTCAGCGCCTGCCTTTCGCTCGAGGTCGACCCGGAGTTCGTCGGGCCGGCGGCACTCGCGAAGGCCTACCGGTTCGTCGGCGACCCGCGCGACGGCCAGACCGAGGAGCGGCTCACGGACCTCGCCGAGGACCCGCACGGCATGTACGACTGCACCCACTGCTTCGCGTGCATAGAGGTCTGCCCGAAGGACGTCGCTCCGATGAGCCAGATCATGCGGCTGCGCCGGCGCGCCACGGGCGATTACGAGATCAAGGACTCCAACAACGGCTACGGCCACGAGCACGCGTTCGTCAACATCGTCGAGAAGTACGGGACGCTGCACGAGGCGCAGCTCCTGCCCCGATCCTTCGGTGACGGCTCGCTCGTCAAGGGCCAGACGAAGCCCGCCGCGGTCAAGCAGCTCGCCGAGGCGCTGCCGACCGCCCTCCGCGGCCTGAGGTCCGGCAAGGTCACCGCCGGCAAGGCGCTCTTCCACCCAAAGCTCCCGCAGCAGGACAAGGTGCGCAAGATCTTCCACGCGATCGAGTCAGAGCACGAGCGCCTCGAGCTGAACCTCTACATCGTCGGGGAGGACCCGGTCGAGGAGGACCGGGCCGGGGCGACCGAAGGGAGCGCGGCGTCTTGAAGCTCGCCTACTGGCCCGGCTGCGTCTCGCGCGGGTTCACCCCCGAGCTGCACGGCTCGATGCGGCTCGTCGCCCCCAAGCTGGAGCTCGAGCTGGTCGAGCTCGACCGCGCCAACTGCTGCGGCGCGGGCGTGATCGCCGAGCACAACCAGGAGCTCTCGGACACGCTCAACGCGCGCACCTTCGCGATGGCCCAGAGCGTCTCCGGCGCCGCGGGGATGATGAACATCTGCTCCACCTGCCAGGGCGCGCAGTCGGAGTGTCAGGAGCGCCTCGACGCCGACTCGGGCTACCGCGAGCACGTCAACTCGCGGCTCTCCGGGGAGGGGCTCACCTACGAGCGCGGCGGCGAGTGGTGGAACAAGAACTTCCTCTGGCTGCTGGTCGAGGAGATCGGGCTCACCGAGCTGAGCAAGAAGGTCGTGCGGCCGCTCGAGGGGCTGAGGATCGCGCCCTTCTACGGCTGCTACATCGTGCGCCCGACGAAGCGACTCGGCTACGAGCAGCACCCCAACCGCGACAAGTACCTCGAGTTCCTGATCGAGATCCTGGGGGCGACGCCGGTCGAGTACGCCGGCAGCCACAAGTGCTGTGGCTTTCCCGTGATCACGATGAACCGGGAGACCTCGCTGCGCCAGGCGGGCCGGCACCTCGCCGACGCGATCGACGCGGGCGCGGACTGCCTCGTGACGCCCTGCCCGCTCTGCCACCTGAACCTCGACATGCAGCAGCCCGACGCCGCGGGCTTCGTCGAGCGCGACCTCGACGTGCCCGTGCTGCACCTGCCCCAGATGGTCGGACTCGCGCTGGGGCTCGAGCCGGGCGAGCTGGGGATGGACAAGCACGTCGTCAAGACGCGCGAGGTGCAGCGCAAGGTCGCCGCGCTCGCGGCTGCCTGAGCCCGCCGTCGGAGCGCCACGCCGCTCGCGAGCTACGGGTGAGACCGGGGGGAGTTGCATCACCCGCGCCCTCCCCCTAGACTGGCTGGCTGTTGAGCGAACCACCCGTGACAGTCGCGCTCGCGCACTTCGAGGACCTCGTGGCGATCGGCCTGCGTCATCTCGTGGAGGAGGACCCGAACCTGTCGCTCGTCGCCGAGGGCTTCATGCCCTCGGAGGTCAACCGGCTGATCGGGCGCGAGGACCCGCGCGTGGTGGTGCTCAACTTCGGCTCGCTGCACGCGCCCTCGGAGGTATCGGAGCTTCACCGCGCCCACCCGCACACCCGCATCGTCGTGCTCGCCAACCGCCCGACCGCGTCCGAGTGCAACCAGATGCTCTCCTTCGGGGCGACGGCCTGCCTCTCGAAGGAGACCCAGGGGCGCGACGTCGTCAACGCGCTCCACCTGGCATCGCGCGGAATGCACGTACTGCCCCGCTCCGCCGGTGCGCGCGCCGCCCTCCACGGCTCGCGCCCGAAGGGGTCGGACCTGCTGACCCCGCGTGAGGCCGACGTGCTCGAGCTGCTGCAGGAGGGTCGGACCAACGCGCAGGTCGCCCGGGCGCTCTCGATCGGCATCGAGACCGTCCGCACCCACGCGCGCGGCGTCTACCGCAAGCTCGGCATCTCCTCGCGTCGCGACCTGGGGCGGCCGGGCGCGAAGCTCGAGGCGCCGGCGTCCGACGCGCGGGAGCCGGGCGCCGGCGCTAAGCCGCCGGAGCGGCCCTGAGCAGTCCGCGCACGTTGAGCAGCTCGGCGAGCTGGACCGCGTTCGTCGCGGCGCCCTTGCGCAGGTTGTCGCCGACGATCCAGAGGTTGAGGCAGCGCTCGTGGGAGGGGTCTCTGCGGATCCGCCCGACGAGCACCTCGTCCTGGCCGGCGGCATCGATCGGCAGCGGGTAGAGCCCGTCGCCCGGGCTGTCGACGACGCTCACCCCGGGCGCGGCGGAGAGCAGCTCGCGGCACTCCCTGGGCGCGAGCGGCGCGCGCGTCTGGACGTTGACCGACTGCGAGTGGCCCGTGTAGACGGGCACCCGCGCGCACGTGGCGGAGATCCCGATCTGCTCGTCGGCGAGGATCTTGCGCGTCTCGCCGATCATCTTGCGCTCCTCGGTCGTGTAGTCGTCGCCGTCGGTGAAGGTCTCCACCTGCGGCAGCACGTTGAAGGCGATCTGGTGGGGATAGACCGCGGGCGCCGGGAGCTCCTTGGCCTCCAACAGCGCGAGCGCCTGGTCGTGCAGCTCCTCGACCGCGCGCTGGCCGGTGCCCGACACCGACTGGTAGGTCGAGACGACGAGCCGCTCGATCCCGGCCGCGTCGAGGATCGGCTTGAGCGCCACGACCATCTGCATCGTCGAGCAGTTCGGGTTGGCGACGATCCCGTCGTGAAGCTCGAGCGCCGCCGGATTGACCTCGGCGACCACGAGCGGCACCTCCTCGCGCATGCGCCAGACCGAGGAGTTGTCGACGACGACCGCCCCGGCAGCCGCAAAGCGCGGCGCCCACTGCTCGCTGACGGCGGACCCGGCCGAGAAGAGCGCGAGGTCGAAGCCCTCGATCGCCGCCTCGGACAGGGGGGCGACCTCGAGCCGCGCCTCGCCGAAGTCGATCGTGCGCCCGGCCGAGCGCTCGGAGGCGAACGCGACCACCTCGCGCGCGGGGAAGCTGCGCTCGCGCATCACGCCGAGGATCGTCGAGCCGACGGCCCCCGTCGCTCCCACGACCGCGACCCGCATCAGGCCTCCTCGCCGTCGTCGGCGGGACCGACGACCGGCCGGTGGTCGCCCGCGACATCCTCGTGCCGCACGGAGTCGGCGCCCAGGTTGAACGCCGCGTGCAGCCGCCTGACGGCCTCCTCGACAGCCTCCTCGCGCACCACGCAGGAGATCTTGATCGGCGATGTGGAGATCATCTCGATGTTCACGGCGGCGTCCCCGAGCACGCTCAGCGCCGTGGCGGCGACGCCGGGATGGCTGCGCATCCCCGCCCCGACGACCGAGACCTTGCCCATCGCGTCGTCGGCGGCGATCTCGCCGAGGCCGAGCTCGGACTTGAGCGGCGTCAGCGCGTCGATCGCCGCAGCCATGTCCGCGCGCGGGACCGTGACGGACATGTCAGCGGCGCTGTTCTCCGAGTGCGGCTCGTTCTGGATGATCATGTCGACGTTGACGTTCGTCTCGGCGAGCGCGGTGAGCACGCACCCGGCGATGCCGGGCCGGTTGGGGACGCCGGTCAGGGTGATCCGCGCCTCGTCGGTCGAGTGGGTGATGGCTGTGACTAGTGGTCGTTCCATGGTGGTGTGCTCGCCCACGACGAAGGTACCGGGTCCGTCCTCGAAGCTCGATCGGACGTGGATCGGGATCGCGTTGTTGCGCGCGTACTCGACCGAGCGGAGCTGGAGCACCCCGGCGCCCGAGGCGGACATCTCGAGCATCTCCTCGTAGGAGACCACCGCCAGCTTGCGCGCTCCGGGGACGATCCGCGGGTCGGCGCTGAAGACGCCCGCCACGTCGGTGTAGATCTCGCACAGGTCGGCCCGCAGCGCGGCGGCGAGCGCGACTGCCGTCGTGTCCGATCCCCCCCGCCCGAGCGTGGTCACGTCGGCGGCCGTCGAGACGCCCTGGAAGCCCGCCACGAGCACGACCTTGCCGTCGTCGAGATGGCCGCGGATGCGGTCGCCGCGCACCTCGACGATGCGCGCCTTGGTGTGCGAGGTGTCGGTCACGATGCCCGCCTGGGACCCGGTCAGCGAGATCGCCTCGTGACCGAGGTCGTTGATCACCATCGCCGCCAGCGCGCACGAGATCCGCTCGCCGGTCGAGAGCAGCATGTCCATCTCCCGCGGATGGGGGCGGTCCGATACCTCATGCGCGAGCGCGAGCAGCCCGTCGGTCGTCTTACCTCCGGCCGAGAGGACCGCGACGACGCGCGTGTGCTGCTCGGCGGCCGACACGATGCGCGCCGCGGCGCGCTTGATGCCCTCCGCTCCGGCGACCGATGTGCCCCCGAACTTCATCACGACGGTCTCCAGCTCGGGTGGGTGTGAGCGGTTCACGCGCCGCGCAGGTTAGCGTTCACCCCGTGAGGGCCCGGGTGGCGGAGATCGTGTCGAAGGCGAGCGAGGTCATCTCGAGGCGCGTGGCCGTCGTCGTGGGGCTGATCGTCCTCGCCGCCGCGGTCGGGCTGGTCCTGAGGGGGGGGGATGACGGGCCGCCGGTCGTTCCGGAGGCCGGCGCACAGAACACCGGCCAGCGCCGCACCTCTTTCCTCGCCCGCGTGATCCCGCCGCCTCCCGAGGCTGCGCGCAAGACCCCGGCGGGCGTCCCCCGCAGCGTCTCCGACCTCGTCAGGCGGCTCCCGACCGAGCGCAAGGTCGCCCAGCTCTTCGTGTTCGGCTTCCGCGGTTCCGACCTGAACGCCACCGTCTTTCGCCAGCTCCGCCGGCTCGATCTCGGCGGCGTGGTGATCGACGCCGCCAACTACACGGATCCCCAGCAGCTCGGCCTGCTGGCCGGGGAGGCGCAGGCGATCTCAAAGCAGGAGAAGCACGTCCCGCCGTGGGTGATGGCCTCGCAGGAGGGCGGGGACTTCAACGTCTTCGCCGACCTCCCGCCCGCGCGCAAGGCATCGGACCTGCCGTCGACCGCGGCGGCCGCGGCCGAGGCCCGCGAGGCGAGCGACACGCTCAAGCCGCTCGGGGTGAACGGGCTGTTCGCGCCCGTGCTCGACGTCGGGCTCGCCGAGGACCCCGCGGTCGGGCCGCGCGCGTTCTCCGACCAGCCCGATCGGGTCGCGGACTACGCCAAGAGCGTCGTCGAGGCGTACCGCCGCAAGCGCGTCTTCACCGCCGCGAAGCACTTCCCCGGACTGGGATCGGCGTCGCAGTCGACCCAGCTCGGGCCGGCCAACGTGGGCCTGTCGCTGGACGCGCTGCGCAAGCGCGACCTCGTCCCGTTCAAGGCTGCGATCGCAGCCGGGGTGCCCGGGATCGTGCTCGGCCACGGGCTCTACGTCGTCGATGACTTCGTCACGCCCGCCTCGCTCTCCTCGAACGTCGCGACCGACCTGCTGCGCAAGGAGCTGAAGTTCAAGGGGATCGCGATCACCGACGATCTCGCCGACCCACCGATCACCGCCCTCGAGGCGGTGCCGGACGCCGCCGTCAAGGCGATCCGCGCAGGTGCCGACATGCTCTACATCTCCGGCCCGCCCGGTGACCAGCAGGCCGCCTACGTCGCGGTCCTGCGCGCGGCGCGCAGCGGCGAGATCAGCCGCCGACGGCTCGACCAGGCGCTGCTGCGGATCCTCGACGTGAAGCGGGACTACGGGCTGATCCGCTGAGCGGACGCCGGGCGGCACTCCCGACGCGCGGGGCGCTCAGAGCTCGCGGCGGCCGCGGAAGGCCTTGCCGAGCGTGATCTCGTCGGCGTACTCGAGGTCGGAGCCCACCGGCAGCCCGCTGGCGAGTCGCGTCACCACGACCGCGGGCGCGCGCCTGCGCAGCTCGTCGGCGATGTAGAGCGCCGTCGCCTCACCGGTCGTCGTGGCGTTGGTCGCGACGACGACCTCGCGCACCTCGCCCGTCGAGGCCCGCTCGAGCAGCTCGCCGATGTGCAGGTCCTCCGGGTCGACGCCGTCGATCGGCGAGAGCGCACCGCCGAGCACGTGGTAACGGCCGGCGAACTCGTTCGTGCGCTCGACCGGGATCACGTCGCTCGGCTCCTCGACGACGCAGAGCACGCCCGCGTCCCTGCGCTCGTCCTGGCAGACCCGGCAGGTGGCCTCCGTCGCGAGGTTGAAGCACAGCTCACAGCGGCCGACGGTCTCCTTCACCTCGCGGATCGCCCCGGCGAGCGCGAGCGCCTCCTCGTCGGGGACACGCAGCACGTGGAACGCGAGCCGCTGGGCGGTGCGCTGACCGATCCCCGGCAGCCGCGCGAGCTCCGTGATCAGCCGGTTGACGGGCGGCGCGAACAGGGGAGGCTACGCCTGGACGGTGGGCCGGCCGGGACGCACCGCTAGAGCCCCGGGAGCCCCATGCCGCCGAGCCCCCCGGTGACCGCTCCGAGCTTCGACGCGGCGAGCTCCTGCGCCGAGCGGAGCGCCTCGTTGGTGGCCGCCTGGATCATGTCCTGAAGCAGCTCGACGTCCTCCGGGTCGACGGCCTCGGGGTCGATCGTGAGCTCGGTCAGCTCGAGCTCGCCGGTGACCTTGACCTTCACCATGCCACCGCCGGCGCTGGCCTCCACGACCTCGTCCTTGAGCGACTTCTGGGCCTCCGCCATCTGCTCCTGCATCTGCTGGACCTGGCGCATCATCTGGTTCATGTCGGGCTGCTTTGGCACTCTCAGTCCTCGGTGTCGGGATCGTCATCGGCGGGAAGCTCCTCGGCGCCGAAGTCCTGCTTCAGCCGCGCGAGCAGCTCCTCCTCCCCCAGTCTGGCGGGCGCCGGCTCCGCTCGCCCCCCGCTCAGCTCGAAGACAACCGCCAGGCCGCGGCCCGTGAGGGTCCGCAGCGCCGCCGACAGCAGCTCGCGGTTGGCCTCGGCCTTCTTCTTCGAGAACGCGGCGTGCGGGGGGAACCCCACCGTGAGGCGGTCGCCCTCGAGCGCCGTCGGGCCCGCCTCGGCGAACAGCGCCGCGACCATCGCGTTCTGCTCTGCCACGGCGCCGGCCACCGCGGGCCAGAGTCCCTTCACCCGGTCGAGGTCGAGCGCCTGCGGTGCGGCGACGGCGGGCTCGGGCTGCGGTGCAGCGACCGCAGGCTCGGGCTGCGGGGCGACGGCGGCCGAGGCGAGTCCGCCGGCAGCGACCGGCGAAGTCGGAGCGGGCTGTGAGGTGGCGGCGGGCTGCGCGACACGTGTGGACACGGGTTGTCCGAGCGCGGCGCCGGCGCCGGGCTCGGGGCGCTCGGCCCGCGGCGCGGGGAGGTTGTCCCCGGCGTCCTCCGCCACCCGGGGAGCCGGCCCCGGGCGCGCGGCGGCCCGCCCGTCCGCCGGCTCCGGGCTCGACGCGCCGGCGAGGCGCGCCTCGAGCTCGTCGATCCTTTGCATCAGCGTCTGCAGCGACTGGTCGACGC
>JBPCKX010000011.1:0-25473 GCA_051003875.1 Thermoleophilaceae bacterium
GGGCGCGCACGACCACCACGCGCCCGGCGCCGGCCGCGACGACCTCGTCGACGTTCGCCGCATCGATCCCGCCGATCGCGAACCAGGGCACGGGCGGCCTGCGCGCGGCTGCATGGCGGACGTAGCCGAGCCCCGCGGCAGGTCGGCCCGGCTTGGTGGGCGTCTCCCACACTGGTCCGACGCTGAGCTGATCGGCGCCGGCGGCCACGCCGGCCTCGAGCTGCGCCGGCGTGTGCGTGGAGAGCCCGATCAGCAGCTCCCCGACCAGCTCGCGCGCCGCCGCGACCGCCATGTCGCCCTGTCCGAGGTGGACCCCGTCGGCACCCGCGCGCAGCGCCAGATCGGGACGATCGTTGAGCCACAGCAGCGCGCCGTGCTCGTCGCAGAGCCCCCGGAAGATCGCCGCGGCCGCGAGCAGCTCCGCGTCGCTCGCGGCGGGATCGCGGAGCTGCAGCATGTCGGCGCCGCCCGTGAGCGCGTCCCGCAGCAGGGTCGGCGGCGTCGCCGCGTCGGTGACGAAGTAGAGGCGGGCGCGGGCGAGCCGGTCACGGCGGTCGGTCGGGCTGCTCACAGCGACAATCGTCGCACGCGGCTCCGTGCGGGCGCCGTGCCGATCGCGGTACCGGAGTACCATCGGCTGCGGTGGGCGACGGTCGCCGGGCGAGCCCGGCGAGAGCCCGGCTCACACGTCGCCGGACGGCGCACCTGATCCGGACAGCTTCCCGCGGAGACAGAGCAGATCGACCCGAACGTCCCGACCCGCAGCGCCTACGACCTCGTCGTGATCGGCGCGGGCGTGATCGGCCTCGCGTGCGCGTGGAGGGCGGCCCGGGCCGGCCTGTCCGTGTGCGTCTACGAGCGCGACGAGCCCGGCGCCGGCGCCTCCGGCGTGGCCGCCGGGATGCTCGCCCCGGTGACCGAGGCGAACTTCGGCGAGGAGGCGCTGCTGGAGCTGAACCTGCGCGGTAGGGAGCTGTGGGGCGGCTTTGCGGCGGAGCTCGAGGAGGCCACGGCGCTCTCCAGCGGCTATGCGGACTCGGGCGCGCTGATCGTCGCCGCCGACCGCGACGACATCCAGGAGCTGCGCCGGCTGCACGACTTCCAGCGGCGGCTCGGGCTCGATGCCTCGTGGCTCGGCGCGCGCGAGTGCCGCGAGCTCGAGCCGGGCCTGGCCCCGCGCGTCGGCGGCGCGATTCTGGCGCCGCAGGACGGGCGCGTCGATCCGGGCAAGGTGGTGCGCGCGCTCGCCGTCGCGTTGCGAAGGGCCGGGGGCGAGCTGATCGCGGGCACCGAGGTCGCGGCGCTCGACACCGAGGGGGGCCG
Organism: Thermoleophilaceae bacterium; assembly: GCA_051003875.1. Lineage (GTDB taxonomy): Bacteria > Actinomycetota > Thermoleophilia > Solirubrobacterales > Thermoleophilaceae > JAAYBF01. Next base: position 1,324 of record JBPCKX010000011.1, read on the forward strand.
CGTCACCGGCGTGCGCAGCGGTGACGGCCTCGCCGTCGCCGCCGGCGCCGTGCTGGTGGCGGCCGGTGCCTGGAGCAGCCAGGGAGACCTCGCCGCGGAGTGCGGCGCCCCCGCGGTGCGGCCGGTGAAGGGCCAGCTACTCGAGCTCGCGGTGCGCCGCGGCCATCCGGCGCCCACCGGGCGCCTCATCCGCAGCCCGCGCTGCTACGTCGTGACCCGTGACCGCGCCGAGGGGGAAGCGGGGAGCCGGGTGGTGATCGGGGCGACGGTCGAGGAGCAGGGATTCGACACGTCCGTGACCGCGGGCGCGGTCCTGTGGCTGCTGGAGGCCGCCCGCGAGCTGCTGCCCGAGGTGACCGAGCTCGAGCTGCTGTCCGCGCGTGCCGGGCTGCGCCCGAGCACCACCGACAACCTCCCCGCGATCGGCCCCGGGGAGCCCGACGGCCTGCTCTGGGCGACCGGACACCACCGCAACGGCGTGCTGCTCGCGCCGCTGACCGCGCGCGTGATCGTGGACATCCTCCGCGGCGGTGTGGCGCCCGAGGAGCTGCGCCCCTGCGATCCGACCCGCTTCGAGTCCTCGCCGGTCGCCTGAACGGTGCCCACCGTGGAGCTCAACGGAGAGCGCGTGACCCTTCCCGAGGGTGCCACCGCCGCCGACGCCGCGCGCGCCGCGGGTGCCGTGGCCGATACGCGCGGGGTGGCGCTCGCACTCGACGGGGAGGTGCTTCCGCGCGGCACGTGGCAGGCGACTGCGCTGCGCGAGGGTGGCAGGGTCGAGGTGCTCCACGCGGTGCAGGGAGGCTGACCGGTGGCTGAGCTGACGATCGCCGGGCGCAGCTTCGAATCGCGCCTGATCATCGGTACGGGAGGCTTCCGCAGCCTCGACGTCGTCGCGGCGGCGGTCGAGGCCTCCGGGGCCGAGATCGCGACGGTCGCGATGCGACGACTCGATCCCTCCGCTCCCGGATCGCTGCTCGAGGTGCTCGACGGGTGCGGCTGCGCGATCCTGCCCAACACCGCGGGCTGCTTCACCGCGCGGGACGCGGTGAGAACCGCGCGGCTTGCGAGGGAGGCGCTCGAGACCGACTGGGTGAAGCTCGAGGTGATCGGCGACGAGCGCACGCTCCTGCCCGACGCCGCCGAGCTGCTCGAGGCGGCGCAGACACTCGTCGCGGACGGGTTCACGGTGCTGCCCTACACCAACGACGACCCCGTGCTGGCCCGCCGCCTGGAGGACAGCGGCTGCGCCGCCGTGATGCCGCTCGGATCCCCGATCGGCAGCGGCATGGGGATCTGCAACTCCTACAACCTGCGCCTGATCATCGAGGCGGCGCGGGTGCCGGTCATCCTCGACGCCGGGATCGGCACCGCCTCGGACGCGACGCTCGCGCTGGAGGCGGGCTGCGACGGAGTGCTGCTCGCGAGCGCGATCTCCCGCGCCGAGGACCCGCGGGCGATGGCGAGGGCGATGCGCCTCGCGGTGGAGGCCGGGCGGATCGCCCGCGAGGCGGGCCGCATCCCGCGACGGCTCTACGGCGAGGCGTCGAGCCCGACGGCGGGCCTCGCCGAGCTGACGTGAGCGACGAGGCCGAGCTGGAGCGGGCCGAGGTCGACGAGCTCGCGCTGCTCTGGAGCGCGGCGTGGGAGGGCGGGTCGGGGTTCGCGGCCTGCTGCACGGTGGGCGTGAGCTACGAGGATCCGCTCGCCCAGCAGCCGCTGGTGGGGCTCGACGAGCTCGAGCGGCACGCGCAGTCGATGCGCGCGGCTCTCCCGGACGCGCGCGTTGACCGCACGGCTCCCGCGCTGCACCGCGGAGCCCACGCGTGCATCCCGTGGCGGTTGCTCGGCACGCACCGCGGAGCGCTCGCGGCCGTGCCCGCCACCGACCGGAGCCTCGCCCTCCACGGCCTCCACTACCTCGAGCTCAGCGACGGGCGGATCAGCCGCGCGCGCGGCTTCTTCGACCTCCACGAAGGGGCGCGCCAGCTCGGCCTGCTGCCGGAGCGGGGCGGTCTCGGCGAGGCGATGCTGCTGATGCTGCAGGGCTTCGGCCTGCGCCGCTGAGGCGGTTGGGGACGCGGCCCGGTCGGCGGGCTCGAGCGGGCGGCCGCCCGAGCCCCGCCAGGCGCTACCGAACCGTGATCGTGCCCGTCTGCTGGGGGTGGATCGTGCAGACGTAGTCGATCTTGCCGGGGGTGTCGAAGGTCTGCTCGAAGGTCCCGCCGCCCGCGACATTGCCCGAGTCGAACTCCTTCCCCGGGCCACCCGTCTTGGTCACGGTGTGGGTGATCGAGTCGTCGTTGGTCCACTTGATCGTCGCGCCGGCCTTGACCGTGACGTCCATCGGCACGAACTCGATGTCCTTCATGCTGACCGCCGTCGTGTCCCCGGCGGCGGCGCCGCCGGTCGCGGGTTCGGCGGTATCGCTCTGAGGCGGCTGCTCGGTCGTCTGGGCGCTGCCGCCGTCCTCCTCGTCGTCGTCGCTGCCGCAGCCGGCCGCGACGAGACCGAGCGCAAGGCAGGCGACGAGTAGCGCGAGCCATCTGTTCATCGGGGCCTCCTGATTCGAGTTGAGCTGGCAGCCGACGGCAACCCTGTCGCAGCATAGTGAGCCGCCCGATCGCCCGGCCCCGTGTCGTTCAGCGCCCGATCAGGAGCTCGAGCAGTGCCTTCTGGGCGTGCAGCCGGTTCTCGGCCTGGTCCCACACCGCCGAGCGCGACCCGTAGAGGACCTCGGCCGAGATCTCGTCCCCGGGGTGCGCAGGGAGGCAGTGCAGTGCAACCGCGTCGGGGCGGGCGTGCCCGAGCAGCGCGCCGTCGAGCCGGTAGGGCTCGAGCCGGCGCCGGCGCTCGTCGGCGGCCGCGTCCTCGTCGCCCATGCTCAGCCACACGTCGGTGTAGAGCGCGTGCGCGTCCGTCGCGGCCTCGACGGGGTCGTGCGTCATGAGCGCGCCTGCCGGGGGCTCGCCGTCGAGGGCGAGCCCGGGTGGCGTGGCGACCGCCACCTCGATACCGGCGCGGGCACCCAGCAGCGCCAGCGAGCGGGCGACGTTGTTGCCGTCGCCCACGTAGGCGAGGCGGAGGCCCTCGAGGCGGCCGAACCGCTCCCGCAGTGTGAGCAGGTCGGCGAGCGCCTGGCAGGGGTGGTGCTCGCGGGTGAGCATGTTGATCACCGGTACCGAGGCGTGCTCGGCGAGCTCGTCGAGCAGCGCGTGCGCGCCCGTGCGGATGGCGATCCCGGCCACGAATCGCGACAGCACGAGCGCGGTGTCCCGCGGCGACTCGCCGCGCGAGAGCTGAAGCTCGTCCGCGCGCAGCACGACCGGATGGCCGCCCAGCTCCACCACGCCGACCTCGAACGAGACACGCGTGCGGGTCGACGGCCGCTCGAAGACGAGCGCGACGCTGCGGCCGGCGAGCGCGCCCGAGGCCGCGCGGTCGGCCTTCAGCTCGAGCGCGCGGTCGAGCACGCGGCCGAGCTCGGCGGCGGAGAGCTCCTCGCCCGTCAGGAAATCCCGCGTCACCCGGGCGATCCTAGTGCGGGCGCGCGGGCCCGGCCCTTTCCGGCCCCCTCCGCGCGCGCCGCGTGGCGCCGCGCCTGCGATAGTCCGCCGAGCAGGTATCGTGAGGAGGAGGAGGAGCCACCATGCCGCAGCCACGCAAGAGCAGCCAGGGCAAGCGCGCCGCCGCGCCGCCGCCCCGGTCGGGCGGGGCGAAGAAGGGCTCCAAGCGCTCGACCTCGAAGGCGGCGAAGCAGGGCGCCAAGCGCTCGACCTCGAAGGGCGCGAACGCCCCCGGCAAGGCAAACGGGCCGTCTGCGCGCGGACCGGCGACCGGCGGCGGCTCTGCCGACGGCGAGATATCCGACAGGACGGTCGCCGACCTGCGTGAGGCTCTCTCCGCCCGGCTGATCGATCCGCTCGGGCTCGTGATGCTGACGCGCGAGCGGATCGAGGACGCGCTTGGCGACGCCGTCACGCGCGGACGGGTGACGGCCGACGACGCGCAGGAGCTCGTCGGCGGCCTGCTCGAACGGGGCCGCAAGCAGACCAACGACGTGCTCGGAGACCTCGAGGAGCTCCTCCTCCGCGGCCGCGAGGGGCTCGAGGGCCGCGCGGGGAGCGCGCGCAGGCGGGGCTCGGAGGCCGCGCGCAGCGCGCGGCGGCAGGTCGAGGAGGCGACGGCACGGGCGCGCGAGGAGGCCGCGAGGCAGGCCGATCCCGTGCTGGCCAAGGTCGATCCGGCGCGCCGCCCCGACGCCGCGGCACCGAGCTTCCCGATCAGCGACTACGACGACCTCACGGCCGCCCAGGTGCAGACCCGGCTGGGTGACCTCGGTCCCGCCGAGCTGCGCAAGGTGCGCGACTACGAGCGCCGTCACGCGAATCGCAAGACGGTCCTCAAGGCTGTCGAGGACAAGCTCTGAGGTGCCCCGGGGCGCTGTCCTCAGACCGGCACGCCGAGGTCCTCTGCCAGCACCCCGAAGTCGAGCTCCGACCCTCCCACCGCGGCGAGGATCCCCTCGCCGCCCTCTGCGCTCTGGCCGCGTCTCCAGAGCTCGCGGATGAACGCGCCCGCCGCGGGGTCCCCGAACCAGCGAGCGCCGAAGCGGTCGGTGAGCCTGGCGCGCGTGTGCGTCTCGAGCGCCCACGCGCGCAGGTAGCGCGCCGCGTAGAAGAAGTCGTCCACGTCGGCCAGCCAGGGGCTCGTGGGCCAGTCGACGTGCAGCGCCTCAGAGAGCCCGCGCGCGTAGCGGTGCTCCAGGCCTTCGACGGGGCGGCCCCCGTGCAGCTCGAGCTCGTAGACGAGCTTCGCGGCGTAGCGGCGCAGGAAGACGAGCTTCGAGGCGCGGCCGTGCTCGACGATCGGGCCGGGGTCCTCCACCCCGAGGCGCTCTCGCAGCCAGTGCGGGTTCGACACGAGATGCTCGAACAGGAAGGCGAACCCCTCGGTGACCGAGTTGTCGCCCAGGTAGCGGTCCTCGAAGGGCAGCGCCGCGTCGACGTTCGCGTAGTGCTCGGTGTGGCCGGCCTCGTGGAAGAGGGCGGCGAAGTCATCGCGCCCGCCCACCGGGGAGATCACCAGATGCACCTCGTCGGGGACCCGCACGGGCGCGCAGAACGCGCGCGGCGACTTGTTCGGCCTGCTCTCCATGTCGATCTTCACGCCCGCCTGGCTCTCCAGATCGATACCCATCGCGCCCAGCGTCTCGGTCAGCGCGGGCAGCAGCCGCTCTGCGGGGAAGTGGGTATCGAGCGAGGCCGCGCGGAAGAACGCGGGCAGGTCCGAGCGGCGCAGCTCGGCGAAGCCGAGGCCGATCTGGCGTCGCACCTGGGGCTCGACGATCGCCTCGTAGCCGTCGTCGGTCGCCTCCAGGAAGGCCGCCGTCTGCGCCTGCAGCGCGCGCAGGTCGATCCCGGAGAGCTCCGCGCACATCGCGACGTTCGACGGCCAGCCGAGCTCCCGCGTGAGCGCGTGCGAGCGGTCGAGCAGATCACGCAGGCGCGGGTTCAGCTCGGCCTCGGTCAGCTCGTTGCGGGCCGCCTCCAGCCGTGCGCGGCGCTCCGGGTCGGGCTCGTTGGCCTGGACGACCGCCGCCGAGCGGAACGGGATCCGCTCTCCGTCCCACTCGAGCTCGAGCGCGGCCTCGAGGCGCGCGAGCTCGGCGGACTCGGACCTGGTCTCGCGGCCGATGTGCCCCTCGGTGGCGAACTCCACCAGCGCCGCCGGTGCGCCGGCCTCGCGCAGCCCGTCGACCGCCTCGCGCGAGAAGAGCGCCGCGTGGCGCTCGTAGATCGGCTCGATGTCGAACGTGTCCTGCCGTCCCGAGTAGTGCAGGAGGTACTCGCGGTCGAGCGCCGAGAGGAACTCCTCTGCGGCGCGGCGGTATGCGTCCAGGTCGATCGCCATCGGGCCTGCGAGCATAGAGCGATGACCGATGCCCACGCAGCCCAGCGCGCGCGACCGAAGCGCGGCGAGGAGCTCGAGATTCCGATCGACTCGCTCGCCCACGGCGGGGCGGGCATCGGCCGGGCCGACGGCTTCGTCGTCTTCGTGCGCGGCGCCGTGCCGGGCGATCGTGTCAGGGTCAGGGTCGAGAAGGCGAAGCGTTCGTTCGCCGAGGCGAGCCTGGTCGAGCTGCTCGAGCCGGCCGCGGACCGGATCGAGCCGCGCTCCCCGCACCACCCCGGAGCGCCGTGGCAGGTGCTCACCTACGAGCGCCAGATCGAGGAGAAGGAGCGCCAGGTCCGCGACGCGCTGACGCGCCTCGGCGGCTTCGAGGACCCGCCGGTCGAGACGATCGTGCCCGCGCTCGAGCCGTTCCGCTACCGCAACAGCGTCGAGTACTCGTTCGGGGTATCCGACGACGGCGGCGACCTGACCCTCGGCTTTCACCGCGCCGGGTGCTGGGACGTGATCGACGATCTGCGCGAGGACGTGCTCGCCTCCGAGCGCGTCGACGCGGTTCGCGAGGCCGCGCGCGAGTGGTGTAGCTCGCACGGCCTGCCCGCGTACGACCGGCGCACCCATGACGGCTTCCTGCGCAACCTGGTCGTGCGCGAGGGACGGCGCACGGGGCGGATCCAGGCTCGCCTGGTGACCAGCCAGGGCCCCCTCCCGGCGGACGAGCTCGCCGGCGCGCTGCCCGCCGACAGCGTGCTCTGGACGCAGGTGGAGGGCCTCGCCGAGACCACGCGCGCGGGCAAGACGCGCACGCTCAGGGGCGACACCGCGCTCGAGGAGGCGCTCGACGTCGGCGGCGAGCGGCTGCGCTTCAGGATCTCGCCGGATGCCTTCTTCCAGACCAACACCGAGATGGCCGAGCGCCTCTACGACATCGCCGCCGAGCTCGCGGGGCTCAGCGGCCGCGAGCGGGTGTTCGATCTCTACTGCGGCATCGGGACGATCGGCCTCGCGCTCTCGCTCGCTGCGCGCGAGGTCGTCGGTGTCGAGCTGGTCGAGCGCGCGGTCGCCGACGCGATCGCGAACGCGAAGCTGAACGGGATCGACAACGCCCGCTTCTACGCGGGCGACGTGCGCACCGCGATGCGCCCGCTGATCGAGCAGGAGGGCCACGCGGACGTGGTCGTGGTCGACCCTCCGCGCGCCGGGCTATCCCAGAAGGTCGTGCGCCGCGTGCTGGAGGCGCAGGGCGCGCGCATCGTCTACGTCTCCTGCAACCCGACCACGCTCGCGCCGAACCTGCGTCAGATGGTCGACGCCGGCTACGCGCTGCGCACCGTCCGCCCCGTCGACATGTTTCCGCAGACCCCGCACATCGAGTCCGTGGCGGTGCTCGACCGCGCCGCGGCGACGGGCGGTGCGGTCGTGGCCGCGGGCTCCGATCAGTAAGGCGGGAAGTCCGCGTACCAGTCGCCGAGGGCCCGGAACGAGCGCCAGAACGTCCGTTTCGCGCGCTCGTCGTCGAGCGAGGCGTCGATGTCCGGCACGTAGAGCGCGTCGCAGGCCGGGGTGAGCGACTGCACCTCGCCCGCTGTCGCCGCGATCTCGGCAGCCAGCGGGACGCCGAGCGCGTTCAGCTCGGAGAGCGCGTCCTCGCCCATCGCCACGACAATCCGCGGCTGCACGATCGTCAGCTCGTCGAGCACGCGGGCGCGGCACTCCGGCGCCGACAGGTCGGTGTCCGGCACGGGGCACTTGACCGCCACCGTCCCGTAGACCGCGAGTGGGTCGATCGAGAGCCGCTTGAAGCTCTTCATCAGCGCGCTGCCCGCGCGGCCGTAGAAGGCGACGCCCTCCTCGATCTCCGCCGGGCGGGGCGCGAACTTGAGCATCATGATGTCGGCCTGCGGATGCCCCGACCCGAGCACGGGCATCAGGTTGCCCCGCGGGCAGTGCTCGCAGCCCTGGATCTCGCGCGTGAGCCGGTTGAGCTCCCGGATCGCGCGCTCGAGGTACTTCTCCTTGATCTCGTCGTCGGTCGTCGGCACGGGAGAGGGCTTTGACGCACCGGCCGGCTGTCCTCTTGACTGCACCACTACTTGCCGGCTCGGCTCACGCCCTCGCCCGGCTTGGAGGTCCGCCTGCGGCGGCGCTCGGGCGTGGCCCTCGTCTGGATGAACTTGAGCGCCTGGACGTAGAGCAGGCTCTGGCGCTTGCGCACGATGTCCGCGTCCCGCAGCGATTCGAGGAACTCCTCCGGTCCGTCGAAGTCGCGCATGCGGATCTTGACCGAGCCGAGGCCGGCCGCCACGTGGCTGTCCGAGCCCGCCCCGGCGACGATCCGGTACTTGGCCGCGAAGCGTGCCGCCTCCTCGTTGAAGGCCGAGAACGCCACGCGCGGGTTGAAGACCTCGATCGCGTCGACTTCCTCGACGACGTCGAGCAGGTGCTCGTAGTCGGGTATGGCGTGCATGCGGTCGAACGGGTGCGGCACGTAGACGAGCCCGTTCTGTGCGCGGATCGCTGAGATCGTCTCCTGCAACGTCATCCCGCGGGGGATCTTCTCCTCGATGAACAGCCCGATCACCTCGCCCTGGTCGGCGGTCTTGACCTCCTCGGCGACGATCACCTTGATCGCGCCGTCGCGCTCGGCCTGCGCGCGCGCCTCGTGGGCGCCCGAGACCTCGTTGTGGTCGGTCACCGCGATCGCGCCGAGGCCGGCCGCCCGGGCCGCGTCGAGCAGGGTCCCGACGGGCGTGGCGCAGTCGGGTGAGTGGTCGGTGTGCATGTGCAGGTCGACGTGGATGAACTCGCGCGCAGCGATCCGCTTCCGGATGGCCGCCGACCCCCCGGGCCGGTGGCGCCGGCCCGCGAGCCTGCCGTAGAGCTGCTCGAACTCGTTCGCCGTGCGCGCCCACGCGAGCCGGTCGCCCGCGGCGGCGATCCGGTCGGCGATCCGCGCCCGCAGCCGAGGGTCCGAGACCAGCCGCTCGAGCTGGGCGGCGAGCGTGAGCGCGTCGCGCGGCTCGAACAGCAGGCCGAGCTCGCCGTCGTCGAGGATCTCCTCGTAGCGCGGCAGCCGCGCCGCGAGAGGGATCACCCCGGCGGCGAGCGCTCGCAGCAGCAGGTGGGGGGCGGGAGCCGTGCCGGCGGAGGCCGCGACGGCGATCGAGGCGCGCGCGAGATGCTCTGCCTCAGATCCGTCGGCCGGGCCCGCGAGGCGCAGCCTGTCGCGCAGCCGCCTGGGCACCTGCAGCGGCGATGCGATCGCCCCCGGATCGCGCAGCCACACGGTCGCCGTCCAGTCGAGCTCGACCGGCAGGCGCCGGATCGCGCGCAGGAAGAGCCGCAGCGCGCCGCGCTCCTCCTCGGCCGAGAAGAGGATCTCGGGCGGGCCCGTCTTCGCCGCCGGGGCGCGGTCGGGTGGATCGGCTCCGGGTGGAATCACCTGGTAGGCGCCACCGAAGAAGCGCTCGACGAGGTCGCGCGTGGCGGCGAAGCTCGCCGTGCGGCCGTCGAGCCGCCCGAACATCCGCCGCACGAGCGGCCGCGCCACCTGGGTCGAGACGAAGCGCTCGGTCGGGGAGTGGAAGGTTCCGACGTTGAGCGCGCGCGAGTGGCGCAGCGCCGCCGACGAGGCGCTCGGTGCGAACGGCTCGTGGACGTGGACGAAGTCGAGCTCGGCGGCGTCGAGCAGCTCCTCGATCGAGCGGGAGACGTCGAGCGGCAGCGACACCGAGCTGCCGCGCCGGAACGGCAGGCTCTGCCCGACCCCGAGCACGTTCGGGCCGTCGGCCGCGTCGAAGAGGGCATCCGGATCCGAGGCCACGCGCCGGATCCGCCCGCGGCCCTCCCGGATCAGCGCGCGCGAGTCCGACGGCGCCACGACGACGACTCGGTGTCCCCGCTCCTGCAGCTCCTCGGACAGCCGCCGGACGTAGGTGTTGACCTCGTGGCGCTGCTCCCAGGGGTACGGCGTGACCTGGGCGATGGAGAACGGCTGCTGGGGCACCGACCGCAGGCTACCCGGTGGCCGGCGCCCGCCCCCGCGGCCTAGCCGGTCTTCGACTTCGCCTTGACGCGACCCTTGCCGGGCAGCTTCGGCGCACCGCCGTACCGCTCGATGAATGCCTCCGTGTTGTCGCGCGCGATCGAGTCCGGCACCTGGACGGGGGGGGACTTCATCAGGTAGGAGCTCGGGTCCTCGAGCGGCCCGCCGAGGCCGTGGTTGAGCGCCAGCTTGCAGCAGCGCACGGCGTCGGTCACGATGCCCGCGGAGTTGGGCGAGTCCCACACCTCCAGCTTCAGCTCGAGGTTGAGCGGCACGTCGCCGAAGGACTGGCCCTCGACGCGGATGTGCGCCCACTTGCGGTCGGTCAGCCACGGCACGTAGTCCGACGGGCCGATGTAGACGTCGTCGGCGGGCAGCTCGTGCTCCATGATCGACGTGACCGCGTTGGTCTTGGAGATCTTCTTCGACTCCAGCCGCTCGCGCTCGAGCATGTTGTAGAAGTCCATGTTGCCGCCCACGTTGAGCTGCGATGTGCGCACCATCTTCACGCCGCGGTCGCCGAACAGGCGCGCGAGCTGGCGGTGGACGATCGTGGCCCCGACCTGCGACTTGATGTCGTCGCCGACGATCGGCAGCCCGGCCTTGCGGAAGCGGTTGCCCCAGTACTCCTCGCGGGCGATGAAGACCGGGATGCAGTTCACGAACCCGCAGCCCGCCTCGAGCACCTGCTCGACGTACCACTTGGTGGCGGTCTCGGACCCGACCGGCAGGTAGGAGACGACCACGTCGGTCTTCGTCTCCTTCAGGATCTCGATGATGTCGTCGGTGCTTCCGGGCGCCTTCGTGATCCGCTGCTTGAGGTACTTGCCGAGGCCGTCGTGGGTCATGCCGCGGTGGACCGGCACGCCGAGCTTCGGGACCTCGGCGAACTTGATCGTGTTGTTCTGGCCGGCCCAGATCGCCTCGGAGAGGTCCTTGCCGACCTTGTCGGCATCGATGTCGAATGCGGCGGTGAACTCGATGTCGCGCACGTGGTAGCCGCCGAGCTCGACGTGCATCAGCCCGGGGACGCGTTCGGCGGGGTCCGCGTCGTTGTAGAACTGGACGCCCTGAACGAACGAGGACGCGCAGTTGCCGACGCCGACGATCGCGACCCGCACCTTCTCGCTCTGGTAGCGCGCCGTGCCGTTGCCTGAGGTGTTGTCTGTCACTGATGCCTCCTGGACGCTCTTGGGACGGCCCCGCACAGAGCCGCACGTACGTAGCTCCAAAGCGGGGCGGCGGTTACACCGTGCCGGAGTCCTTCGTGAGCTCGCGCCGGACGTGCAGCACCCGCTGGAGCGTCGTGATGACCGCCAGCACCGCGAGGGCGTAGATCGCCGGCTCGAGCAGCGTGAAGTCTGCCACACCGGCGCCCTCGGCGAACACCAGGCCGGCGGAGATGATCACCACCCGCACCGCGCGCGTGGCGAGCCCGACCTTGCACTCGACGCCGAGCGCCTCCGCCCGGGCGCGCGTGTAGCTCACCATCAGGGAGAAGAGCACCGCCACCACGACGGCGGCGACGGCGGGAGCGTCGCCGCGCTCGGCGAAGTGGGCGCCCACCGCGGCGAGCACGATGCCCTCCTCCATCCGGTCGAGGCTCGAGTCGAGGAACGCCCCGAACGGGGTGCCCTTGCCCGACATCCGCGAGTAGCGGCCGTCGAGGGTGTCCATCACCGAGCCGAGGATGAATGCGATCCCCGCGAGGAAGAAGAGGTCCTGGGTGATCAGCGCCGCCGCGATCAGGTTGCCGACCAGCCCCGTGATCGAGATCGCGTTCGGCGTCAGGCGCGACTCGATCAGGCGGTTGCGCGCCCGCGCGCGCGCGGCGCCGGGCGCGCGACGGCCACGTCCGCCACCGGGGTCGGTCGCCTCGGTCGCCACTCAGGCCCGGGGGGCCGGCCGCGGGCGCATCTCGTGGTCCACGGCTAGGCCACCAGCTCCGCGCGGCGGGTGCGCCACGCCCACGCCTCGGGGCGCGCCCGAGCGAGCGCGTGCGAGGCGGCCCACGCCGAGATGGCCGCGACGAGCGCCCCGAGCGCCACGTCGAGCCAGAAGTGGTTGGCCGTGATCATCACAACGAAGGTCACGATCACCGGATAGACGCTCCACACCAGCTTCAGCGCGCGCGAGCGCACGAGCTTGATCGCGGGGATCGCGATCATGAGGGCGAACGCCACATGCATGCTCGGGACGGCCGCGAACGGGTTGTAGAGGACGTTCGCGCTCTGCTCGGCGGCCTCGCCGACGAACGAGGCGACCGTGTCGTTGAAGCCCCACTCGGGCATGTAGCGCGGGGGCGCGGTCGGGAAGGCCAGGTAGCCGACCAGAGCCAGGCCCATCGCGATCATGAACATGTTGCGCACGTAGTAGAAGGCGTGGTTGCGCGCGAGGTAGAGCCACACGAGGAAGGTGGTCGTGATGATGAAGTGCGAGTTCACGTACATCCAGTTTGCGACGGTCACGATCCATGCCTGACTCTGGGCCCAGGCCTGCAGGCCCGGCTCGAAGAACAGTCCCAGCGTGCGCTCGACGTCGACCAGCGTGCGGGCGTTCTCGAACGCCAGCGCCGCCTGACCGTCGACGATCCCGCGTACGAGACGGTAGATGTAGTAGGCGCCCGCAAAGAGCGCGAGCTGACGCAGCGCATCGGTCCACCCGTGGGGCAGCCAGCGACTGCTGACCTGCCAGGCGCGACGGAACTGGGCGAGGAAGTCCTGGGTGACCCGCATCACGACGGGACTAGCGTAGTCGCTCCCCGCCGGTTGGCATCCCTCTGTGCGCGCGCGACCGTCAGACGCCGTTGCAGCGCCGCCCGCGCTGGAGGATCCGCTCGGGCGAGAAGCGGGTCACGAGCCGCAGGAAGCCCTCCTTCTCCGCCGTGACCCGCGTCCACTTTCCGTCGCGCTCGACGCACCCCCCCTTCGCGAGCCAGTAGGGGGTCCAGCGCACGCGGATGAGGGCCTCGCCCGGCTCGCGCACGCGCAGCAGCAGCTCGTCGGAGCCGAGCTGGTCGAGCGTGATGTTGGCGTCCCCCTTGGAGATGACGATCGGGGCGGGCAGCGTCACCTCGTAGATCCGCCAGTGGTCGAACTCCGCCCGCAGCTCGAGGTAGGGCAGGCCGCGCTCGATCAGCGCTCGCTCGCGGTAGGAGCTGCGGTCGGGCTTCGAGTCGGGCAGCGCCACGTAGCGCACCGCGTTCTCCGACAGCCAGCTCGCGTAGGTCAGCTCGTTGAGCACCCCGCCGTAGAAGATCTCGTTCCGCCCGGTGTCGAGCTGGCGCAGCCACCCGCGCGCGAGTGGCGCCTCGACCGCCACCTCGGCGCCCTCCCAGTGACCGAGAGTGAAGGGAATCTCCACGCGGCGCTGATCGGGCAGCAGACGCAGGTACTCGCGTACCGGATCGAAGTAGGAGGCCTTTGCGACGGGGTCGGTGGCCGCCTTGTAGAGGTCGCGCACCGCGGGGGACCACTGCCACACGAGCAGCGCGGCGAGCAGCGCGGCGACCGGCACGACCGGGCGCCGCCAGCGACCGGCGAGCGCGCACGCAAGCACCGGACCGCCGAAGAGCGCGCCGAACCTGACCGCGTTGCCGCCCATCGCCGTCGGCACGACGACCGCCGCCGTCGAGCCGAGCGCGTAGAGCACGGCGGTCACGCGCAGCGTGCGCTCCTCGCGCGGCAGAACGAGCAGAGCCACGAGCACGAAGAGGGGGATCGCTATGTAGGAGGAGAAGGGAAACGGCGCGTAGCCTCCCTCGGGGAAGGCGATCGTGAGCAGCACCGGCGGCCCGATCCCCGACGCCCCGAGGGCGAAGGCGTCGAGGCGCCGCGTGCGCCGCTCCCTCACCGCGCCGATCGGGGTTATCCCGCTGCGCGCGGCGCGACCGCGAACGCTCGCGAGCGCGTAGCCGGCCGCGCACATCGTCAGGAACAGCCCCGCCACCGGGCTCGAGATCGCCGCCAGCACACCGAGGGCCGGGGCCAGGACGCGCCGCCGCCGCTGGAGCGCGAGCGCCGCGGCCACGCCGAAGGCGATCCCGAGAGCGAACGGCAGCCGGTTGGTGGCGAGCAGGGTCGCCGAGCCCGCACCGAACCAGATCGTGCCGAAGCGCGCGGCGCTCGGCCCGAAGTGGCCCCGCGCGAGCTCGGTGAAGCAAACGGTCGCGCCGACAGCCGCGAACGCTCCCATGAGCTGCGGGCCGAGCAGCCAACCGAGCGGCGGGGAGAGAATCGAGTAGGCGGGAGTGTGGTGCCCGCCGTACCACTGCCCGTTCCAGATCGTGAACCCCTCGCGCCCGAACAGCTCCGAGCGGAAGATGTGCGCGGCGAGGTCGGGCGAGCGCGGCTTGACGATCAGGTAGACGACCGCGAGCGCCGCGGCGAGCAGTGTCGGCGCCATCCGCCAGCCGTCGACACGCCGAAGGACGGAGCCCTTGCGGCGCTCCCCGTCAGGTCGCCGGGCAGGTTCGGATGCCGCGGCCCGAAACGGGCGTGATCGCGGCGGCGCCGCGACGGAGAACGCGGGGCGCGGCACACGCACAGGCTAGTGGACCCCTGGGCGAGGCCGTCAGGCGATCGCGGACCGTAATATCGGCGCGGCGGCGCACGGCACGGTGTGGCGCCGCGCCCTGCGGCCGGCGCCTACGACGCCACGGTCGCGCCGAGTTGGGTCATGATCCCGAGCACGTCCGAGCTGCCCCAGCGCTCGATCAGCTTGGCGTCGCGGAACTTCACGATCTCGACCCCGCGCGCCGACATCCGCTGCCCGGTCGGGGCGATGCCCATGAACTCTCCACCGTGAGTGCCGCTGATCGTGTAGGCCAGGGCGACCTGATCGCCGTCGGCGACGACCGTCACCGGCTCGAGCTCGAGATCGGGAAAGGCCGAGCGCAACGAGGCGAAGAAGTCCTTGAAGCCCTCGGGCCCGGGTCCCTGGTCCGGTGCCGGATCGTGGTCGACGGCATCGGGGTCGACCACCTCGTCCAGCGCGGCGAGATTGCCGGTGTTGACGCACTCGGCCATGCGCTCGAGGGCGGCGACGTTGTCGGAAGTGCTCATTACTGTCCTCTCGACTCTCAACGGGAACGGGGCGGAATGGGTACCCCCGGGGGGGTGGTTCGAAACATAGCGACCTCGCTCCTCCCGCTCGCGGGGCTCTACCGCGACGGCGCGGAGCGCGGTGGGACGATCCGCAGGATGCGGTCGTCGCCCTCGCGCGGGCTGCCCCGGCCGTCCGTGTTGTTCGTCAGGGCGTAGATCGCCCCGTCGGGACCCTCGACGACGGTCCGCAGCCGTCCGAAGCGTCCTGCGAAGAGCGGCTCGTTGCCGGTCACCCGCGTACCGGAGAGCGATACGCGGCGGAGCTGCTCGCCGCGCAGCGCGGCGAGCAGGAAGTCGCCCGTCCACCGCGACCCGGGCTGCGAGACGAACGTCGCCCCGGATGGCGCGATCACCTCCTCGTAGTCGACGAGGGCGGGCTCGAAGCGCGGCGCGCCGTCGTCTCCCTGCGCTTCGGGCCAGCCGTAGTTGCGCCCGGCGCGGATCAGGTTGACCTCGTCGTTGGAGTCCGGGCCGAACTCCGTCGCGAACAGCCTGTCGCTGCCGGGCTGCCAGTCGAACCCCTGCACGTTGCGGTGCCCGAGCGAGATGACCTCGGGGCGGCCGCCGTCGCCGCGGAAGTCCTCGAGGCGCAGCAGCTTGCCGTTGAGGGAGTCGCGATCCTGGGAGAGATCGGGGTTGCCCGCCTCGCCGGTCGAGACGTAGAGCAGCCCGTCGGGGCCGAAGTGGATCCGCCCCCCGTCGTGGATGGCGCTCGCCGCGAGCCCGTCGAGGATCGTCTCCTCCTGCTCCAGCCGCCCGTCCGCGAGGCGGTAGCGCAGCACCTCGTTGCCCGAGCCCGTGGTGCGGTAGAGGTAGACGAAGCGGTTGCGCTCGAAGCGCGGGTCGACCGCGAGCCCGAGTAGGCCCGCCTCGCCGACCGCGTTCACCTCCACCTCGGCGATCGGCTCCCGGCGCAGCTCGAGCCGGGGCGAGAGCATCCGCACGCGCCCGGCCCGCTCGGTCACGAGCGCGCCGCCGCCGGGCAGGAAGGCGATCTCCCAGGGCGCTTCGAGTCCCGTGGCGACGGTGCTCACGCGGGGCCCCGAGCGTGCCCGCTCCGGCGCGGTCCGCGCGGGGTTCTCGGTCGGCGGGCTCGTCGCCGGGGGCGGCGGGGGCGCGGCGCTCTCCTCGTCGGAGCCGCCGCAGCCCGCCCCGGCGAAGGTGAGCGCGACGGCGAGCGCGGCGGTGGCGACCCTGAGCGGGTGGGACATGGCGGTCATCTTGACTGACAGCGGGTCCGGTCAGGCGAGGAACTCCGCCGTCGTCTCGATCAGCTCGGGGCGGTCGAGCCACGCCCAGTGCCCGGCGCGCTCGAGCAGCTCGAGCCGTGGCTCGCCGCCGAGCGCCTCGGCATAGGCGGCCCCGAACTCGGCGGGGACGTATGGGTCCTCGCCGGAGGAGAGGATCAGGCTCGGCACTTCGATCCGGTCGAGGTCCTGTCCGCAGCGCGCGAGCGTCGCCGGCGGCGCGGCTCGATGCAGCTTCAGGATCGCGCGCTGGGTCCCGTGGTCGAAGTGGCGGTGGGCGGAGTCGATGAAGTCGCCGGGCAGCGGCTCGGGGCCGGCGCTCGCACCGTTCAGCGCCCGCGCCAGCACGAAGCGCGTGGTGAACCCCATCGCCATCTCCCCGAGCAGCGGCAGCCGCCAGATCCGCGCGGCGCGGTGCCAGCCGTAGCCGGGCAGCAGCGGGATCGCGTTGAAGAGGATTAGGCGCTCGAGCCGCGCGTGGAGCCGTTGGGCGAGCGCGAGCCCCCACGCCCCGCCCCATCCCTGTCCGACCAGCGAGAGGCGCTCGAGGCCCAGGTGCTCGACGAACGCCTCCAGGAAGTCCGCGTAGCCCGAGACCGAGTAGTCGAATCCGGAGGGCTTGCCGGAGCGGCCGAAGCCGGGGAGATCGAGCGCGATCCCCCCGCAGCGCTCGAGGAAGGGCTGCCAGATGTCGGCGTTCGTCGGTACGCCGTGGAGGAACAGCGCGGCCTCGGCGCCCGACCCGGGCTCGGCGCGGCGCCAGAACGTGTCGAGGCCGTCGATCAGCGCCCTGTGTTCGCTCACCACCCCCACGCGCGCCCCATCCTCGCAGCCCGCTGCGGCAGGTAGGTTTGCCGGTGTGCCCTTCGCAGCCCCCTGGAGCCCCGTTCCTCCACGGCGGCTGCGCGCGATCCTCGCGCGGCTCGGGCGCGAGTACCGCCGCCCCGTCGGTCACCCCCATCGCGCGCCGATCGACGAGCTGGTGCTCACCGTCCTTTCCCAGAACACCAACGACCGCAACCGCGACGTCGCGTACGGGCGGTTGCGCGATCGCTTCGCCTCGTGGGACGCCGTCCGTGACGCGCCCGTCGAAGAGGTCGAGGAGGCGATCCGCCCCGGCGGCCTCGCGCCGACCAAGGCGGCGCGGATCCAGGAGATCCTGCGCGCGATCGGCGCCGACGACCTGCGCCGCCTCGAGACCGACCCGCTCGATCGGGCGCGCGCCTCGCTCACGGCGCTCCCCGGCGTCGGGCGCAAGACCGCCGCCTGCGTGCTGCTCTTCTCCTACGGGCGCCCCGACATCCCCGTGGACACGCACGTCCACAGGGTGGGCACCCGCCTCGGCCTCTTTCGCCCGGGGGCTCCGCTCGACGAAGCGCACGACGAGATGCTGAGGCTGTGCCGCGGCGCGGACCCCTACGAGGCGCACACGAGCCTGATCCGGCTCGGCCGCCGGACCTGCGTGGCGCGTGCCCCGCGCTGCGGCGAGTGCCCGCTGCGACGGATGTGCCCGTACGCGCGCGGCGCGCAGGCCGGCCGAGGCCCGCCGGGTCGGGTCGCCGCGCGAGGCGGTAAGCGCGCAACTGGTAGAACAACGTCGTGAGCGTGCAGCGGTCCACGGTCGGTGTGCTCGTGGCCGACGACGGCCCGAAGCACCGCGAGCGGATGGCGGCGGCGGTATCCGAATGGCCCGAGCTCGAGCTGCTCGCCGAGGTGAGCACGGCGAGGGACATCCGCGCGGCGGTGCGTGAGCTCGAGCCCGACGTCACGCTCGTCGACATCACGATGCCCGGACTCGACCTCCTGGGCGCGCTCGCGCGCGGCGAGCTGCCGACGCGGGTGGTCGTCATCTCCGCGCATCTCGAGGGCGGGCGCGTGCGGGCGGCGATCGCGGCGGGCGTCGAGGCCTACGTGTCGAAGGCTGCGACCCCGGCCCAGGTGTGTGGCCTGATCGCCGCGCTGGCCCGTGGCGATGACGGCCTTCCGGCGGAGCTCCAGCTCGGCCCCGGCGGCGAGATCCATCCGCGCGAGGTGGGGGAGGCGCCCCTGCTGAGCACCCGCGAGTACCAGGTGCTGATGCTGATCGGGGGGGGGATGAGCCCGGACGAGGTCTGCCGGCGGCTCTACCTGAGCCCGGAGACCCTGGGCGCCTACGTCGCCGGCTTCTGCGAGAAGCTCGAAGTCGCCGAGGTGCCCGAAGCTGTGATCGAGGGACGACGCCGCGGCCTGATCACCTGACGGGTCGGCCGCGGGCACGGCGCGACGGCGCACATCGCGGGAACCGCGACACGAGTCGCCCACCGGCAGCCCGCCGATCTGCCATACTCCCGCTTAGGTTTTCTCAAGCCTGAGTCTGCAAGCAAGCGCACAGGAGTTGATCATGGGCAAGACGATCGGTATCGACCTGGGCACGACCAACTCGTGCATGGCGGTCATGGAGGGCGGCGAGCCCACTGTGGTCGAGAACGTCGAGGGCGCGCGCACGACGCCGTCGGTGGTCGCCTTCACCGAGGGTGGCGAGCGGCTCGTCGGGGCCCCCGCCAAGCGGCAGGCGGTGACGAACCCCGAGAACACGGTCTTCTCGATCAAGCGCTTCATGGGCCGCAAGGAGGCCGAGGTCAAGGAGGAGGAGACGATCGTCCCCTTCGAGGTCGTCCGCGGTACCAACGGTGACGCGCGCGTGAAGGCGGGCGGCAAGGAGTACCCGCCGCCGGAGATCAGCGCGATGATCCTCCAGAAGCTGAAGGCCGACGCCGAGGCCTATCTCGGCGACACGGTCGACAGCGCGGTGATCACCGTCCCCGCCTACTTCAACGACGACCAGCGCCAGGCGACCAAGGACGCCGGCAAGATCGCGGGCCTCGAGGTCAAGCGGATCATCAACGAGCCGACCGCCGCCTCGCTCGCCTACGGGCTCGACAAGGAGGAGGCCGACCAGACGATCCTCGTCTTCGACCTCGGCGGCGGCACCTTCGACGTCTCGGTGCTCGAGATCGGCGACGGTGTCTTCGAGGTCAAGGCGACCGCGGGTGACAACCACCTCGGCGGCGACAACTTCGACAAGGCGATCGTCGACTGGCTCGTCGCAGAGTTCAAGAAGTCAGAGGGCCAGGACCTCTCGCAGGACAAGATGGCGCTCCAGCGCCTCTACCAGGAGGCCGAGAAGGCGAAGGCCGAGCTGTCCTCCGCGCAGGAGACGCAGATCAACCTGCCGTTCATCACCGCGGTCGACTCGGTGCCCAAGCACCTCAACGAGCGCCTCACACGCGCCAAGCTGAACGAGCTGACCGCCGCGCTGGTGGACCGGGTCGTGGGTCCGACCAAGCAGGCGATGGACGACGCCGGCGCCAAGGGCGCCGACATCGCGCACGTCGTGATGGTCGGCGGCATGACGCGCATGCCGGCCGTGCAGGCGAAGGTCAAGGAGCTGACCGGCAAGGACCCGCAGCGGGGAGTCAACCCCGACGAGGTGGTGGCCGTCGGCGCGGCGATCCAGGCGGGCGTGCTCGCCGGCGACGTGAAGGACGTGCTGCTGCTCGACGTGACGCCCCTGACGCTCGGGATCGAGACGAAGGGCGGCGTCATGACCAAGCTGATCGAGCGCAACACCACGATCCCGACGCGCAAGTCCGAGGTGTTCTCGACCGCCGAGGACAGCCAGACGAGCGTCGAGGTCCACGTGCTCCAGGGCGAGCGCGAGATGGCCACCTACAACAAGTCGCTCGGCAAGTTCCAGCTCACCGGCATCCCGCCGGCCGCCCGTGGCGTGCCCCAGATCGAGGTCGGCTTCGACATCGACGCGAATGGCATCCTGAACGTCGCCGCGAAGGATCTCGGCACCGGCAAGGAGCAGAAGATCGAGATCAAGGCGGGCTCGGGGCTTGCCGACGCGGAGGTCGAGCGGATGGTCCAGGACGCCGAGTCCCACGCCGACGAGGACCGGCGTATGCGCGAGACCGTCGAGGCGCGCAACAACGCCGAGAACTCCGCCTACCAGGCCGACAAGCAGGTCGAGGAGCTCGGCGACTCGATCGACGAGGCGGCCAAGCAGGACATCCAGCAGAAGATCGCCGACGTCCGGGCGACGCTCGAGTCGGACGACGCGGCCGAGATCACCGCGAAGACAGAGGCGCTGCAGGCCGCCTTTCACCAGGTCTCCGAGCAGATCTACGCGCAGGCGGCGGCCCAGGCCCAGGCCGGAGACGACGGCGCGGCCAACGGCGCCGACGCCGACGGATCGGCTGAGGAGGAGGTCGTCGACGCCGAGGTCGTGGACGACAGGGAGGGCTAATGTTCCATCCTCCAAGTTCGCACCAGTTTGGCGGCCCCTGGACGCGCCTGGCGTCGTCCCGCGGGATCGCCGATGCCCGGGCATCGACTCACCCGCGCGACTTGCCGGCCCCGTCCAGTGGCTCGCCAAAGCGACCACGAACTTGTCGGATGGACCACTAGGGCGTGAGCGAGCGCCCGGCCGACAGCCGCGAGGAGCAGCGGCCGCAACCCGTCGAGGAGCCACCCGCCGGGCAGGCCGGGCCGCCCGTGCCCGAGTCTCCGGGGGGGGCAGGCGTGCCGCCGCCCCGGGCCGACCCGCCGCCCCCCGCGGAGACGACCCCCGACGACGCCGGAAAGGGACGCGGCGCCGTCGGATACGACGGGCACGAGGCGGACGGCCCCGAGGCGGACGGGCACGAGGCGGACGGGCACGACGCGGACGGGCCCGCAACGCCCGAGGCGCAGGAGCCCGCCGCCGACGAGGACGAGCTCGCCAGGGCCCTGCGCGAGCGGGCGGAGTACCTCGCGCTCGCGCAGCGTACCCAGGCCGACTTCGAGAACTTCCGCAAGCGCGCCGCCAAGGAGTCCGCGGCGGCGGGGCAGCGGGCGCGGCGCGGGCTCGTCTCGGAGCTGCTGCCGGTGCTCGACAACCTCGAGCGCGCGCTCGCCTCGGGCGCCGGGCAGGAGGAGCACCTCGCCGGCGGCGTCAGGCTGGTCCACTCGGAGCTGGTCGCGGTACTCGCGCGCAACGGCGTCGAGCAGTTCGACCCCGGCGGCGAGCGGTTCGACCCCTCCTTCCACGAGGCGCTCTCGACCCGGGCCGACGACGGCACCGACGCGGGCGTCGTGCTCGACGTGGTCGAGAAGGGCTACCGCCTCGGCGATGCCGTGCTGCGTCCCGCGCGAGTGGTGGTCTCGGGGTAGGGGGCCGGATGCCGGCGGTCAAGGACCCATACGCGATCCTCGGGGTCGGCAAGAAGGCATCCGAGGAGGAGATCAAGCGGGCATACCGCAAGCTCGCCCGCAAGTATCACCCCGACACCAACCCCGACGACGCCTCGGCCGAGGAGCGCTTCAAGGAGATCCAGCAGGCCTACTCGGTCCTGTCCGATCCCAAGAAGCGCCGCGAGTACGACGCCGGCGGCATCTTCGGCGGCGGCGGGTTCGACCCCGGCGCGTTCCGCTCGGGGAACTTCGGCGGGGGCCTGGGAGACATCATCTCGGACCTCTTCGGCGGGGGTGGCGCCGGTGGTGCGGGCACCTCACGCGCGGAGCGCGGGCGCGACCTCGAGACCGAGGTCCACATCTCGTTCGACCAGGCGATGGACGGCGCGCAGACCCCGGTCAGCGTGCCGCTGTCGGCGGCGTGTCCGACCTGCCGGGGCACGGGCGCCAAGCCCGGCACCGTGCCGAAGGTATGCAGCCGCTGCCAGGGGCGCGGGGTCGAGTCGGAGTCACAGGGCCTCTTCTCGATCTCGCAGCCGTGTGGCAAGTGCCGCGGCACCGGGACCGAGATCACCGACCCCTGCCCGACGTGCGACGGCGAGGGTCTGACCCGTCAGGTGAAGCGCTACAAGGTCAACATCCCCGCGGGCGTGCGCGACGGCAGCCGCGTGCGCCTGGCGGGCAAGGGCGAGCCGGGTCGTCGCGGCGGTCCGGCCGGGGACCTGTACGTGATCACGCGGGTCGCGGACTCGCCGCTGTTCAGGCGTCGCGGCGACAACCTCGAGGTCGAGGTTCCGATCACGATCCCGGAGGCGGTGCGGGGGGCCACGATCGAGGTGCCGACACTGAACGGGTCGAAGCGGATCAGGGTCTCGCCCGGCACCCAGCACGGGACGGTGCAGCGCCTGCGCGGAGAGGGCTCCACGCGGCTCGGTGGCCGCGGGCGCGGGGACATCCACTACCGGCTCCTGATCGACGTCCCGCGATCGCTCTCGCGCGAGCAGCGCGAGGTGATCGACGAGCTGGCTACGGTGCTCGAGGACAACCCGCGCGAGCGCCTGCTGAAGGGCAGGGGCGACTGATGCCCGACTCCGCGGACGATACGCGCGGCGTCTACATGATCTCGGTCGCTGCCGAGCTGGCGGGCATGCACCCCCAGACCCTGCGGATCTACGAGAGCCGGGGGCTCATAACTCCGCGGCGCTCGCCCAAGAACACGCGGCTCTATTCGCGTGAGGACGTCGAGCGGCTGCGTCGCATCCAGGAGCTGACGACCGAGCTGGGGATGAACCTCGCGGGCGTCGAGCGCGTCTTCGAGCTCGAGCGCGAGGTCGCGCGGATGCACCGGCGGCTGCGCAACCTCGAGCGCCAGGCCGCGGGCGCGCAGGCGGAGCTGCAGCAGGAGATCGAGCGCGTGCGCCGATCCTTCAGGGCCGAGCTCGTGCCCTACGAGCCGCCCGGGCAGGCGCTCGTGCCGCGCGGCCGCCACCGCGACCCCGCCGTTCGCGTGCGTGTCCGGCGTCCCGGGCGCTGAGGGTCGTCGGGCCGCCGAGCGGCGACCCCGGCCGGGCCACCGGGTCTCGCCGGGCCGCGGGCAGAACCTCGGCCGGTGGCGGCCGCACCGCGAGCTGCCGAGCTTTCGACCGCCCAGGGCGGCCGGCCCAGCGCCCATTGCGCGAATGTTGCCGCACGGGTCCGCTCGTGAGCAGGGATCCGGGTTCGCCGGCGAAGTCCCTCAGGCACTCGAACCATGAGAACGAGCTCGCCAGATGTACCGCTAACGCCGCCTGACCCGCTCGCAGTTGCGCGCGACGCGGTCGGAGCGGTCGGCGCGGACGGTGTCGCGGCCGGGCCCGCACGAGACGCGGTCGCGGCGGCCGTCGCGCGTGCCGATGCGGTCGTTGCCGGGGCCGGCGACGATCCGGTCGCTGCCCGAGCCGCCGACCAGCCTGTCTCGGCCGGCGCCCCCGACGAGGCGATCACGGCCGCCGCCGCCGGCGAGGCGGTCGTTGCCCGAGGCGCCCGTGAGCCGGTCGCGACCGGGGCCGCCGAGCAGGCGGTCACCGGAGCCGCCCCCGCTGAGGCGGTCGTTACCGGAGCCTCCGAGGAGCCGATCGCCGCCCGAGCCGCCGCCGATGCGGTCGCCGCCGCCGCCGCCGGCGAGCCGGTCCCTGCCGGAGCCTCCGGCGAGCCGGTCGCGCCCTGAGCCGCCGCCGATGCGGTCGTCGTCGGCGTCGCCCCTCAGCCGGTCGTCTCCGGCGCCTCCGCCGATGCGATCCGGTCCCGATCCGCCGAGTACGAGGTCGTTGCCGTCCCCGCCCTGACCGCTGTCGGCATCGGGCCCGAGGTCGAGGCAGTCCGCGCCGCCCTCGCCGGTCGCGCTGTCCCGGCCGGCTGCGGCGAAGATCCTGTCCCCCCGGGTGGTGCCCGGCAGCCGGTCGTCCCCGGCGCCGCCCTGGATCAGGTTCGTGGAGACGTCGGGACAGCCGTCGAAGGGCGGGAGCGTGACGCCCGGACAGGTCCCCTGCGTGGTCGCGCTCGTCGGGCAGCCGTCCTGCGTGTCGTCGCCGAAGCCGTCGCCGTCGGCGTCGGTCTCGATCCGTGCGGCAACCGCGGCCTTGTA
>JBPCKX010000012.1:0-18783 GCA_051003875.1 Thermoleophilaceae bacterium
AATCGCGGCTCCTGAGCGAGCTCGCCGAGGCCGAGGGCGCCGACCCGCCCGCGACGATGCGCGCTGCGCTGCGCCACTACGCCGCGGCGCGGGCGCAGCGAGCCTCGCGCTGAGCCGCCGCCCGCCCTCGCGCCGTCAGAGGCGGCGATGCGGCGCACGGATCCGCGCCGGATCCTCGCGGTTCAAATGCCGTCCGGTCAGGGCGGGGACGACAACCGCACGAGCCAGACGTTCAACCGCTCCGCCGCCAGCGGCGGGGAGACCGAGACCTCCACGGGGCCCCTCGTGAATCAACCATCGCTGGACTGTCTGCGCTCGTCTGTTCCATGTGTGTCCCAAGCATGCTCATCACCAGCGTGGCGTGGCTCGTAGGACTCCCAATTTGGATCCGGCTCGCGGGGACGGCGGGCGTTCTGCTCGGCCTTGATGCGCTAGGTCGCCTGACGCGCAAGCTAGACAAGCGGTAACCGCGCGTCGCCGCGACGTAGTCGTTCAGGGGGTGTCGTGGCTGGCGCGGATTCCGTCTGTCAAGAATCGAGAGTCCGGCGTGGCCGGGTCGACCGCCCGGCGAACGTGCGGGGCCGCGGTCGCGCGATGCAAGGGGCTTGCTGCGGCCGCGCCCAACCACTCGCCGACCTGGTCGAGCGCCTGGGCCGGCCCGAGGTCCTTGCAATCTCGTGGGGCGGACGCGCTCTCGTCGCGTGCCGCCAGGAGCACGTGCGTGTCGGGAACCCTCAACGACGCTGCTCGAGCTTGCGTAGGAGCAGCGCGTCCTCGTGCTCGAGAGCCATCTACGTCCGCGACGCCAGGCGTGCCTGCCCGGCGATGAGTTCTCGCGCCGGGCCGGGTCTCGGTGAGGTAGAGATACGCACACACCCCCGGCATCCCGCCGGGGCCAATCGGAAAGGACGCGCCATGGGTCAGCCGGTCGTGCACTTCGAGGTGATCGGGAGGGACGGGGAGGCGCTGCAGCGCTACTACGCCTCGCTGTTCGGCTGGGAGATCGACGCCGACAACCCGATGAGCTACGGGATGGTTCAGCGCGAGGGCAACGTCAATGCCGACGGGGCGGGGATCGCCGGCGGGATCGGCGTCGGGCCCGAGGACTACGCGGGACACGTGACCTTCTACGTCGAGGTGGCCGACGTCGAGGCGGGGCTCGCGGAGGCGGAGAGCCTCGGCGGCAAGCGGCTGATGGGTCCGGAGGCGGTCCCCAACGGGACGGTGCTCGGCCATTTCAGCGACCCCGAGGGCCACGTCATCGGGCTCGTCCAGGCGGGGACCGGCGCGTAGCGCCAGGGGAGGCCGGCGCCCGCCGAGCGCATAGTCTGGGCGCATGTGGCCCAAGCAGGCGATCGAGTTCCTGCGCGAGCTCGAGCGGGACAACGACCGCGACTGGTTCAAGGCGAACCGCTCGCGCTACGACGAGCACCTGCTCGAGCCTGCTCGCGCGCTCGCCGGGCAGCTCTCCGACCTGGGCGAGCCGCGCTTCTTTCGGCCCTACAACGACACCCGCTTCCACGCGCGCCCGCCGATCAAGGAGCAGCTCGGGGTCGCGATCGGCCACCGCGGTGCAGGCGGCTACTACTTCGAGCTCTCGCTCGACGGGCTGCTCGTCGCCGCCGGGCTTCACCACCCAGCCGGCGACCAGCTCGAGCGGTTCCGCAAGGCGATCGACGACGGTCCTCGCGCGGCCGCGTTCGAGCGCGCCGCCAAGCCCGGCGTCGACGCGGGACTCGAGCTCGCGCCCCCCGCGCTCAAGCGCGCGCCGCGCGGCTACAGCCCGGACCATCCCCGCATCGAGCGGCTGCGTCTGAAGCAGCTCGCCCTCCACCGGCGCCACCCCCTGCGCGCTTGGCTGCACACGCGCGAGTGCGACCGCCGCGTGCGCGAGCAGCTCGAGGCGTGCCGGCCGTTCGTCGCGTGGATGGAGCGCCACGTCGGCCCGTCGCTGCGGGGCTGAGGCGCCGGTCGTCGTCCCGTTGCGCAATCCTGGCGGGTGACATGGCAGCCGCCGATGCCACCACGCTCGACGCAGGCGGTCGCGAGCTGCGCGTGTCGAGCCCCGACCGGGTGATCTTCCCCGCGACCGAGCGCGGCGCTGAGATCACGAAGCTCCAGGTCGTCGAGTACTACCTCGCCGTCGCCGGCGGCATCATGCGCGCGCTGCAAGATCGCCCGACGACGCTCGAGCGCTGGCCGAAGGGGGTCCATCCCGGCACGGTCCTCTCGACGCGCGAGCGGGGCGGCGGCGACGCCTTCTTCCAGAAGCGCGTTCCGCAGGGGGCGCCCGAGTACGTCGAGACGGCTCGGATCCAGTTCCCCTCGGGCCGTCACGCGGACGAGGTCTGTCCCACCGAGATCGCCGTCGTCGGCTGGTGCGCGCAGATGGGGACGATCACCTTCCACCCGTGGCCGGTTCGGCGCGCGGACGTCGACCATCCCGACGAGCTGCGGCTCGACCTCGATCCCCAGCCGGGGACGGACTTCGCCGACGCCGTGCGGATCGCCGCCGAGGCGCGGGCCCTGCTCGGCGAGCTCGGCTACGCCGGCTTCCCGAAGACCTCGGGCGGGCGCGGCGTGCACATCTACGTGCGGATCGAGCCGCGCTGGACCTTCACCGAGGTGCGCCACGCCGCGATCGCCTTGGGGCGCGAGCTGGAGCGCAGGATGCCGGGCGAGGTGACGATCAAGTGGTGGAAGGAGGAGCGCGGCGAGCGCGTCTTCGTCGACTACAACCAGAACGCGCGCGACCGCACGATCGCCTCGGCCTACAGCGTCCGCCCGCGGCCCGGCGCGCCGGTGTCGGCGCCGGTGACCTGGGAGGAGCTTGCGGAGATCGACCCCGAGGAGCTGACGGTCGCGACGATGCCCGAGCGCTTCGCCCGCCTCGGCGACCGCTTCGCCGCCATCGACGACGTCGCACACTCGCTCGAGCCGCTGCTCGAGCTGTACGAGCGCGACGAGGCCGAGGGCAGTGGCGACATGCCCTACCCCCCCGACTACCCGAAGATGCCGGGCGAGCCCAAGCGCGTCCAGCCCTCGCGCGACCGAGACCGCGACCGCGGCTGAGCGGCCCCCGATCGGCGTCGCCGCTTCGAGCCGGCGATAGCAGAACGCAGCCACTTCCGCTAGCATCGTTCGCTGTGGCCACCCTCCATCTGCGCAACGTCCCGCCGGAGATCGACGCCGCGTTGACGGCGGACGCGCGCGCGCGCGGCGTGTCGAAGAACCGCCGCTCGATCGAGGCCCTGCGACGCGGGCTGGGTCTCGATCAGCTCGAGCGCGGCCGCCTCATCGACGAGATACGCCACGAGCGCCGTCCGGTCGATCTCGACATCGCCGCACTGATCCGCGAGGATCGTCCTGCCGGAGACGACTGAGCTCGAGCTGCTCGTCACCGACGCTTCGGTGCTCGTAGAGCTGGTCGTCAGCGGGCGGCACCGCGCCGGCGCCGACGCCCTGCTGTCGCGCTACGCGGACTCGCCGCAGCTCGAGCTCGTGTCCGCAGCCCACGGGCTGATCGAGGCGATCAGCGCCGTGCGGCGCCTCACCCTGCGTGGCGAGCTGTCGGCCGAGCAGGGGCTGGCGGCCGTCGAGTGGCTGGCCAGGCTCGATCTCGTCCTCGACCCGACGGCTCCGCGCAGCCGCCGAATCTGGTCGCTGCGCGCGGGAATGACCGCCTACGACGCCGCCTACGCCGCGGTCGCCGAGGCACTCGACGTTCCGCTGCTCAGCGTCGATCGGCGGCTGCTTCGCGCCTGCGGCGACGCGGCGATCCGCGCCACCCACCTCGACGAGCTCGCCGCGACCTCCTGAGCGTGCTCGCGCGGGTCGGTCGGCGGGGGCCGGGGGGCTCCCGCCCCGGGCGCCCGCCGCCGATGGCCGCTACTGCACCAGCCCCGACTCCCTCAGGTACTCGCCGGCGACCGCCTTCGGCGTCTTCTTGTCGAGGTCGACGCGCGCGTTCAGCTCCTGCATCACCTCGGCGGTGAGGCCCTCCTGGACCTGCTCGATCACCTCCGGGAGGTCGCCGCCCGCCTGCTTCACCGTCTCGTCGCGCACGACGAAGGTCGAGTTGAAGGGCGGGAACATGCCCTTGTCGTCCTCCAGCAGGACGAGCTTGTCGCGCTTGTTCTGCGGGTCGGTCGTGAACACGATCGAGAGGTCGGCCTGGCCCTTCTCGAGCACCTCGTGCCGGAGGTCGATCGCGACCGGGGTGAACTTCTCGAACTCGAGCCCGTAGACGCGCCGCAGCCCCAGCAGGCAGTCCTCGCGCTGGCGACACTCGGGGCTGCCGAACAGCGTCAGGTCGCCCGCCTTGCCCTCGAGGTCTGAGATCTTCTCGACCCCCAGCTCGTCCGCCTTCTCGCTCGTCAGGGCGACCTCGTTCGAGCTGGTGAAGGGCGTCGGCGGATAGGCCGTCAGCCCCTTCTCCGCAAAGCCCTTCCTCGCCTGCTCGAAGGCCGCCTGCGGGTCCTTCGGGATCTGGTCGGACTTGACGCCGAAGAAGGAGCCGAGCGCGGTGCCCGTGTACTCGGGATAGGCGTCGATCTGCCCGCCCTCGATCGCCTTCAGCGCGGTCTTCTCGTCACCGAGGTTGAGCTCGGTGTCGACCTTGTAGCCGGCCGCGGCGAGCCCCTGGGCGAAGATCTCGCCGAGCACCTTCTGCTCTGTGAAGTTCTTCGACCCGACCGTGATCTCCGTGTCCGCGTTGTCCGGGTTCGAGCTGATCGCGGCGGAGTCCGCGGTCCCCGCCGGCGTGTCGGGGGCACCGCCGCCATCGTTGTCGTCGTCATCTCCGCAGGCGCCGAGCGCCAGCGCGGCGAGCAGTAGCAGCAGGGCCGTCAGTGGGCCGATCCGGCGTGTGGTCCTCATGTGGTTGCTTCCCTTCTGGTCGGAAACGGAAAACGGCTGCGCCGCGACGCCCGGGGCTCGGGCTTCAGGCCCTCGGGCGTCACGGCGCGCTGGAGCGCGCTCAGGGCCAGCTCGGCTACGACCGCCAGCGCGGCCACGACGATCGCCGCCGCCAGGCGCCCCGTGCTGCCGTAGCCGGACACGTTGATGATCGGGTCGCCGAGCGTGTTGACCCCCGCGAGCGGGGCGATCGTCGCGGTGGCGATGACGTTGACCATCGAGATCTTGATGCCGCCGAAGATCAGCGGGAGGGCGAGCGGAAGCTCGATCCTGCGCACGATGTCGGGCCCCGTCATCCCCTGCCCGCGCGCCGCGTCGACGGTGTCCGGGTCGACCTGGGTCACGGCCACGAAGGTGTTCGTCAGGATCGGCGGGATCGCAAGCAGCACCAGCGCGAGCGTGAGGTTTGCGAACCCGACGCCGACGTAGGCGACGAAGAAGGCGATCAGGGCGAGGCTCGGCACCGCGCGGCCGACGTTCGAGGCGCTCACCGCGAGGAACCCGCCGCGCCGGATGTGCCCGAGCCAGAGGCCGAGCGGCACGGTCGCCGCGCACGCGAGCGCCATCGCCGCGAAGGTGAGCTTCAGGTGCTCGCGCGTGAGCTCGAGGAACTGGGCGCCGCCGACATCGGTCCCCTCGCGCGTCTCGCGCCCCTCGAAGATGAAGCTGATCGCGTCTGCGAACTCGCCGAGGAACGCGAGCGTGGTGCTCACGTGCCGGCCCTCGCGCGCGTCCACGGGGTGACCGCCCGCTGGAGCAGCAGGATGGCGCCGTCGAGCATGACGGCGAGCAGGACCGCGAGGCCGCCCGCCACGACGACGTTCGACTTGAAGGTGATGTCGGCGAAGATCTGGCCCCCGAGGCCGCCGGCGCCCGCGAAGAAGGCGAGCGTGGCGAGCCCGACGGTCGTCGTCGCCGCGATCCGCAGCCCGGCGAGGATCTCCGGCAGCGCCAGCGGCAGCTCCACGCGCCAGAGGAGCTGGCGCTGGGTCAGGCCCATCCCGCGGCCCGCGTCGCGCGCGTCGGCGGGCACGTTGTCGAGGCCCAGCAGCACGTTGCGGAAGATGATCAGCAGCGAGTAGGCGACGAGCGCGATGATCGCCGGCAGCCGCCCGCGACCGGTCAGCGGGAGCAGCAGGAAGAAGACGGCGATACTAGGCAGCGTGTAGAGGATCCCGGTCACCTGGGTCACGGGCGCGACAAGCCAGCGCCTGCGGTGGGCGATCACGGCCAGCCCGAAGGAGATCGCGAAGCCGATCCCGAGCGAGACGACGGTCAGGAAGACGTGCTCGAGGAAGGGGTCGACGTAGCGGTCGTAGTTGTCGGCGATCCAGCCCGGGCAGAAGCCGTTGTCGGCGACGCAGCTCTCCCCGGCCCCGCTGCGGTCGCGGATCTCGACCTGTCCGAGCGCAGCGATCACCGCAGGCTCGCGGGCAACGCGTCGGCGCCGCTCGGGATCGCGTCCGGGTCGGTCTTGAGCGCCTGGCCGATCGCCTCGACCGAGAGCACCCCCGCGACGCGCCCGCGCGAGTCGACCACCGGCCCGTACTGCGACTCGGCCTGCAGCAGATCCGAGAGCGCGTCGCGCAGGACGTCATCGAGCTCGCCGAACAGCTCGGCGCTCGATCTGTGCTCGCCGTTGACCCGCTCGCCGGCGAGCGCGCGCTCGCTCAGCCAGCCTAGCGGCCGCTGATCTGCGTCGACGAGCAGCGGGTAGGGGACGTCGGAGTCCGCGATCCGCGCGCGGGCCGCGGCGACCGGCTCGCCGTCGCGCACCAGCGGCGCGCGCCAGAGGTCGATGTCCCCCACGCGCTGCAGCGCGAGCCGCTTGAGCGCGCGGTCGGCGCCGACGAAGTTCTCCACGAACTCGTCCTTCGGCTGCATCAGCAGCTCGGCCGGCGGGGCGTACTGCGCGAGCTTGCCGCCCTTGCGCAGCACCGCGATGCGGTCGCCGATCTTGATCGCCTCGTCGATGTCGTGGGTGACGAAGACGATCGTCTTGCGGATCTCCCGCTGCAGGCGCAGGAACTCGTTCTGCAGCCGCTCGCGGTTGATCGGGTCGATCGCTCCGAACGGCTCGTCCATCAACATCAGCGGCGGGTCGACCGCGAGCGCGCGCGCGACCCCGACGCGCTGGCGCTGGCCGCCCGAGAGCTGTGCCGGGTAGCGCGAGCGCGTCTCGGCCGGGTCGAGCGAGACCAGCTCGAGCAGCTCGTCGACCCGCGCGCCGATCCGCTCGGCGTCCCAGCCCAGCAGTCGCGGGACGGTGGCGACGTTCTGCGCGACGCTGAGGTGCGGGAAGAGCCCGATCTGCTGGATCGCGTAGCCGATCTGCCGGCGCAGCTCCGCGGCGGGACGCTCGCGCACGCTGCGACCGTCGAGCAGGATGTCGCCCGCGGTCATGTCGATCATGCGGTTGACCATCCGCATCGCGGTCGTCTTGCCGCACCCCGACGGTCCGACGAGCACGCAGATCTCGCCGGCGGGCACCTCGAGCGAGAGCGCGTCGACCGCGGGCTCGTCCTGGCCCGGGTAGCGCTTGGTCGCCTCCCTGAACTCGAGCGTCGCCGCCGGGTGGCTGCTCGCGCTACTGCTCTGGCTGCTGCCCGTCGGGCTCACGTCCGCCCGCAGTCTTACCGATCACTCCGCGCGACGCGCGGATCTCGGCGCCGGCGAGCCGGTCGAGCTCACGCGCGAGGTCGTCGCGCAGCCGCCCGACCTCGATCTCGCTGATGTCGGGGTCCGACTCGGCCGACTCGACCATCGCCGCGGCGAGGCGCTCTTCCGCCTGCGCCAGGTCGCGCCCGGCGGCCTCGGGATCGCCGGCGCCGCGCAGGTCGAGCGCGCGCTCCTTCACATCTGTGGCGAGCGGCTCGAGCTGCTCTCGCTCCGTGGCCGACATCCGCAGCCAGCGCCCGTGGAGGGCGCGCGCCACGTGCACGCCGAGCAGCGCGGAGGCTCCCTGCTCGACGATCCGCGCCGCCCGGCCTGCGGACCCGAGCGTGTCGGCGACGAGCTTGCGTGCAGGGGTCATTTGCGCATCGTCGCCTACGGGGTGGATGGAACCCGGGCCGGCGGCGCGCGCGGCGGCGACACGGGGGGCTAACCTTGCTCTCCGGATGCGCGCAGTCACGATCAGCGAGGACTCGCTCGGCGTCGAAGAGCATCCCGATCCCGTGCCCGGGCCCGGCGAGGTGCTCGTCACCGTCCACGCCGCGGGCGTGAACGGGGCCGACATGCTCCAGCGCAAGGGGGCGTACCCGGCGCCGCCCGGCTCGCCGCCCGACATCCCCGGACTCGAGCTCGCGGGAGAGGTGGCCATCTGCGGACTGGGGGCCGAGCGCTTCGAGGTCGGCGACCGCGTGATGGCGATCGTCGGCGGGGGCGGACAGGCCGAGCTCGCGGTCGTGCACGAGCGCGCCGCGATGCCGGTGCCGGACGCGCTCGACTGGACGCGGGCGGGCGGCGCCTCCGAGGTCTTCGTCACCGCCCACGACGCGCTCTTCTCGCAGGCGGGGCTGCGCAGCGGCGAGCGGCTGCTGGTCCACGGCGGGGCCGGCGGGGTCGGGACCGCGGCGGTGCAGCTCGGCCGCGCGGCCGGGGCGCGGGTGCTCGCGACGGTGCGCGGCGAGGAGCTGCGGGGCGCGGTCGCCGGGCTCGGCGCGACGGTGCTCGCGCCCGAGGAGTTCACCGACCACGGGCCCTTCGACGTCGTGCTCGAGCTCGTCGGCGCGCCGAACCTCGGCGGCGACCTGAAGTCCCTCGCCACCGGCGGGCGCGTCGTCGTGATCGGCGTCGGGGCGGGCTTCAAGGCGGAGCTCAACCTGCTCACGCTGATGGGAAAGGGCGCGACCGTCGGCGGCGCGACCCTGCGCGCACGGCCGCTCGAGGAGAAGGCGGCGGCGATGCGGCTGGTCGAGCGCGAGGTGCTGCCGCTCTTCGACTCGGGTGCGCTGACCGTCCCCGTGGCAGAGACCTTCCCGCTCGAGCAGGCCGAGGCGGCCTACGACCGCTTCGCCGCGGGCGGCAAGCTCGGCAAGATCGTGCTGCTGATGCGGTAGCGAGGTTGCGTGCCGGACGGCTCGCCGCCGCTGAGCGGCCCGAGCCGGCGGCTCAGAGCAGGTCGACGGCCTTCACGACGCCGCTGACCAGCGACGCCGGCAGCGGTACCGCGAGCGCGCGGTCGAGCCGGCCGGTGTGGTGCTCGTCGGCTGCCTCGCCCACCATCAAGAGTGCGCCCGCGGCGAGCGCGCGGACCTCGTGGTCCATCAGCACGAGGCCGGGCGGCGAGGGCTCGGGGCGCACGCGCAGCGCGACGTGATCGCCCGAGCGCGCGGCGCAGAGGCCGAAGGCCTCGGCATCGGAGTCCAGCTCGTAGATGCCGGCGAGCGTCTCGAAGCCGTCCTCGTCGAGGAAGACGATCACCTCGTCGCTGTCCGAGTGCGGCGATGCGACCCCGACCGGGACCTGCGCTCCGCCGAACAGCCGTGGTCCCACCTGCAGCCAGTCGCCCGGCGAGACGTGCTCGACCTCGAGCTCGCCCGCTTCCGTCGAGCGGGCGACCGCGACGGCGTCGGCGGGGTGGGGGAAGACGATGTTCGCTACGGGCATAGGGACATGATCGGCATTCGAAGCCGGATTCTCCAGGGCCAACCGGTCGGAACGGACCCGACACGGTGTCGACCGCGCCCGGCGCGGCGTCACCGCAGGCGCTCGACGATCATCGCGGCGCCCTGGCCGCCCGCGACGCACATCGTCTCGAGCCCGATCTGGCCGTCGTCCGACTCGAGCCCGTTCAGCAGCGTGGTCATGATCCGCACGCCCGTCATCCCGAACGGGTGGCCGAGGGCGATCGCGCCGCCGTGGGGGTTCAGCTTCTCGAGCGGGATGTCGCACTCGGCCATGATCGGGATCACCTGCGCTGCGAATGCCTCGTTCAGCTCGACGATGTCGACGTCCTCGATCGTCATGCGCGCGAGCCCGAGCGCCTTCCCGATCGCGGGGATCGGCGCGACGCCCATGTACTCGGGCTCGACGGCGGCGGTCGCCGCCGTGACGATGCGCGCGCGCGGCTCGAGCCCGAGCTCGCGCGCCCGCTCGCCGGACATCACGAGCGCGGCGGCGGCGCCGTCGTTGAGCGGGCAGGAGTTGCCCGCGGTGATGCCGCCGCCGCCCTCGAACGCCTCCGGCAGCTCGGCGAGCTTCTCGAGCGAGGAGCCGGGGCGGGGGCCGTCGTCGGCGGCGACCTCACCGCCTCCGGGGACCGTGACGGGCAGGATCTCGCGAGCGAAGAAGCCGTCCTGCTGTGAGCGCACCGCCAGCTCCTGCGAGCGCTGGGCGTAGCGGTCCATCTCCTCGCGGCCGACGCCGTAGCGCTTGGCCACGTTGACCGCCGTGTCGCCCATCTGGATGTAGACGTTCGGCCTGCCCGGCTCGCCGCCCTGGAGCTGCTCGTTCTGGTCGGCGAGCCCCGCCACCTCGTGCCGCTCGTTGTACTGGGAGACCCACTCCACCCCGGCCGCAACGTAGGCGTGTCCCTGCCCGGCGGCGATCGAGTTGGCCGCCGAGCGGATCGCGTCGAGGCCCGACGCGCAGTAGCGCGAGACGGTCGAGCCGCCGACCTCCTGCGGGAGGCGCTCCGAGAGCAGCGCGATGACCCGCCCGAGGTTGAACGCCTGCTTGCCCTGGGGCATCCCGCAGCCGGCGATCACCTCCTCGATCGACGCCGGGTCGACCGCCGGGTTGCGGGCGAGCAGCCCGTCGACCACGAACGCGCCCGTCTCGTCGGGGCGCAGCGGGGCGAGCGAGCCCTTGAAGGCCCGCCCGATCGGGGTGCGGACGGCGTCGACGATCACTGCCTCTGGCATACGGGGTCTCCTTGGACGGTTTGCGCGGCAAGTATGCCGCGGCGCGTCAGCGCGGCGAGGCGCAGGCGAGGCCGAACAGCCCGCCCTCGTCGGTGTGGAAGCCGTCGAGGACCATCCCCGCGCCCTCCAGCTCCCGCTCGACCGCGTCGCGCGTGAACTTCGAGCTGATCTCGGTGCGCATCTCCTCGCCGTCCTCGAAGGTCACCTCGAGGTCGGCGCCGTCGATCCGCACGGTCTGCGCGCCGTGCGCGCGCAGTCGCATCTCGATCCGGGAGGTGGCCTCGTCGAAGAACGCCACGTGCTCGAACGCCTCGGGCTCGAAGTCGGCGTCGAGGCCCTCGTTCACGACCCGCAGGACGTTGCGGTTGAACTCGGCGGTCACGCCCTCGCTGTCGTTGTAGGCGGCCTCGAGGACGTCCCGGTCCTTGACCAGGTCGGTCCCGATCAGCAGCCGGTCGGTGGGGCCCATCAACTGCCGCACGCGGCGCAGGAAGCGCGCGCGCTGGGCGGGATAGAGGTTGCCGATCGTGCCGCCGAGGAAGGCGAAGAGACGCCGGTCGCCGAGCGGTATGTAGCCGAGGTGGCGTCCGAAGTCGCCCACCAGCCCGTGCACCGCGAGCCCGGGGTAGAGCCCGGTCAGCTCGGCCGCGCAGCGCTCGACGACGGACTGGTCGACGTCGAATGGCACGTATCGCTCGAGGCTGCCGGCGCCCGCCATCGCGTACAGCAGCGCGCGCGTCTTCGACGCCGTCCCCGAGCCGAGCTCGACCAGCTCGCGCGCGTCGGAGTCGGCGACGATCGCGGGCGAGCGGCGGTTGAGGATCTCGCGCTCGGCGCGCGCGGGGTAGTACTCAGGCAGCGTCGTGATGCGGTCGTACAGGTCCGAGCCGCGCGCGTCGTAGAAGTACTTCGGGGGCAGCTCCTTGAGCTCGCGCGTGAGCCCCGCGCGGACGTCGGCCGCGAGCGCGTCGCCGTCGCCGTTCTCGAGGCAGTCGATGCGGATCTCGGGCACCGCCGAGGCCGCCGCGAGGCTCGCGTTGCCCATCAGGCGTCCGCCGCGCAGCGAAAGCCGACGAAGATCTGACGCCGCTCGGGGAGGTCCCAGTTGCGGAAGGTGTTGCGCGCGATGCTCGGCCGCGTCGCCCATGCGGCACCGCGCAGCACGCGCAGGCCCTCGCCGAAGAAGACCTCGGAGTACTCGCGATAGGGGAAGGGGGCAAAGCCCGGGTAGCCGGCCAGCTCGCTCGCCGTCCACTCCCAGCAGTCGCCGATCAGTGAGACCACGCCGCCCGGCGTGGCGCCGTCGAGCGCCCCGACGTGGACGGGGCCGAAGGCGAGCTGGTCGAGGTTCGCGCGCGCGGTCGTGGGGGGCTCCTCGCCCCACGGGTAGCGCCGCGCGCAGCGATCGTCGGCATCCCAGGCCGCGGCCTTCTCCCACTCGGCCTCGGTGGGGAGCCGCCGGCCCGACCAGCGCGCGAACGCCTCCGCCTCGTGGCAGGAGACGTGCATGACCGGCATGTGGGGATCGATCGCGGCGAGCTGGTCGAAGCGGCGCTCGCGACCGTCGGCGCTCCAGTAGAGCGGGCGCTCGATGCGCTCGCGCTCGCGCCAGGTCCAGCCGGCTGCGCTCCAGAGCTCGCGCCGCGCGTAGCCGCCCTCCTCGACGAAGCGCAGGTAGCGCCCGTTGGTGACCGGCGCGCGGTCGATCTCGAACGCCGGCAGCTCGCGCCCGTGCCGGGGACGCTCGTTGTCGTAGGCGAAGCCCTCGCCCGGGTCGCCCAGCGTGCACGGCCCCGCCTCGATCGTGACCGTCTCGGGCCCGGGGAGGGGGCCGACCTCGATCGGGCGGCGCTCGGGCGAGAAGACGCCGGGCTCGGCGAGCTGGAGCGTCTGGAGCATCGTCTCGTTGTGCTGGTGCTCGTGCTCGACGAGCATCTCCCAGACGAAGCCGTCTGCGTTGAGGCGGTCGCCCGCGGCCGACATGTCGACCCGCTCGAGCACGCCGAGCGCACGCTCGCGGACCTCCTGCATGAACTCGAGCGCGTCGTCGCGGCGCAGGTAGGGGATGTCGCCCCGACCGCTGCGCGGGGTCTCCGCGGCGTCGTAGACCTCCGCCAGGTCGGGGCGCAGCGGCGCGAGCCCGCCCGCGCGCCGGCAGAGCCAGAGGTCCTCGAACGCCGCGATGTGGCCGAGGTCCCACACGAGCGGGCTCATGAGCGGGTCGTGGACCCGGTCCATGTCCTCCTCGGTGACCGGGGCCACGAGCGAGAGCGTGCGCTCGCGCGCCTCGGCGAGCGCGTCGCGGTAGCGCTCGGCGGACGAGAGCCCTGCGGGCCCCCGCCGATCGGCGGCCAGCGCAGCGACCCCTCCGCGGGGCAGTGTTTGGGTTTCGTCAGGACACACGGGGAGGCGGCACGCGCAAGGATAGCCACGCCCACCGGCGGCGAGCGTCACTTGGCGCCCGCAGACGGGGGCTCCGCTCCGTTGGGCGGCGGAGGTCGTTGGTCGTGCCCGATCTCATGCAGCCTGGATACCCGATCTGCGCGCTTTCACACCTCGCGGGTACACTGCTGCGCGAAGGCGGCCGTCCGTTCCGGGTGTCCGTCGCGGCCGCCGGGCGACGCGTGAGCCCGTGGCGCCGCCGCTCATATACGGTGCCCGGCATGAACGCCGCCGCCGAGGCCACTCCCGACCGCAACCTGGCGCTCGAGCTGGTCCGCACGACCGAGTACGCGGCGCTCGCGGCGGCCCGCTGGATCGGCCGCGGAGAGAAGGAGTCCGCCGACGGCGCGGCCGTCGATGCGATGCGGCTGATGCTCGGCACGATCCACATGGACGGCACGGTCGTCATCGGGGAGGGCGAGAAGGACGAGGCGCCGATGCTCTACAACGGCGAGACGATCGGCGACGGCTCGCCGCCCGAGGTCGACATCGCGGTCGACCCGCTCGAGGGCACGGACCTGTGCGCGAAGGGGTTTCCAAACTCGCTCGCGGTGATCGCGCTCGCCGACCGCGGGGCGATGTTCGACCCCGGGCCGTGCGTCTACATGGAGAAGATGGCCGCGGCCAAGGACATCGCGCACCTGCTCGACCTCGACCGCCCGCTGACGGAGACGCTCCGGCTGATCGCCGACGCGAAGGGCACCGCGATCGGGGACGTGGTCGTGATCATGCTCGATCGCGACCGTCACGCGGAGGCGGTCGGCGAGATCCGCGCGGCCGGGGCGCGGATCCGGTTCATCCCCCACGGCGACGTCGCGGCCTCGCTGATCGCCGTCACCGAGGGCTCGCCCGTCGACCTCCTTTTCGGGATCGGGGGCACGCCGGAGGGGGTTCTGTCGGCCTCGGCGATCAAGTGCATCGGCGGCAAGATCATCGGCCGGCTGTGGCCGCGTGACGATGACGAGCGCCGGGCCGCGCTCGACGCCGGCTACGACCTCGACGAGGTGCTCGACACCGACCGGCTCGTGGCGGGCGACAACATCTTCTTCTCGGCCACCGGCGTCACCGACGGCG
Source organism: Thermoleophilaceae bacterium (assembly GCA_051003875.1). Taxonomy (GTDB): domain Bacteria; phylum Actinomycetota; class Thermoleophilia; order Solirubrobacterales; family Thermoleophilaceae; genus JAAYBF01. Next base: position 14,301 of record JBPCKX010000012.1, read on the forward strand.
ACATGCTCGCCGGCGCGCGCTTCGAGGGCCCCCGCGGCGCGACCACCGAGTCGCTCGTGATGCGCTCACGCTCCGGCACGGTGCGCCGCGTGCACGCCCGCCACGACCGCGAGAAGCTGCGCGAGATCACGGGCGCGCGCGTCGGGTAGGGACACGGGCTCGTCAGCCCTGGCGGACCTCGCGCGCCTGCGCTGGGTCAGGCGGTGGCGGGGCGAGCGCGCCGACGCGTGAGCGCACGAGGTCGAGCCGTGCGAGGCTGCGCAGGAACGCGTTCGTGACGACGACGTGGATGCGTAGCTGGGTCACGCGGTAGATGTGGCGGCCGATACTGGCGAACCAGCCCCAGCCGGCGACGAGCGGGTAGAAGTTCGCGACCTCGCACGTGACCGTGCCCGTGATCTCCTCCGCGCCGTCGCGCCGCTCGCCCGGCAGGCGTTCGACCGAGATGCGCAGGTACCCCTTGCGGCGCCCAGTCGGCTGCACGAGCACCCCGCTGTCGATCCGCCAGGTCACCGTGCCGCGGCTCGCGGCCAGCTCGTACTCGGGGGCCAGGAAGCGCAGCAGCACGAACGGGCCCCCGACGAGCACCAGCTCGCGCGACTCGGGTGTGTAGCGGACGCGCAGGAGCCCGAGCGAGATCCGCGTCAGGAAGCGCCAGTAGGTGGCCGCGAGCCGCTCGAGGTACTCGGGGCTCCAGATCCTGTCGAGCTCCGAGCGGGGGAGGGTGACCTTCGCCGCCTGCCTGGTCGTCACGGCTCCGTCCGGTGGCGCCGCCGAGACCGGGACGTCGACGATGCTCACGCGCGCACGAGCCCTCCGCCGCCGCCCGATCGCCCGTCTGGGGTCGCGCTTCCTCACGCGGGAAACGTAGTGGACCTCCCCGCCCGTGAGTGGCCGCGGCCGCCGCGGCACGCCGTTGCGGCCGGGGCTAGACGGTTCCCGCGAGCAGCTCGATCCGGACGCGCTCGCCCGCGGCCAGCTCGCCGCTGCCGCGCGGCACCATCGCGAGCGCGTCGGCTCCGAGCATCGAGGTCAGCACGTGCGATCCCTGGGGACCGGTCGGCGTGGCGTGCCAGCCGTCGTCGTGCGCGCTGAGCGCGCAGCGGACCGCCTGCTCGCGCGCTGCGGCGCGGCGCACGGGCTGCTCGAGCACGGCCGAGGCGGTGCGGGGCCGCGGATCGGCTCCCTGCAGCGCCCGCAGCGCGGGGCGAGCGAAGAGCTGGAAGGTGACCATCGCCGAGACGGGATTGCCCGGCAGCCCGAAGACGAGCCCCCGGTACGTGCCGCGTCGGGCGACGCCGAACCAGGTCGGCTTGCCCGGGCGCAGCGCGACGCCCCAGAAGCGCGGGACCACCCCGAGCCGTTCGAGCGCCCCCTTGACGTGATCGTGGGCACCCACGGACACCCCTCCCGAGACGCAGACCACATCGGCGGCCTCGAGCGCCGCCGCGAGCGCGTCGTGGGTGGCCTCCGGGTCGTCGGGGACGGTGCGGCTCGCGACCAGCTCACCGCCCGCGCGGGCGATCTGGCCCGCTAGTGCGAGCGGGTTGGAGCTCCAGATGCGCCCGGGGCCGAGCGCCTCGCCGGGCTCTGTCAGCTCGTCGCCCGTCGCCGCGAGCGCGACGCGCGGTCGTCTGGCGCAGGGCGCCGCGGCGAGCCCGGAGCCCGCGAGCACCCCGAGCGCCGCCGGCCCGAGCTCCAGCCCGGCGCGGAGCACGACCGCGCCGGCCCGCATGTCCTCGCCGGCGCGCCGGATGTTCGCGCCGGGCTCGACCTGCTCGATTCGCACCACGTCGCCCGCCGCCGCCGCCCGCTCGACGGGCACCACCGCCACCGTGCCGGTGGGGATCGCCGCGCCGGTCGAGATCGCCATCGCGGTGCCGGGCTCGACGGAGACCCCCGCCGGACGGCCTGCGCGAGATTCGCCCGCCAGGCGCAGCTCACCCGCGGCGGTCGTGGCGACCGCGAATCCGTCCATCGCCGAGCTGTCGAACGGAGGGACGTCGCCGGCGCTTGTGACGTCGGTGGCCAGCACACGCCCCAGCGCGCCGGTGAGCGGAACATTCTCGACGGCCGGCGACCAGATCTCCGCGAGCACTCGCTCGCGCGCCTCGTCGATCCCGATCAGCTCGGGCACGCCGCGCGGCGGGGGGACGGCGCTACTCGATCAGCCCGTAGCGGATCCCGATTGCGACCGCCTGCGTACGGGTCGATGCCTCGAGCTTGGCGAGGATCCGCTTCGTGTGGGTGCGCACGGTCTCGGTCGAGAGGCCGAGATCGCGGGCGACGGCATCGGTCGCCATGCCGTCGGCGAGCATCTGCAGGATCTCGCGCTGGCGCGAGCTGAGCGTGCGGTCGCCCTCCTCGAGGACGATCGTCGACGAGAGCCCGGGGTCGACGTAGAACTCGCCCGCGCGGGCCGCCTCGATCGCGCGGATCAGGTCGCTCGACGGGGAGTCCTTGCGCACGTAGCCCTTGACCCCTGCCTTCAGTGCCTCGCTCAGCAGCCGGGCGCCGCCGTCGGCGGTGAAGATCACGATCGGCGCTCCGAGGTCCTTGTCGAGCCGCTTGACCAGCTCGCCGATATCCGCCCCCGCGCGCCAGGGATCGACGATCACCACGTCCGGGGGAGTGCCGTTGGTCGACTCGAGCGCGAGCTCGAGGCTCTCGGCGTGGGCGACGTGCGCGCCGGCCCAGTTCGATTGCAGCAGCGCCACCACGCCCTGGCGCACCACGGGGTGCTCGTCGATGATCAAGCAGCTCGGGGCTTCTCTCGCGGGCGCCATGATGTAAGGAACATATACTATCGGTGGCGTTGAGAGTCCACGATCGGAACATCTCCTGTCACCTATCGGTGTCAGGTGGGAGGTTGGTCCATCCGGGTGGCCCTCAGCTCGCCCGTTTCGTGGATCTCGAAGCGCATTGCGTTGACGGTCGCGCCGGCGAGCAGGATGATCGCGAGCGCGTAGAACCAGATCAGCACGATCAGCACGAACACGAACGTCGTGCCGAAGCGGGCGATCGTCGAGATGCTCGACAGGTAGGCCGGGAACGCGTAGTCGACGACCCCGATCGCGAGCGTCGCGCCGAGCGCGCCGGGCCAGATGGCGCGCCACGGGACGAGCCGGTTGGGAACGGTCCAGTAGACGACGCAGAGGATCCCGAAGAGCAGGACCAGGCCGGCGACCAGCGTCAGCCCGTAGATCAGGCCCGGTATCTCGGACAGGCCCAGCGGGAGATCGTCGGCGCCCGAGACCAGCAGGCTCTGGAGCGTCGGCACCGCGACCGTCGCCGCCATGAAGAGCAGGACGACGACGAGCATCGCGAGCGCGAAGCGCTTCTGCTCGACCCAGCTACGGCAGCGGACGTGGTAGATGCGGCAGAACGCGGTGTCGATCGCGCCCCAGAACGACGAGCCGATGTAGATGCTCGCGATCAGGGCGACCACGCCAAACCCGGTCGAGGCGTCACGCACGCGCTCGAGCGCGCGCGTGAGTGTCCCGTCGGCGGCGTTGGGGAAGAGTTGCCTCAGGTCCTGCAGGACGCTCTGCTCGAGATTTCCGCTCTCGAGGATCCGGCCCGCGATGAAGAGCGCCAGCAGCGCCAGCGGGAAGACCGACAGGAGCATGTTGTACGCGACCATGCCCGACAGCCCGGTGATGTTGTCCTCGTAGGCCTTCGAGTAGAAGTCCTTGAGGATTCGCCACGGCGTGCGGTGCGCGTTCCCTGCCGGTACGGGCATCCGGTGGGCCCTAGCGGCCCATCCGCCGGGTCGGCGGGGTCACAGGCCGACCCGGCTCCCGGTGTGACCGGCCGACTCCGGCCCGGGCCGGCCCTCGAGGCCGATCGATGCGAACGCTCGACCACTCATCGGCGGCGCAGTCTAGTCGCCCGCGTATCGAAATCGCCGGTTGTGGGTATGCAGGAGACATCCCCGCGATCCCACAAGAACGTCCGCGCTATCCCGCCGGGTCGACGTTGCGGGCCGCGCATGCTTGACTTCACTAAGTGTAGCGTTATAGTTTGACGGTCTAGTTTGAATGGCGCGAGGCACGCGTCCAAAGCCCTTCTTTTCTCGAGGTAACGAATGTCAGTTGGGGAGCTCCAAGAGCTGGAAGAAGTCAAGACGCTGCTCACCCGTGGGCGGCAGGCCGGCGTGCTCACCTACGGCGAGGTCGCCACGGCCTTGGCCGAGGTCGAGCTCGACGAGGGGGACATCGAGGATCTGCACGCGCACCTCGAGAAGTCGGAGATCGAGCTGGTCGAGGAGATCGACCCGGCGCTGACCGCCGCGCAGCAGGTGGAGCGGGCGCCCGACAAGCGCGGTCGCCGCAAGAAGGCGACGATCGACCTCAAGCCCGACATGACGACGGACAGCCTGCAGCTGTTCCTGAAGGACATCGGCAAGGTCCGTCTGCTGACCGCCCAGGAGGAGGTCGACCTGGCGAAGCGGATCGAGCGCGGCGATCTCGACGCCAAGCAG
>JBPCKX010000013.1:0-8129 GCA_051003875.1 Thermoleophilaceae bacterium
CTGCTTGGCGTCGAGATCGCCGCGCTCGATCCGCTTCGCCAGGTCGACCTCCTCCTGGGCGGTCAGCAGACGGACCTTGCCGATGTCCTTCAGGAACAGCTGCAGGCTGTCCGTCGTCATGTCGGGCCCGGGAGCTAGCTTCGCCCCCAGTGCGCTGCGTTCGAGCGCCAGGCGGCGGAGCTCGCTCTCGAGCTGGCCTGCCATGCGAGCCACGACATCGTCCCAGTCGGGGTCCTCGGGCGCCACGGCGTCGGGTGCGAGGCGCTCGCGCAACTCGGCGTCGGTGATTCGGGTCATCTTCCCTCCTCTCGGGAGATCTCGGCTGCGAGGGCCTCGCGAGCCTGAGCCAGTGTCGCCGCGACCGTCCCTTCGCTGACCTCCAGCGCCGCGGCGATGTCTGCGTATGTGAGGTCGGCGAAGTAGCGTAGGAAGACGACCAGGCGCCGCCGGGGTGGCAGGGAGCCGATGGCCGCCGTGAGCTGCGGGTCGCGTTCGCGATCGACGACCTGGGCGTCGACCGTATCGACGTCGAGCGTCCGCTCTCCGTCTTTCTGACGAGCGCGCAGCGCCACCCGCAGCGCGATCGTCCAGACCCATGCCTCCAGCGATCCGCCGCGAAACGTCGAGCGCTCGCGCAACGCAACCGCGAACCCCTCCTGCACCGCGTCGCGCCCCGACTCGCGGTCCCCCGTGACGGTGGCGAGCGCCGCCGCGAACCCCACGTAGCGGCGACGGTAGACGGCTGCGATTGAGTCGACGTCGGCTCCCATCGGGGAGAGAGAGCATGACCTCCGGCGTTTCCTTTATCGCACGGTCGATGGGCCCCGCTCGCGTCTCCCGTGCGCAGGTCGCCCGGCTTCGACGGCGGCGCGCGACCCGGGGTGGGCCGGCCGATGTGCGGTGTCGCACGGTACGGGATCAGTGCTACACTGACAGGGTGCCGACCACCAAGCCGCGCTACACCTTCACGGACGCCGGTGACCTGAACGAGCTCCTGGACGCGGCCGCACGCCGCTGGCCGGAGATCACCGATCGCAAGGAGCTACTGCTGCGCTTGGCCCGCGAGGGCCACGACGCGCTGCAACTCGGCGAGCTGAGCCGGTCTGCCGAGGACCGGCGCGAGCGGGCGCGGGCGGCGCTCGAGCGGATTCCGGCGCTCGTTGACGCCGACCTCCTGCTCTCCGACCGCGCGTGGGGGTAGGCGCTGCCGCGGGGCGCTGGCTGCTGCTCGACAAGTCTGCGTTCGTCCGCGCCGGTGAGGTCGATCCCGCCGCGGGCGAGCCGTGCCTCTGCGCGGTGACCCGGTTCGAGATGCTCTACAGCGCCAGGTCGCCGAGGGCCTTCATCCAGCTCGAGCAGGAGCTCGACGCGCTGCACGAGCTGCGCATCGACAACGAGACGGTCGCGATCGCCCGCACCGCCCAGCGCGAGCTCGCCGCCATCGGCAACCACCGCGTCCCGATTCCCGACCTGTTGATCGCGGCCTGCGCCCAGCAACACCAGGCCGCCGTGCTGCACCTCGACCGCCACTACGACACGCTCGCGCGCGTGCTCGCGTTCACCCCCGTGCGGATCGAGGCCTGACGCGCGCCACCGCGCCCGACCGGACCTCCTTCACACCACATCCCACGTGAGCACGTCGTCGGCCTCCACGTCAGCGCGCAGCTCGCGGCCGACCACGAGCTCGAAGTGCTTCGGGGCGATGCCCCAGCCGGGCCGCTTGACCGCGAGCATCGAGGGCTCGATCACGGTCCCGGCGGGCAGGTCGCGCGCGGCGATCAGGCTGCGGCGCGCGAGCGTGTAGTTCTCCTCGCGCTCCTCCGGGCCCGGTCCCTGCTTGCGCCCGTCGCCGAGCGCCGCCTCGGCCTCGCGCACCCCGGCGACCAGCGCTGCCAGCTCCGCCGGCTCGGTCGCGAACGGGTGGTCGGGGCCCTGTGCGGTGCGGTCGAGCGTGATGTGCTTCTCGATCATCGCCGCGCCGAGCGCTGCGGCGGCGATCGGGACCGCCGTTCCGAGCGTGTGGTCTGAGAGCCCGGCCGGCACCCCGAACGCCGCCCGCAGCGTCTCCATCGCGCGCAGGTTGATGCGCGCCGGCGGCGCCGGGTAGACAGACGCGCACTGCATCAGCGCGACGGACCGCGCGCCGCCCTCGGCGGCGGCGGCGAGCGCCTCGTCCACCTCCGCGAGCGTCGCCATCCCGGTCGAGATGATCAGCGGGATCCCTGTCGCGGCCGCGTGGCGGATCAGCGGCAGGTCGACGATCTCCCCCGAGGCGATCTTCAGCAGCGGGACCTCGAGCTCTGCCAGCTCGCTGACCGCCTCGTGGTCGAACGGGCTCGAGAAGAAGTCGATCCCTCGCTCGCGCGCGTGGGCGGCGAGCTCGCCCTGCCACTCGCGCGGGAGCGAGATCGCCTCGAGCAGCTCGGCCGGCGTCTGCCCCGAGGATCGCTCGAGCGACTCGCTGCGGGCGTGGCGCGAGTAGATCCGCGCGCCCGAGTAGGTCTGGAACTTGACGGCGTCCGCGCCGGCCTCGGCGGCGACGTCGATCAGCGCGCGCGCCTTGCCGAGGTCGCGGTCGTGGTTGGAGCCCGCCTCGGCGATCAGGTAGGCGGGGCTGCCCGCGCCGATCGTCCGGCCCGCCAGAGAGAGCTGCGCGGGGAAGCTCACTCGGCAACCATCCGCGCACCGGCGCCGCCGAGCGCGGCGAGGATCGCGCCGAGGTCGGGGTCGGGCCCGGCGCGCTCGAGGAAGGAGCGGATCGCCGCGAGGTCCGCGGTGGTGTCGAGGCTCAGCTTGAGCGTCCGCACCGCGGGCTCCAGGCGCAGTGAGCGCTGCTCGAAGCGGTCGGGCCGGTCGCGCACGAACGGGGTGACATGCTCGCGATCGTAGGGCTCGGCGGTCTCCGCCGCCGCCCGGTCGAGCGCCGCGCGCGAGACAACCTCGGCGTCGAGCCCGTCGGGGAAGGAGCGCGGCTCGCGCGTGTTCCAGACGTAGTCGAGCGTGTCGCTCGCGCGCCACATGACGACGAGGCGGTCGATCACCTCGGGCTCTGACAGCGGGCAGTCGGCGGTGATCCGCACGACCGCGTCGCAGTCGAGCTCGGCGGCGGCGAGGCGGTAGCGCTCGAGCACGTCCGCGAGCGGCCCGCGCACGACGGGCAGGCCGAGATCGGCCGCGAGGCCCGCGACGGGGTCGTCGCTCTGCTCGAGCGAGGTCGCGATCGCGATCGAGTCGACCTCCCGCAGCCGCGCCAGCCGGCGCGCGAGCAACTCGAGCGTGGGGCCCGGGCCGAGCTCCTCGAGCACCTTGCCCGGCAGCCGCGAGGAGCTCATCCGGGCCTGCACGACCACCGCCACCGACGCGCCCGTCCGGCTCACGGCCCCGCCTCGATCTCAGCCACCGCCGCCGGGACCCCGTCGATCCCCGGCAGCGTCAGCTCCGCGTCCTCGGCCGCGGGGACGGTGACGCCCGCGTGGCGCCCGGTGAGCAGGCGGATCGTGCGGATCCCGAGTGGCCGCAGCGAGCGGAAGTCCTTCGAGGGGTCGTCGCCGACGTAGACGACCTCGCGTGCCGCGCAGCGCTCGCGGCGCAGCATCAGCTCGAACACGCGCGGCGAGGGCTTGCGGTGGCGGATGCCGTAGCGGTGGGTGATGTAGGCGTGGCGGAGCAGCGGCGCGATCCCGAGCGCATCGATCTTTCGCTGCTGGACGACCTTGTGCCCGTCGGTGACGACGTAGAGCGGGCGCGGGGCGAGCGCCTGGAGTACCGCGCGCGACCGCGGCGGGAGCGAGATCGACGGCCGGTGGTGGCGGTAGGTCCGCACGAGCTCCGCGACCGGCTGACGCCCCGCCAGGCCGAGTCGCTCGACGACGGCGTCGAACTGCCGCCCGCGGCCGTCGCGCTCGAGCGAGTCCCACATCAGCTCGAACGCCTCGCCCTGGTCGACCCCCCAGCGCCGCTCGAGCGCGTGCGCCACCGCCTCGAAGCCGCTGCGCACGAACGTCTCCTCCGGGTAGAGCGTGTCGTCGAGGTCGAAGGCGACGATCAACGCTCGATCAACCGGTCGGCGGGGTAGCGCACGAGCCGCAGGCCGCGCCGGTAGGACCCCGGGCGCGGCGCGACCGTCTCGCCGAGCGCCTCGGCGATCGCCCAGGCGGGGGTCTCGACGCCCGCGTGGAAGCCGAGCGTCGAGCCGCCGCCGACGCGCGGGTTGCACTCGAGCAGCGTGACCTCCGGGCCCTCGACGAACGCCTGGACCACCGCGTGGCCGCGCAGGTCGAGGCTCTCGGCGAGGCCGACCGCCGCCGCGACGAGCTGCGGGTGCTCGACCGTCTCGGTGACCGTCGACTCGCCGTCGTGGACGCGGATGCGCGCCCGCGGCGCGGCCTCGACGACCTCCCCGCGGCGGTTCACGTACAGGTCGACGGAGTGCTCGGCGCCGCCCAGGACGGGCTGGAAGATCGGCTCGCGGAGATGCTCGGCGTGGGCGCGCGCCGCCTCCCGGTCGAGCCCGACGGCGAGCCCGCGGGTGCCGGCCCCGTGGCGCTCCTTGACGACGAGCCGCTCGGCGTCGAGCTCCCCGGGCGCGGTCGCGGTCGCCGCGGTCGCGAGCCCGTGGCGGCGGCAGTGCCCGTGGAAGCGCAGCTTGTCGAGGCACGTCCCGATCGCCTCCGCCGCTGAGACGGCGACGTGCACGCCCTCGCCCTCGAGCCGCTCGCGCAGGCTCGCGAGCAGCGCCAGCTCGCCGTCGCGCGTGGGGATCACGAGCCCGATCCGCTCGCGCGCGCAGAACCCGGCGAGCGCGTCCGGCCCGCCGGGCTCCGACAGCGGCGGCATCTCCCAGAAGCGCTCCGCGAAGTAGCGCCCGACGCAGCCGGGGTCGGAGTCCGCACCCCACACGCAGCCCGACGCGGGCGAGCGGTCGAGCGCCTCGCGCAGCGCCGCGAGCAGCGGCACCTTGCGCGACAGGCTCGTGACGAGGATGTTCAGGGCAGCGACTCGGGCCGGGGAGACAAGTGCGCGCCATGGTAGTCGCGCCGCGCGGGCCGCCGGCGTGGCGGCCGGTGCCCGGCGGCCCCGGCCTCGTAGCATCAGCCCCCATGGACCTGACCGGAAGGACGATCCTCGTCACCGGGGCGACCGGATCGTTCGGCACCCGCTTCATCGAGGCCGTGCTCGCAGAGCACGATCCCCACTCCGTGCGCATCTTCAGCCGCGACGAGCTGAAGCAGTCGGAGATGCAGCGCCGCTTCGGCGAGGAGCCGCGGCTGCGCTACCTGCTCGGCGACGTGCGCGACCTGCCGCGGCTCGTGCAGGCGACCCGCGGGGTCGACCTGATCGTCCACGCGGCCGCGCTCAAGCAGGTGCCGGCCGCCGAGTACAACCCGTTCGAGGCGGTCAAGACGAACGTGCTCGGGGCCGAGAACGTCGTCGCCGCGGCGATCGAGAACTCGGTCCCGCTGACCGTCGCACTCTCGACCGACAAGGCGGTCAACCCCGTCAACCTCTACGGCGCCACGAAGCTCTGCGCGGAGAAGATCGTCACCCAGGGCAACGCCTACGCGGCCGACAGCCCGGCGCGCTTCGCGAGTGTGCGCTACGGCAACGTGGTCGGCAGCCGCGGGTCGGTGATCCCGCTCTTCAAGGCCCAGGCCGAGACCGGTGTCGTGACGATCACCGACGAGCGTATGACGCGCTTCTGGATCACGCTCGAGCAGGCCGTCCGCTTCGTGCTCGACTCGCTCGCGCTCGCGGGCGGCGGCGAGGTGTTCGTGCCGAAGATCCCGAGCGCGCGCATCGCCGACATAGCGGAGGCCTTCGCGCCCGGCGCCGAGCGCCGCGTGATCGGGATCAGGCCGGGCGAGAAGCTGCACGAGGTGCTCGTCACAGAGGACGAGTCGCGCCACTCCTACGAGCTCGCCGACCGCTACGTGATCCTGCCCGAGTACGCCTCCTGGCCGCTGCGCGAGATCGAGGGCGCGGCGAGGATGCCCGAGGGCTTCCGCTACGCGTCAGACGCCAACGAGAGCTGGGTCGCGGTCTCCGAGCTGCGCGCGATGGCCGCCGCCGTCAAGGCGGTGGCGTGAGGTTCCTGCCCTACGGGCGCCAGCAGATAGACGACGCCGACGTCGAGGCGGTCGCCGAGGCGCTGCGGTCGGAGCTGATCACCCAGGGACCCCGCGTGGGGCGGCTCGAAGAGGCGATGGCCGCCTACCTCGGGACGGGGCACTCGGTCGCGCTCTCGAGTGGGACCGCGGCGCTCCACGCGGCGGCCTTCGCCGCCGGGCTCGGCCCCGGCGACGAGGCGATCACCTCACCGATCACCTTCGCCGCGTCGGCCAACTGCGCGCGCTACCTGGGCGCCGACGTGCGCTTCGTCGACATCGACCCCGCGACCTGGAACCTCGACACCGCCGCCGCCGCGGCGCAGGTCTCGGAGCGCACGCGCGCGATCCTGCCGGTGAGCTACGCGGGGCTGCCGGTCGATCTCGACCCGCTCGAGCCTGTGCGCGAGCGGGTGACGGTGATCGAGGACGGCTGCCACGCGATCGGCGGCCACCGCAACGGAGTGAAGGTCGGCGGCGCGGGCGGCGCGGACATGACGGCCTTCTCCTTTCACCCCGTGAAGACGATGACGACCGGCGAGGGCGGGCTCGTCGCGACCGACGACGCGCGCCTGGCGCGGCGGGTGGAGCTCTTTCGCACGCACGGCATCACGCGCGAGGACCTCGACCCCGGGCCCGACGAAGGCGCCTGGTACTACGAGATGCGGGCGCTCGGCTTCAACTACCGCATCACCGACGTGCAGTGCGCGCTCGGGCTCTCCCAGCGCGAGCGGCTCGACCGCTGGGTCGCGCGCCGCAACGAGATCGCCGCCCGCTACCGCGAGCTGCTCGCGGGCGAGGAGCGGATCGAGCTGCCCCCGGCGGCCCCGCCGGGCTCGCTGCATGGGTACCACCTCTTCCCCGTCCGCGTCCGCGACGGCGCCCGGGCGCGCAGGCGCGCGTTCGACGCGCTGCGTGCAGCGGGCATCGGCGTGCAGGTCCACTACATCCCGCTCTACCGCATGCCCTACTACCGCGACGAGCTCGGCTACCCGCAGGACACCTGCCCCAACGCCGAGCGCCTCTACGCGGGGCTCATCTCGCTGCCGATGTTCCCGGCGATGACCGGCGAGGACATCGAGCGCGTCGTGGAGGAGCTCGCCGCCGCGCTGCCCTGAGCGGCGACCCCCGGCCCCGTCACCCGGCCTCCACCGCCGCGTGCACCAGGGCCGCCACGCGCTCGACTGCGCCCGCGTCGGCCCCGAGCGCCTCGAGCGCCGTCTCGCGCCCGGTCGCGGGGGCCGCGAGCAGCTCGGCCAGCTCGGCCGCCGTGCGCGCCGTCGGGAAGTCGCCGCCGCCGTCGAAGGGCCACTCGAGCTCGATGCCGGTCACGTCGAGCAGCACCGTCGGGAGCCCCAGCGCGGCCGCCTGCAGCGTCGCCGTAGAGAGTGCGCCGACGCAGAGCGAGGCGGATGCGATCGCCTGCTCGACGCTCCCGCCGGCATCGACGCGGACGTCAAGGCGGGGGAAGTCGAGCGCAATCCGGCGGTATGCCTCGCGCGCGCCGTCGAGCGGGTGCGGGCGCACGAGCACCTCCGAGTCCGGGCGTACCGCCGCGAGCGCGGTCAGCGCCGCGCGCAGGTGCGCGGCCGTGACGCGGACGTCCGCAGTGGCCGACAGCGGCCCCGGCATCTGCCCGAGCACCAGCGCGCGCTTTCCCGCCGCCCGCGGCGCCGGGATGTCGAGCAGGCCGGCGGCGCCGGGGTTGCCGGTGACCTCGACCCGCCCCGGCAGGTGCGGCGCGAAGGCATCCGCGTCGCGCCGCGACCAGACGGCGACGTGGTCTGAGAGCCACCCGTCGAGGACGCGCGAGGGGACCCCCTCCTCGCGCGGCAGGTAGGCGAAGGCGCCGTGCTGGACCTGCACCACAGGGCGCCCGTGCGCGCGCGCCGCGAGCGCGTTCATGCGCGGGACCGGCGCGGTGTCCGAGTAGCCGACGACGGCCCGCAGCCGTCCCCGTCCGAAGGCCCGCCCGCGGGCCTCCATCTCGGCGAGCGTGTCGGGCGCGACGGCCGCCAGCAGCCG
>JBPCKX010000014.1:0-11768 GCA_051003875.1 Thermoleophilaceae bacterium
TCGAGGACGGCCGGCTGGTGCGCCAGGTCGCCGCCCCCGTCCAGCCCGGCGGCGTCGTCACCACCACCGACCGGCGGCGCGTCGCCGTCGTCGGGGTCTCCGAGCGGGCGCTCGAGCTCTACGACACGCGCAGCCTGGAGAGCCTGGGGAAGATCGACGTCGGCATCGGCCCTACGCACGTCGAGGCGCTCGACTCGAGGCTGTTCGTGGTCGACACCCGCGGTGACGGCCTGCTCGAGGTGCGTACCGAGCCCGAGCTGCGCATCCGCCGCCGCACCGCTCTGACGGATGCCCCCTACGGGATCGCCGTCGACCCGTTCCGGCGGCGCTTCTGGGTCACCCTCACCGAGACCAACGAGGTCGCCGAGCTCACCGACCGGCGCGAGCTGCGCAGGATCCCCACGGTGCGCCAGCCGAACAGCGTCGCGGTCGACCCGGTCACCGGGCGGGTCTTCGTCGCAAGCCGCAAGGACGGGACGCTCCAGATCATCGACCCGGAGCCGACCGGATGAGCCCGGGGGCCGGACAGGAGCCCATGGGGGAGCGGAGCTTCGACGCGATCGTGATCGGGGCAGGTCCCGCCGGCGAGGTGTGCGCGGGCAGGCTCGCGGCGGGCGGTCTCGCGGTGGCGATCGTCGAGCCCGGCCTGATCGGCGGCGAGTGCTCCTTCTACGCCTGCATGCCCTCGAAGGCGCTGCTGCGGCCCGCGGAGGCGCTGGCCGAGGCGCGTCGGGTCCCCGGCGCGGCCGAGGCGCTCAGCGGTGAGCTCGACGTCGCGGCCGTGCTCGCCCGCCGCGACGAGGTGATCCACGACCTCGACGACTCCGGCCAGCTTCCGTGGCTCGAGCAGCGCGGGATCGAGCTCGTGCGCGGGCACGCGCGCCTCGACGGCGAGCGACGGGTGCGGGTCGGCGACGAGCTGCTGCTCGCTCGGACCGCGGTCGTCGTCGCGACGGGCTCCGGCGCGCTGATACCTCCGATCGACGGCCTCCGCGAGGCGGCCCCCTGGACCAACCGGGAGATCACCACCACGCGCAAGGTGCCCGCACGGCTGGCGATCCTCGGCGGCGGCGTGGTCGGGGTCGAGATGGCCCAGGCCTGGCGCACGCTCGGCTCGCAGGTCACGCTGATCGAGGCGATCGACCGCCTGATCTCCCGCGAGGAGCCGTTCGCGAGCGAGCAGGTGGAGGCCTCGCTGCGCGAGCGCGGCGTCGACGTCCGGCTCGGATCGAAGGCGAAGGCCGTCGCGCGCGACGGGGAGGGTGCGGTGACGGTCGAGCTGGAGCAGGGCCCGGCGGTCGCGGCCGACGAGCTGGTCGTCGCGATCGGCCGGCGGCCCCACACGGATGACCTCGGCCTCGACACCGTCGGTCTCGAGGGCGGCAGCTCGATCGAGGTCGACGAGCGGATGCGCGCCCTCGCCGTCGCCGGCGACTGGCTCTACGCGATCGGCGATGTCAACGGGCGCGCGCTGCTGACCCACATGGGCAAGTACCAGGCGCGCGCCGCGGCGGACGTGATCCTCGGCCGGGACGCGGCGGTGACCGAGGATGGCGCGGGCTCGCCGCGGGTGATCTTCACCGACCCCCAGGTCGCCGCGGTGGGGCATACGCTCCAGAGCGCGCAGGACGCTGGCATCGATGCCCGCGCGGTCGACAAGCCGACCTCGGGCAACGCCGGCGGCAGCTTCTACGGACGCGGCGCCCCCGGAACGGCCCGGCTGGTCGTTGACCGGGACCGGGGCGTCCTCGCCGGCGCGACCTTCACCGGCGCCGAGGCCGCCGAGCTGCTCCACGCCGCGACGATCGCCGTCGTCGGCGCGGTCCCGCTCGACCGTCTCTGGCACGCGATCCCTTCGTTCCCGACCCGCAGCGAGGTGTGGTTGCACCTGCTCGAGGAGTACGGCCTGTGAGCGACGCCCGCCGACCGCCGGTCCCGCCCGTCCCCAACGCCGGGCCCTTCAAGGCGTCGTTCTGGCGCAGCCCGCTGCGCGGCCCCTGGCTCGCCTCGTTCCTCAGCTCCGCGCTGCTGCCGCTGATCCTGATCTGTGCCGTGACCGGGTTCCTCTCGCACGCGGCGTACGACCCCGACCTCGGCAGCAACGGCTTCTTCGACCAGGGGGTCGACCTCTACTTCTTCGACTGGCCGACCAACCCGGCGTGGCTGTATGCGGCCACGCAGGGGCTTCACATCATCACCGGGCTGGCCGCGATCCCGATCCTGCTGGCGAAGCTCTGGGCGGTGATCCCGAAGCTGTTCGAGCGCCCCGCGTTTCGCTCGATCGCGCACGCCCTCGATCGTCTGGTGCTACTGACGCTGGTGGGGTCGAGCATCTTCGTGCTCGCCACCGGGGTGCTCAACATCCAGATCTACTACCCGTTCAAGTTCTCGTTCGTGCCGGCCCACTACTACGGCGCGTTCATCTTCATGGCGGCGCTCGCCTTCCACGTCGCGACCAGGATCGCGACGGTCGTGCGCTCGTTCCGCGAGCGCGGCGTCGTCGCCCCGCTGCGCGACAACCTCGCCGACACGAAGCCCGAGCCCGAGCTCGAGGGGATTCACACTACGGTCCCCGAGTCGCCCGCGCCGCCGACGATGACCCGCCGGCTGCTGCTCGGCACGGTCGGGGCCGCCTCGGTCGGCCTGGGCGTGATGGGGGCCGGGCAGGTCATCGGCGGTCCCTTCCGCAGGCTGGCGCTGCTCGCCCCGCGCGGGCAGAGCGTCGGCGACGGCCCGAACGACTTCCAGGTCAACAAGACCTTCGCCTCGGTCGGGATCGAGGAGAAGGCGGTCGGCGCCGACTGGCGGCTCGTGCTGCGGGTCGGCGACGAGCGTCGCGCGACTCTCACGCGCGACGACCTGCTCGAGCTGGAGCAGGTCACAGAGACGCTGCCGATCGCCTGCGTCGAGGGCTGGTCCACGACCCAGAGCTGGACCGGCGTGCGGATCGCCGACCTCGCGCGTCTCGCCGGCGCCGCAGGCGCCGCCGAGGTCGAGTTGCGCTCGCTGCAGGAGCGCGGCATCTTCCGCCGGGCGACGCTCAACTCCGGGCAGATTGCCGACCGCCGCTCGCTGCTGGCGCTGAAGGTGAACGGCGCCGACCTCTCGCTCGACCACGGCTTCCCCGCCCGCGCGATCGTGCCCGCCCTGCCCGGCGTCCACAACACGAAGTGGGTCACCGAGATGGCCTTCCAGGAGCGGGCGTGAAGCGCTTTCGCTACGAGTACGGCGCGAGCCCGCTGCACCTGCTCGTCGCGCTGCTGAGCCTGGCGCTCGCGGCCTGGGCGCTCTCGCACGCGCTCGACGCGACCTCGCGGCCCGGCAACGTCCTGGTCTGGCTCGCGGGGGCGGTGCTGCTACACGATCTGCTGCTGATCCCGCTCTACTCGCTGCTCGGCCTGCTCGCGGGCGGAGCGCTCCGGGTGGGGCGCGAGGGTCCCTCCCGGCGGCTGCGGGTGGCGGCGCTGAACCACCTGCGCGTGCCTGCCCTGCTCTCGGGTCTCGCGCTGCTGCTGTGGTTCCCGCTGATTCTCGGGATCAAGGAGGAGGGCTTCATGAGGACGACGGCGCTCTCGACGGACGTCTACCTCGAGCGCTGGCTGCTGCTCAGCGTCGTGCTGTTCGGCGGATCGGCGATCCTGTTCGCCCTGCGCGCGCGGCGGCTGCGGGCGCAGGAATGACGACTCCGTTACGCGGGTCGCGACCGCGGCTGCGCGCTGCCACACTGGGTTGATGGACAACGGCAGCTCTCCCCGAGGCTCGGTGCTGGTCGTCGACGACGAGCCCACGATCACCGAGGTGGTCTCCCGCTACCTCGAGCGCGCGGGCTACGAGACGCGGATCGCGGGCGACGGACCGCACGCGCTCGAGCTCGCGGGTGCGGAGCGGCCCGACCTGGTCGTGCTCGACCTGATGCTGCCGGGCATGGACGGCCTCGAGGTGCTGCGCCGGATGCGCCAGCCGGCGGGCGGGGGCGACCCCGGCATCTCGGTGATCCTCCTGACCGCGAAGGGGGAGGCGACCGATCGCGTGATCGGGCTGCGGCTGGGAGCCGACGACTACGTCGTCAAGCCGTTCTCGCCCGCGGAGCTGGTCGCGCGCGTGGACGCCGTGCTGCGCCGCGTCGACAGCACACCGGAGCTGGAGGCCCCGATCGCGTTCGACGGGCTGGAGCTCGACCCGGTCGCGCGGCGGGTGACCGTCCGCGGCGAGGAGGTCCAGCTCACCGTGCGCGAGTACGAGCTGCTGCTGCACTTCGTGCGCCACCCCGGGCAGGTCTTCTCGCGCGACCAGCTCATGGACTCCGTCTGGCAGTACTCCTTCTACAGCGACACCTCCACCGTCACGGTCCACATCAGGCGCCTGCGCGCGAAGATCGAGCAGGAGCCCTCCAGCCCGCGCTGGCTGCAGACGGTGTGGGGCGTCGGCTACCGCTTCCAGCCATGAGCCCGTGGCGCGGCATCCTGATGCTGTCCGCGGCAGCCGCCGCCGGCGGCCTGGCCTTCGGGCTGGTGTACGGGTCCAGGGACGGAGCGCTGATGGTGCTGTTCATGCTCGGGTCGGGCGCACCGGTGATCGCCTGCGCGCACGTGCTGGCGCGCCGGCGGGGCTCCGCCGGCAGGCTCTCGCGCCAGCTCGCCGCCGGCATCGGCATGACGGTCGTGCTCGTCGCCGGCGGCGTCGGCGCGGTGGCGCTGCTGATGTTCCTCTCGCCGCACGACGCCTTCACGATGGCGCTGCTGCTGGTCTTCGCCGGTGCGCTCACCGCCTACTCGCTCTCGGTGCTCGCCGGCGGCGTGCTGGCGGACATCGGTGCCGTGCGCGACACCCTGCGCGCCGTCGGCGAGGGCCGGCGCGAGATCGAGGTGAGCACGAGCGCCCGGGACGAGATCGCGGAGCTGGCGGACGCCGCGAACATGATGGCCGTCCAGCTCGCAGAGCGCGAGTCCGAGCGCGACAGCGCCGAGTCGGCCCGCAAGGACCTGATCGCGGCCGTTTCCCACGACCTGCGGACGCCGCTGACCTCGCTGCGCCTGCTCGCCGACGCGATCGAGGACGACCTCGTCGATCGCGACACGAGGCGACGCTACCACGAGCAGATGTCGGTGCACATCTCCTCGCTGTTGGCGCTGATCGAGGATCTCTTCGAGCTCTCGCGGCTGGAGGCGGGGGACATCGACTGGTCGATGCAGCAGGTCGCGCTCTCAGAGCTCGTCGAGGAGACCGTGGAGGCGATGCGGCCACAGGCGGTCGAGCAGCGGGTCGCCGTCGAGGCGCTCGTCAACGGCGATCGCGCGTCGGCCAGGGCCAACCCCGAGAAGCTCCAGCGGGTCCTCTTCAACCTGATCCAGAACGCGATCCGCCACACGCCCGCGGACGGCAGCGTGACGGTTGTCGCGGAGTCCGAGGGGTCTGAGGTCATCGTCGAGGTGGCGGACACCGGCGGCGGGATCGCCGCCGGCGAGCGCGAGCGCGTCTTCGAGCCCTTCTTCCGGGGCGGCGACGGGAGTGCGCGCTCGGGCGACGGCACCGGCCTCGGGCTGACCATCTGCCGCGCGATCGTCGAGGCGCACGGGGGCAAGATCTGGCTTGCGGACTCGGCGGCCGGGGCGTGCGTGCGCTTCAGCCTGCCGCGCGCGCCGTAGCGATGCCGCGTGCGGATGGGTGGTGCGGGTCGAGGCGCCTGATCGTGGTCGTGGCCGGCGTCTGCTGCCTCGCGCTCGCCGGTCATCCCGTTGCCGCGACCGTGGCGGCAGACCGGGGCGGCGGTGAGGGGCGACCGTCGTCGCCCGCGGCGAAGCCCAACGACCCCCTCTTTCCCTTCCAATGGAATCTCCCTGCGATCCAGATCCCCGACGCGTGGGCCGTCTCGCGCGGCGGGGGTGCCACCGTGGCCGTACTCGACACCGGGGTCTCCTACCGGAATCGCCGCCCCTACCGGCGGGCGCCCGACCTCGCGGGCACGCGCTTCGTGGCGGGACGGGACTTCGTCGACGGCGACCCATACCCCGACGATGTGTCTCCGGCGAACGGCCGCCGGACCCATGGGACCCTGATCGCCGGGATCATCGCGCAGACCACGGGCAACGCGATCGGTGGCGCGGGCGTCGCCCCCGCCGCGACGATCATGCCCGTGCGCGTCTTGGAGCCCGACCTGAGCGGATCCGCGAGCGCGATCGCGCGGGGAGTGCGCTTCGCCGTCGATCGGGGTGCCGACGTGATCAACCTGAGCATCGCCGGGCCCGCGCCCGCGCCGGTCCTGACGAAGGCGCTGCGGCACGCGGAGGAGCAGGGGGTGACGGTCGTGGCGGCCGCCGGCAACGACGGGCGGCCGGCGGTCGGTTGGCCGGCCGCCCACCCGACCGTGGTGGCGGTCGGGGCTGTCAGCCGGGATCTGACGCGGGCGCGGTACTCCAACTACGGCCGGGCCCTCGACCTCGTCGCGCCCGCGGGCGCCGGGGATCGCCTCGACACAGGCAATGGGCCCCCCGACGGGGTGCTCGCGCAGACCCTCAAGGGCGGGCCGGCGGACTTCTGCTTCTGCTTCACGGCGTCGACGTCGGCGGCCGCCGCCGAGGTTTCCGGGGTCGCCGCGCTGCTCGTCGGGTCGGGTAGGACCCGAGGTCCGGCGCAGGTCCGCGCGGCGCTCCGCTCAGGCGCCCGGGACCTCGGTGCGCCGGGCCGCGATGCGGAGTATGGGCGCGGTCTGGTGCAGGCGCGTCGTGCCCTCTCCATCGCAGGCGGCACCCGCGGGCGGGTACCCGTCCGGGGGAGGGTCCCGGATCCGTCGCCGGGGCGGGGCGTCTGGCCGGCCGGGGCGGCTCTCGGTGCGGGCCTGGTGGGACTGGTCGTGCTCGTGCTCCTGAGGCGCAGGCGCCGCCGACATCGCTCGGCGTAGAGGTCTCGGGTGGCGCTCGTCCCGGCGGATCCCGCGCCCGCTCGGCGGGCCGCTCGCCGGGTGGATACTCTCCGGCGCGGCGACGACGGGAGTCCCCGGCTCGTCCCCGAGGAGCCCTCTTGGCATACGAGAAGATCCGCTACGACGTCGGCGCAGGCGGTGCTGCGACCGTCACGCTCGACGACCCGGTGACGCGCAACGCGCTCGGGGAGCGGACGCTCGACGAACTGATCGCCGCGCTCGAGGTCGCGCGCGAGGATGACGCGGTTCGCTGCGTGGTGCTCGCCTCCTCACACGAGACCGTCTTCTCGGCGGGCGGGGACCTCGCCGGCTTCGCCGCCGAGGAGTCGCTCGTTGACAAGCACCGCGGCACCGGCGCCTTCGTGCGGCTGTTCCGGCTGATCGGGGAGCTCGGCAAGCCCACGCTCTGCGCCGCGAACGGCCACGTGCTGGCGGGATCGCTCGGGCTCGCGCTGGCCTGTGACCTCGTGGTGGCGAGCGAGGACGCGCTCTTCGGGACTCCGGAGATCGACGTCGGCGTCTTTCCCTTCATCATCATGGCCCTGATCTACCGCAACGTCCCCCGCAAGAAGGCAAACGAGATGCTCCTGCTCGGTGAGCCGCTGACCGCGCGCCAGGCGTGCGAGGCCGGCATCGTGAACAAAGTGGTGCCCGCGGAGCGCTTCGAGACGGAGGTCGCCGACTGGGCCGGCAAGCTGGCGGCGAAGCCGCCGCTGATGATGCGGCTCGGCAAGGACGCGATGTTCCGCTCCCAGGACATGCCGCTGCTCGAGGCGCTCGACTACCTCCATCACAACCTCACGCTCGCGCTCTCGACCGAAGACGCGAAGGAGGGGGCGCGGGCGTTCCTCGAGCAGCGCGAGCCGGTGTGGAGGAACCGCTGAGTGCCTCGCTCGTCGCGCTGGGCTGCCGCACCTCCGACCGCTCGCGCGCGGGAGCGCGCGGGGCGCAGGAGCTGGCGCTGCTCGTCGGCGGTCGGCTCGGGTGCGCGCCGCGGATGGTCGGCGCGCCGGGCGAGCCGCGCGAGGCGGGCTTCGCGGCCGATCTGCGCGACTCCCGCGGCTGCCTGCTGGAGGCGGGCGGCCAGGTCGACGACGCGCTCTCGGGGCGCAACGTGCCGGTGCTGCTGGCCGCGGAGTGCTCGATCGCGCTCACCACGGTGCCCACCGCGCTCGCCCACCGCCCCGAGGCACGCGTACTCTGGCTCGATGCCCACGCCGACTTCCAGACGCCCGAGACCAGCTCGACCGGCTACCTGGCGGGGATGGCGCTCGCCGGTGCCTGCGGCCGGTGGGACGCGGACCTCGGCGTGGAGGCCGTGGACGCCGGGCGCGTCGTGCTCGCCGGCGTGCGCGAGCTCGGCGACGATGAGCTCACAGCGCTCGGGCGCAGCGACGTGACGGTGATCGGCGCCAGCCCCGTGGCTACGCTCGTGGCCGTGAAGAACGCGCTCGACGGCGCTCCCGTCTACGTGCACCTCGACCTCGACGTGCTCGACCCCGAGTCCTTTCCCGCGCGGCACCCCGCGCCCGGCGGGCTCGCGCCTGAGAAGCTCTTCGACCTGCTCGAAGCGGTGGCCGGCGACTGCGAGATCGTGGGTATCGAGGTCACCGGCTACGAGCCGCCCGAGGACGAGCTCGAGCGCCAGGCCGCCGCGTCGACGGCCCTCCACGTCCTCGAGCCGCTGCTCTGATGCTCCCGCTCGCCGTCTATGAGGGTCTCGTCAAGCGCTTCGGCGAGGTCGCCGCGGTCGACGGGCTCACGTTCTCGGTGCCCGAGGGTGCCGTGTTCGGCCTGCTGGGCCCGAACGGGGCGGGAAAGACGACCGCGATCCGCGTCCTGCTCGGGCTCGCGGCACCGAGTGCGGGCCAGACCTCGCTGCTCGGGGCGCGCCCCGGCAGCTCGGAGTTCACCGCCGCGGTACGCTCGGTAGGCTCGCTGATCGAGGGGCCGGCGCTCTACGCCCGCGCGACGGCGCGCCAGAACATGCGCATCGAGGCCACCGCGCTCGGTCTCAGGGGTGGCTCAGTGGAGATCGACGACCTGCTCGCGCTCGTCGGGCTGGCCGATCGCGCCGATTCCGCCGCGGGCACCTTCTCGCTGGGGATGAAGCAGCGGCTCGGGCTCGCCATGGCGCTGCTGGGGCGCCCGCGCCTGGTGGTGCTCGACGAGCCCACGAACGGGCTCGACCCCGCCGGCATCGTCGAGATTCGCGAGCTGATCAAACGGCTGCCCGAGCGCGGGACGACGGCGCTCGTGTCCTCGCACCTGCTCGGCGAGGTGCAGCTCATGTGCGATCGCGCGGCCATCGTGAGCCGCGGCAGGATGGTCGCCGAGGGCACGATCGCCGACCTGCTCGCGCGCCAGGGCGGCGGCGGCTTCAAGGTTGTCTTCCCGCCCGGCGGCACCGAGCGAGCGCGGACGCTCTTGACCTCGGCGGGGATGGTTGTCAACGGCGCGGACGGGGTCCTCACGGTCACCGGCCCGGGGGTCGAGGGCACCCACATCAGCCGGCCGCTCGCGCAGGCGGGGATCTACGTCTCCGAGCTGAAGCGGACCGAGGCCACGCTCGAGCAGGTCTTCCTCTCCCTCACAGGCGCGGAGCCCGATGGCGGCTGAGCTCGAGAAGCTACGCGCGCTGCCGACCCCGCGCTGGACGCTGATCGTGACGGTCGGCCTCGTCGGCCTCGCGCTGGTGACGGTGATCTTCAGCGGCTCGGCGAAGGAGGAGACCTACATCGACGCCGCCGAGGTGTCGGCGGGAATCGGGAGCGTGATCGGCTCGATCGTGCTGGGAGTCTGGATCGCGGGTGTCGAGTACGGCCAGGGCACGATGCGCCGCGTGCTCGCCGCCGATCCGCGCCGCGGGCGTCTGCTGGCGGCGAAGATCGGCCTCGCGATCGGCGCCGCGCTCGGGCTGACGGTCGTGGTCTGGGCCGCGGCGACCGCGCTGCTGCCGATCGCGGCCTCGGCCAACGGCGCCTCCTCCCCGGCAGGGGACATCCTGACCGCCGGCGTGACCTCGCTGCTGGCCAACCCGATCTACGCCGCGATCGGGTGCGCCGTGGCCGTGCTGGCCCGCAGCATGGCCGGGGGCATGACGGCGATGCTCGCCCTGGTCTTCGTGCTCGACACCATCCTCACCGCGTTGCCGATCGGGGACATCAGCCTCGGCAGCGCGCTGCGCGACCTCGGAGGCGCGCTCGAGGGCGACGGCGGCGACCGCGAGGTCGCCGGGGCGATCGCCGTGGCGGTGATCTGGGTGACGGTCCTGCTGACGGCGGCCTGGGTGCGCTTCACGCGCACCGACGTGACCTGACCGTCGTGCGGCGGGTGGCCGGCCAACGCCCCCGGCGCTTCGCCGGCCAACGCCCCCGGCGCTTCGCCGCCCTGCCCTGTGTACGCTGTCAGTAGCCTGATGGGTGATCAACCGGAGCGAAATGTGAGGCGGCTGGGGCGGGCCCGGGCACGGGGCGGCGGTTTCTTCGCGGTCGCGCTCGTGGCGCTCGCGACGCTCGCGATCGCGCTACCGGGGGGCGTCGTTCACGCGGACCAGTCCTCGCAGCCCTTGGAGCCCGCGGCCGCCCAGCTCGACGCGGGCCGCAACCACACCTGCGCCATGCTCGCCGACGGCGAAGTCCGCTGCTGGGGCTTCAACCGCGAGGGCGAGCTCGGCTACGCCAACAGGGACACGATCGGCGACGACGAGACGCCGGCGGCGGCGGGCCCGGTCGACCTCGGCGAGGGCCGAACGGCGAAGTCGATCAGCGCGGGGGACTTTCACACCTGCGCGATCCTCGACGACGACACCGTCCGCTGCTGGGGCTTCGGAGGCAACGGCCGCCTCGGCTACGGCAGCCAGAGCAACGTGGGCGACGACGAGACCCCCGGATCGGTCGGTCCCGTCGACCTCGGCACGGACGGCGAGGGGAGGGCACTGACGGCGAAGTCGATCAGCGCGGGCGGATCGCACACGTGCGCGATCCTCGACGACGACAGCGTGCGCTGCTGGGGCTACGCCTTCTACGGACAGCTCGGCTACGGCAACCCCGAGCCGACGGGCGATCCCCCGGTGGAGCCCAACCCGCTCGACATCGGCGACACCGAGACGCCCGGCTCGGTCGGGCCGGTCGACCTCGGCGCCGGGCCCGTGACCGCGATCAGCGCGGGTGGGCTCCACACGTGCGCGATCCTCCAGGGTGGAGACGTGCGCTGCTGGGGAAACGGCGCCGTCGGGCGGCTCGGCTACGCGAGCGAGGCCAACATCGGCGACCGCGACACCCCGGCGTCCGCCGGGTCGGTCGACATCGGCCTCGGCCGCACCGCCAAGGCGATCGCCGCGGGTGACGCACACACCTGCGCGGTGCTTGACAACGCCGCGGTCCGCTGCTGGGGCTTCAACGGCAACGGGCGCCTCGGCTACGGCAACTCGCAGCCGATCGGGGACACCGAGACGCCCGGCTCGGTCGAGCCGGTCGTCCTCGGGTCGGGCGCGAAGGCGATCGGGGCGGGCAGGGGGCACACGTGCGCCCTGCTCGACGGCGGCGCCGTGCGCTGCTGGGGCTTCGGCGGCAACGGGCGCCTCGGCTACGGCAACGTGGAGGACATCGGCGACGACGAGCTTCCCGCGTCGGCCGGGCCGGTCGACCTCGGGATGGGAGGCACCGCGCGGGCGATCACGCTCGGCGGCAGCCAGACCTGCGCGCGCCTCGACGACGAGAAGGGAAGCGTCCGCTGCTGGGGCTACGGGGGCAACGGGCGGCTCGGCCTGTGCAGCGAGGCGAACGTCGGCGACGACGAGTCGCCCGCGTCGGTCGGCGTCGTCGACCTCGGCGACGGGGGGCAGGCA
>JBPCKX010000015.1:0-8901 GCA_051003875.1 Thermoleophilaceae bacterium
CGCATCATGCATCCCTGGCCCGAAGCGCGCTTTGACGCCATCACCCAAGGCAGGAGCCCAGTGCGTTAGACGCGCACGCTGGGATCTGCGCGGGGGGCCGCCGGCAACGGCGGTCCCTACCGCGATCGGCCGATCACCAACGGGACCGCGAGGCCGAACGGCCGCTGCTGGTAGCGAACCTCGATCCTCGTGAGATCAAACGGGTCGAAGACCAACTCGATCTTGCGGCCGACCAGCGCCGCGTCGACCTCATATTGGTTTGAGTGCAGCGAGACCGTCGCGGTCTTGGTCACCGTCCTCTGCTGTGACCACAAGAACGCTTCGCGCAGCAGCGCCGGGGTCGGCAGCGCGGGCGCGCCGGCGGCGTCAAAGCGCTCCAGCGGCGTCGCCTTGGTCTCGGAGTGCGCGCGGCGGTGATAGACGACCTCCAGCCACGCACTGAACAACCGGTTCAGCTCGGTCAGCGTCACGCCGTCGTCGATCTCGACGAGGAACTGATCGCGGACCGTCCGGAAGAAGCGTTCGATCTTGCCTTTCGTCGTCGCCGCGCGCGGGCTCGCGTGGATCAGCTTCACGCCCAGAACCGCGCACGCCCTGAGCAGCTGCGTGGAGACGAACGCCGAGCCGCGGTCGACCAGAACCGCGTCCGGGACGCCCCTTGCCATCAACCCGGACCGCAGCGCCGCTTCCAGGCCGAACACGTCCTCGCCGGTGCCCCACCGCCAGCCGACCAGCAACCTCGAGTGATCATCGATGAACGCCAGCAGCACCGCCCGCCGCGCGCTGTCGCCGAGCTTGGGGCCATGCAACCCGTCCCCCGTCCACAGCTCGTTGCGCACCGACGCCTCGAAACGGCCGTAGACCTTCCCGGCCGAGCGGCCGTCCGCGCGGACGTTCAACCCCTGGCGGGCGAAGTGCGTCTGCAACGTCCGCAACCCCGGGACCACGGTGCCGCCGTTGGCGAGCATGATCTCGCGGACCTGCGCCGCGGTCCGATCCGGCCGCTCCCGCTTCAGCTTGAACGCCAACTCGAGCACCCCGGCCGGCGTGCGCGGCGCCACGATCGGCGGGCGCGGGACGAGCGCCTGAAAGCCGCCGTCACGGTAGAGGCGGATCCACTCATCCAGTGTGCCGCGCGCGACCCGGGCCAGCCGCCCATCCGGTCCGACATGCTCGCGGTCGGCGAGCGCGCGGACCAGTCGGCCGCGCTGCGCTTTCGACAACACCGGGTCCGCGGCGTCGCGGATCAACGCGTAGCGAAACAGGCCGATCTCCCGGCGACGCTCTTCATCCATGCGCTCTCCCGCTCCCGGTCACGAGCGCGGGAACCTCTCAGCTCACCACGCCACCGGGAAGAGGGAGCTCGTGTTGCAAAGCAGCCCGCCCGACAGCCGCGACGCGACCCGCCACGGCTCACCCGGCCCGAACTTCAACACCCACGCCCGCCCAGCGACCGCGACCGCCTCCAATGCGTCCGCAACGACGCCGCCGGCCGGCCCCACCGGCCCGAGCTCTGCGTCCAGCGCGACCGCCCAGCGCGTGAAATGCGCGCGGACCAGCTCCGCGCGCTCACCAAACCGGCGCAGCCAGCCACGAACCGTGTCCGCCGGCACCCCCAAGCCCCGCGCGATCCGCCGGCACCCATCGCCGGCGACGTTCGCCTCGATCGCCGCGCCGATCACCGACACCTCGTCACGACGGCGCAGCAAACCCTGCTCGCCCAGCAGCACATGCGTGCCCGCGCACCCCCGGCACCGCGCCCGCCGCGGCCGAAGGACCCGATCCCCCGCCGCGCATCGCAGCACCCGCTCCCGGCCATGCCCCCACCGCGCCAGCACCCCCCGACACGACGGACACGACAACACCCCAGCCGCCAGATCACTCTCGACCCGCGCCTGGTCGGCGCATACGATCAACATCGGGTGCCACCTCCGGCATCCAAGAGAGCCCTCCCGACGCCGACGAAGCTGGCGGGAGGGCTCTCGCGCGTTTTACGAACGCGCCAAGCCTGCCAAGCCCACCCGCACCATGCCGGAGACCAACGGCACCACCGCCACCTCCCCTGCCGAAATCAAACGGCGCTCAACAACACCAGGCTCTGGCACGACGGACGGCTCAGCGACACCCCCGCCGTGCGACTGCTGCGTTCACCGCATCCAGCGCGGGCTGATCACCTCGCAGTGGGACGAACTGCTCCGGCTCACCGGATCCTTGCTTCGCGGCACGGTCACGGCAAGCCTGCTCGTCAGCCGCCTGCACGCCCAGCAGCGCCGCAGCACGCTCGCCGGCGCCCTGCAGGACTACGGGCGGCTCGTCAAGACCGAGTTCATCCTCGGGCTACCTCACCCAGCCGCCGCAGCGGCGCGGCATCCACCGCCAGCTCAACAAGGGCGAGAGCATCAACGCCCTCGAAGACGCAGTCTTCTACGGCAACGAAGGCCGCATCCGTCTTCACGGCCTCGACCGCCAGAGCACCCAGGCCGCCGCGCTCGCGCTCGTCTCCAGCGCCATCGTGACCTGGAACACCCACCACATGAACGAAATCATCAACCGCGAACGCGTCGCCGGACGGCTCCGCGACGACCTCGATCTCGGCGGACTCTCACCGGCAATCCACGCCCACCTCAACATCACCGGCCGCTACCACATCCACCCCGACCGGCCGCCCCGCCACCACGATCAGCCAGCCACCAGCACCAGCGGCCTAGACTAGCTACCTACCACTAACGCGCGCACCTCGGTTCCACTAACCGAAGCACCGCATTCTTGCTCCGCTGCTAAGCAGGCCCCTTGGCGGCGAGCTTGCCCAGACGCTTGTCGTAGGTGAGCAACTGGGCCGAGAGCGACTGCGCGGTGGCGAGCACGACGGCGTCGCCGAGGCGCAGTGTGGCGTGGCGCGCCCGCAGCTCGGCGGCTCGTTCGGCGCTCTCCGCCGAGAGCTCCGCGACGGTTATCCCCATCGCCGCGATCGCAGTGCGAGCATCGGCTAGCCGCCCCGCCCGGGCGAATGCCACGAGCGCCTCGCTGTAGGCGCCGGCCGGGGCGGTGAGAGCTTGGCCGGCTTGGTCGGCCGCCTCGACATCGTCGACGGCCTGGTCGTGGTGGGCGTCGGCGGTGTCCAGGAGGGCGATCAGGACGTTCGCGTCGAGGATCAGCGCTCCCACTCGCCACGCAGCCGATCTCCCTCACCCGGCTCGTAGACACCGTCTGCGATCCCCGCGTGGCGCCGCACGCGGGAGCCGCGCACAGCGACGACGACCTCGCCCCTCCCGGCGGGGCGGATGGTGACCTCGTCGCCGGCACTCAGCCCCGCCTCCCGCATCGCCGCGACCGGCAGCGTCACCTGATTCTTGGAAGACACCTTCGGCATATCCCTTACCTTAACGCACCTAAGGTAAAGGCACCACCAGCAGGGCGCCGCTGAGCGGGCTCTCGCCACGAGCAGAAGCTTGTGCAGATCCCTGTCATCTTGCGCTCGTAGCCCGTTCCGCACCGATCGCGCGGGGGCCGTTCATGACGCCGGCGGCGCACGCTCGCGTCCGCGCTCTCTCCGCGGGCGCGACGGAGGGTGCGGCGGCGAGCGGTGTGGCGGGCGCGGCAGTCGATCCTCACCTCGCCCTGACCGTGCGGGAGCGTAGACGGCAGCGAAGTGGACCAGCAGAGGTCAGGCGAGCGGGTCGCGGGACCGGAGGTTGAGATCGGCCCACCGGGTGAAGTCACGGTCGCGGCTGGCGAGCTCCAGACCGTGCTCGATGGCGATAGCGGCGAGGTGGGCGTCGGACACGAGCCGTGCGGAGGGCTGAGCGCCGAGCAGCTCGCCAAGCACGTCGAGGTGCCGGGGTCCCGGCTCGGGTATCCATGCGCAGGGACGCGTGAGCCATGAGCGCACGATGGCCAGGGCGCCCCGGACGGCGAGCGGCCGCTCCCAGGCCCGAGGTTGGCCCACCACCCGTACGAACCCGGTGAGCGACGCCCACGGGAGACCGACACGGGCTGTGCCGGCCAGCCGGCTCTGTAGCCAGGATCGGGCCGCGTCATGGTCACGCGCGGAGGTCATCGTGGCGTCGACCAAGAGGTTGACGTCGACGAGGATCACGCACGACCGCCGAGCGCGCGAGTGTCGTCCTCGTCGTCGAGGAGCTCCTTCAGCGCCCGGGGGTCGGTGATGAAGGCTCGGCCGGGATCGAACGTTGGGAGCTCGTAGGGCTCCGCCGCGCGCCCACTCGCTTCGGCCGTGGCCGCCAGGCCGGTCCGCAGGAGCTCGTTGACCTCTTGTCGCAGACCGGTGCTGCGTTCAGCGCGGCGTCGTGCCAGCGCAGCGGCAACATCGTCATCGAGCGTCAGTGTAGTTCGCATTTTGGATGAAGCTTACCAGCGACATCACGACATCAAGAGCGTGGCATCAAGGCATATGGCGCCATACATGTCGGAGACCGGCGCCGGGCCGTTGTGTCGACGGGCGCGCCCTGGTCGGAGCCCAGGGGCGGACCCGGACGGGACCGGCCGCGGCAGCAGGAGAGCGCATCCGCGGGCTGTCGCTGCTCGCGGCGTCCAGGCCCGGCAGCGTCGCTCGACCCTGTACGGGACAATCCCCGCGTGGAGGAGATCGACTTCGACGAGCATGGCCTCGTGCCGTGCGTGATGCAGGACGCGCGCACCGGCGAGGTGCTGACGCTGGCCTACATGAACGAGCTCGCGCTCGCGCGCACGCTGGAGCTCGGCGAGGTCCACTTCTGGAGCCGCTCGCGCGGCGAGCTGTGGCACAAGGGGGCGACCTCGGGCAACACTATGCGGTTGCGCGCGCTGCGCTACGACTGCGACGGGGACGCGATCGTCGCGCTCGTCGATCCCGTCGGCCCGGCGTGCCACACCGGCGAGCGGAGCTGCTTTCACCGCGGGGACACGGAGCCCGGCGCAGCCGAAGCGCTGCCGGCGCTCGAGCGGACGATCGCCGCGCGGGCCGGCGCGGCCGCGCGCGGTGAGGCAGCTTCCAGCTACACGGCCGAGCTGCTCGCCGACCCGCCGCGGATCGGCGACAAGGTCCGTGAGGAGGCCGACGAGGTCGCGCGCGCCGCCGCCGGGGAGTCCGACGAGCGCGTCGGCGAGGAGGCGGCGGACGTCCTCTACCACCTCGCCGTCCTGCTCTTCTCGCGCGGGCTGTCGCTCTCCGACGCGGGCGAGGTGCTCAATGCCCGTCGCGGCTGAGCACTCCGGCCTCGAGATCACGCCGACGCTCGAGCAGGTCCGCGAGCTCGCGGGCGAGAGCACGCTCGTGCCGCTGCGCCACACGTTCATCTCCGACTGCGAGACCCCCGTCTCGGCCTACCTCAAGCTGCGCGGCGATGGGCCCTCGTTCCTGCTCGAGTCGGCCGAGCAGGGGCAGCGATTCGGGCGCTGGTCGTTCCTCGGCTGCCGCCCGCGGACCCAGATCCGGCTCGAGGACGGCGTGCTGACGGTGGGCGGGGAGCGGCGCGAGGCGGGCGACCCGTACGCGGCGGTCGCCGCCGAGCTGGAGCGCTACCGGGTCGCGCCGCTGGACGGGCTGCCGCCGTTCGCCGGCGGCGCCGTCGGGCTCTTCGGCTACGACCTCGTGCGCCACGCCGAGCCGTCGATCGGTCCCGGCAACCCGGACGAGCTCGGCACGCCCGACCTGGCGCTGATGGTCTCAGACGTGCTGGTCGCCTTCGATCACCTGCGCCACGAGGTGACGATCGTCGCCAACGTCTACGTCGAGGACGACCTCGCCCGCGCCTACGACGGCGCCGTCGCGGCGATCGCCGCCGTGCGCGAGCGCCTGTCCCGGCCCGTGCCCCTCGCGCGGGCAGGGGTGCGCGAGCCACCCGAGTTCCGCTCCAACATCGGCAGCGAGGGCTTCGCCGACGCCGTCGAGCGATGCAAGCAGTACATCCGCGCCGGCGACGCCTACCAGGTGGTCCCGAGCCAGCGCTGGAGCGCCGAGGCGCCCGTCGACGCGTTCTCGATCTACCGCGGGCTGCGCGCGATCAACCCGAGCCCGTACATGTACTTCCTCGACTTCGAGGACTTCGAGATCGCGGGCGCCTCGCCCGAGGCGTTGATCAAGGTCACCGGGCGCCACGCCGAGCAGCGACCGATCGCGGGCACGCGCCCGCGCGCGGAGACCGCGGCGGGCGATCTGCAACGGGCCGAGGAGCTGCTCTCCGACGAGAAGGAGCGCGCCGAGCACGTGATGCTCGTCGACCTCGCCCGCAACGACCTCGGTCGCGTGTGCGCGTACGGCTCGGTGACGGTCGACGAGCTGATGGTCGTCGAGACCTACTCGCACGTGCTGCACATCGTCTCCTCGGTCTCGGGCACGCTGCGCGACGGCGTCAGCGCGATGGACGCGCTGCGCGCCTCGCTGCCCGCGGGCACCCTCTCCGGCGCTCCGAAGATCCGCGCGATGCAGATCATCGACGAGCTCGAGCCGACCCGCCGCGGTCCCTACGGCGGGTCGGTCGGTTACCTCTCCTACGGCGGCGACCTCGACACGTGCATCTACATCCGCTCGGCGCTCGTCAAGGACGGTCGCGTGCACGTCCAGGCCGGCGGCGGGATCGTGGCCGACTCCGAGGCCGGCTACGAGGTCCGCGAGAGCGAGGCGAAGGCGGGTGCGGTCTTCGGCGCGGTGGAGCTGGCCTGCCGGCAGACGGACTGGGCCTGATGATGAAATGCCTGATCGTCGACAACTACGACTCCTTCACCTACAACCTCGTCCAGTATGTGGGCGAGCTCGGCGCCGACCCGGAGGTCGTTCGCAACGATGCCGCGACGGTCGACGAGCTGCTCGCCCGGCGCCCCGACCGGCTGATCGTCTCACCGGGGCCCTGCACCCCCGAGCAGGCGGGCATCTCGGTCGAGGCGGTCAGGCGCTTCGCGCAGGCGGGCACGCCCGTCCTCGGCGTCTGCCTCGGCCATCAGGCGCTCGCGCGCGCCTTCGGCGGCGAGGTCGTGCGCGGCGACCCGGTGCACGGCAAGACGGCCCCGGTCGACCACGACGGCCGGACGATCTTCAGCGGGCTCTCCTCGCCGCTCGTGGCGGGGCGCTACCACTCGCTCGTCGTGAGCCCCGAGCTGCCCGACGTGCTTGAGCGCTCGGCCGCCTCGGGCGCGACCGTGATGGCGATCCGCCACCGCGCGCTCCCCGCCGAGGGGGTCCAGTTCCATCCGGAGTCGGTGCTCACCGGCGAGGGGATGTCCATCCTGCACAACTTCCTGGAGCGCTGAGCGGCGTGCCGAACCCCGTCCTGACCGAAGCGATCGATCGGCTCTGCCGCGGTGAGGCGCTCACCTCCGGGGAGGCCGAGGGGGTGCTCGACGAGGTGATGGCGGGGCGGGCGTCCGAGACCCAGACCGCGGGCCTGCTGATCGCCTTCCGCACGAAGGGGGAGACGGTCCCGGAGATAGCCGGGATGGCGCGCGCGATGCGCGCGGTGGCGGTTGCCGTTGATCCGCGCGCGACGGACCTCGTCGACACCGCCGGCACCGGCGGCGGTCGCCCGACCTTCAACGTCTCCACGACCGCGGCCTTCGTCGCCGCGGGCGCGGGCTGCCGGGTGGCCAAGCACGGCAACCGCTCGGCGACCGGGCGGTCGGGCTCGGCGGACGTGCTGGAGGCGCTCGGCGCGCGCATCGACCTGCAGCCCGAGCAGGTCGCCGCCTGCATCGACGAGCTCGGCTTCGGCTTCATGTTCGCTCCCGGGCACCATCCCGCGATGCGCCATGTCATCCCCGTGCGCAAGGCGCTCGCAGTGCGGACGATCTTCAACTTCCTCGGCCCGCTGACCAACCCCGCCGGGGCGAGCAGGCAGCTCATCGGCGTCTCCGACAGGCGCTTCCTCGACATCGTCGCGGGCGCGCTCGGCGAGCTGGGTTGCGACCATGGGCTCGTGGTCTCCAGCGACGACGGACTGGACGAGCTCAGCGTCTGCGGGCCGACGCGCGTGGTGGAGCTCGAGGGCGGCCGGCTCCACGCCCACGAGATCACGCCAGCGTCGGTCGGCCTGAGCACCGCCCCGCAGGCTGCGCTCGCGGCCGGGACGCCCGAGAAGAACGCCGGCATCGCGCGCCGGGTGCTCGAGGCGGGCGCGGGGCCCGAGCGCGACGTGACCGTCCTCAACGCGGGGGCCGCGATCTACGTCGGCGGGGGTGCGGACTCGATCGAGGCGGGCGTCCGTGCGGCCGAGATGGCGATCGACTGCGGCGCCGCGCGCGACGTGCTCGAGCGGTTCGTCGCCCGCACGCGGGAGCTGGCGCCGTGAACCCGCGCCTCGAGGGCCTCGTCGAGGCCACCCGGCGCGCCTGCGACCGCCGGCGGGAGACCACGCCGCTCGAGCAGGTGCGCGAGGCCGCGCTCTCAGAGCACCACGACGCGCGCCCGTTCGCGGAGGCGCTCGCGCGCCCCGGGACCTCGCTGATCGCCGAGCACAAGCGCCGCTCCCCGTCGGCGGGGAGGATCCGCGACGGCGCCGGCTGCGCGGAGATCGTCGGCGCCTACGGGCGCGGCGGCGCGGCCGCGCTCTCGATCGTGACCGAGGAGGCGCACTTCGGCGGCTCGCTCGCGGACCTGCGCGAGGCGCGCGCCACGAGCGACCTGCCGATCCTGCGCAAGGACTTCACCGTCGACCCCTACATGCTCTTCGAGGCCAAGGCGGCGGGAGCGGACGCCGTCCTGCTGGTCGTCGGGTCGCTGCGCGAGGCGGACCTGCACGAGCTCTACCGCCTCGCGCGCTCGCTCGACCTCGACGCCATGGTCGAGATCTCCCGCCGCGACGAGCTCGACACCGCGCTGCGCGTTGACGCCGACGTGAT
The DNA here is from genome assembly GCA_051003875.1 of Thermoleophilaceae bacterium. Taxonomy (GTDB): domain Bacteria; phylum Actinomycetota; class Thermoleophilia; order Solirubrobacterales; family Thermoleophilaceae; genus JAAYBF01. The sequence goes on from JBPCKX010000015.1 coordinate 8,830, forward strand.
CGGGATCAACAACCGCGACCTCGAGGACTTCACGGTCGACATCACGCGCACCTTCGACCTGCTCGCCGACGT
>JBPCKX010000016.1:0-4178 GCA_051003875.1 Thermoleophilaceae bacterium
CGACGGTCCACCCCCAGGCGACGGTCCACCCCCGCGCGGCGGTCCACTTCGTGGGCGGCGGCCCCGGAGCGCCGGACCTGCTCACGCTGCGCGCCGCCGAGGCGATCGCGGCGGCGGACGTGGTGATCTGGGGCCGCGACCTCCTGATGGAGGAGCTCGTCACACGACACGCGCGACCGGGGGCGGAGATCGTGCCGTGGCCGCCGGCGACGATGGCCGACATCCACGCCGTCTACGACCGTGCCGCAGCCGACGGGCTCAGGGTCGCGCGGCTCTACGCCGGCGATGCCACGATCTTCGCGCGCATCCACGAGGAGCTCGGCGACGTCGCCGACCGCGGGCTGCCGGTGGAGATCGTGCCGGGCGTGAGTGCCGTCGGTGCGGCGGCCGCGGCGCTCGCCTGGGACCTCACGGGCGCGCGCGAGGAGGCGCGGGCGCTCGTGCTCACGACGCGCGAGGGGCGCGTGCCCGATCCGGCTGCGACCACCGCGGTCTTCATGGCGGGCCGCGAGCCGGGCGAGCTCCAGCAGCGGCTGCTCGTCGCCGGATACGCGCCCGACACGGCGTGCGCGATCGCCCACCGCGTCTCGTGGCCCGACGAGGCGCTCGTCGCCTGCCCGCTCTCGGAGCTCGCCGAGCGGCTCGAAGAGCAGCCGCGGGGCATGCACACGCTCGTGCTCGTGGGGTCGGGCGACCGGCGCAGGCGGGCGGCGTGACCGGGGCGGGAAAGGCGACCGCCCTCCGGGGCGCGCTGGTCGCTCTCGCGCTGCTCGGGCCGGCGTGCGGAGGCAGCGCCGGCGAAGACTCGACGCCGGGCGGAGGCTCGCTCGCGCCGGAGGGAAGCGAGCTGCGGCGACTCGAGATCGCCGTGACCGAGCCCGCTCCCGGTCGCTTCCGGTACCTCGCGCCGAAGACCGTTCGCGCGGGCCTCGTCGAGATCCGCTTCACGAACGCCGGCAAGGCCACCCACAAGGCGCAGCTCTGGCGGGTGGGGGCCGGCCACACCGTCACCGAGGCGCGCAGGACGCGGCGGCCGCTGCCGCCGTGGCTGAGGACGGCGGGCGGCGTGGGGCTGACCGCGCCGGGCGCGACCGGGGCGACCATCCAGCGGCTCGCTCCGGGCACCTACTACGTCGCGGGCGCGGGGGACGAGCCCGGCGTGGTCGCGCGCTTTCGCGCGACCGCCGGCGGGGGCGGGGCGGACGAGCGCGACGAGGCGCTTCCCGCGGCGAGCGCGCGCGTCACGGCCGTCGACTACGGATACAGGCTCTCCGGCATCGAGGCCGGCGCTTCCTCGGTCGAGTTCCGCAACGCGGGCAGGGAGCCGCACCACGCCTTCTTCTCGCCGCTGCGCGCCGGGAGGACGCTGGCCGAGGCGCGCGCCTTCTTCGCGGGGAAGGCGGTCGGCCCGCCACCCGTCGATCCCGAGCAGACCCGGGAGACGGTCGTGCTCGAGGGCGGCGAGCGACAGGTCACGCGGCTGAACCTGCAGTCCGGCCGCTACGCGCTGCTGTGCTTCGTTCGCGACCGCGCGGGAGGTCCGCCGCACACCGAGAAGGGGATGGTCGCCGAGGTGGAGGTTCCGTAGGCCGCGCCCGGCCCGTGCGGAGGCCCTACCGCCTGAGCGCCGGCCCCGCCTGCCCCGCCGGGCCGTGTCCGAGGCCGACGGAGCCGAGCGGCGCGCTGCGCCTGATCCCGGCCGGAGCCTGGCCCGCGATCGTCTCCACCTCCTCGAGCGTGAGCGTCTCGCGCTCGAGCAGCGCGTCGACGAGGCGGTCGAGCGAGTCGCGCCAGCCGGAGAGCACGTCGCCGGCGAGCGCCTCGGCCTCGTTCGCGAACCTGCGCGCTTCGGCGTCGATCAGGCGCGAGGTCTCCTCCGAGTAGAGGTGGCCTCCGCCGGGCGAGAGCTCGGCGGTGTAGTTGATCGCCCCGACCGCCTCGCTCATCCCGAGCTGGGCGACCATCTGCCGCGCGATCGCGCCGACCTGCATCAGGTCGTGCGCGGCCCCGTTGCCGGGCTCGCCGAAGACGAGCTGCTCGGCGACCCGCCCCCCGAGCAGCACCGCCATCCGCTCGACCATCAGCGAGCGCGAGTGCACCTCCTGATCCTCCGTCTCGGGCATCCAGGTCGCGCCGAGCATGTGCCCGCGCGAGAGAATCGACACCTTGTGCAGCAGCCGCCCGCCGGGGAGCGCGAGCGCGACGAGGGCGTGCCCGGCCTCGTGGTAGGCGACCGCGCGCCGGTCGTCGTCGGACAGCACCCGCCCGCTCGCGATCCCCGTCGCGCTGCGCTCGAGCGCGTCCTCGACGATCGGCATCGAGATCTCCTCGTCGCCCGCGCGGGCGGCCAGCAGCGCCGCCTCGTTCATCACCGCGGCGAGCGCGGCGCCCGAAAGCCCCTGCGTCAGCCGCGCGAGCGCGTCGAGGTCGACGCCCGCGCCGAGCCGTTTGCCGGCTGCGTGGACGTCGAGGATCGCCCTTCTTCCGTCGCGATCGGGCAGGTCGAGCGCGATCAGGCGGTCGAAGCGGCCCGGCCGCGTGAGCGCGGGATCGAGCATGTCCGGGCGGTTGGTGGCGCCCATGACGATCACGCCCGTGCGCCCGGCGAACCCGTCCAGCTCGACCAGGAGCTGGTTGAGCGTCTGGGCGCGTTCCTGGTGGTCGTTCCCGGCCCCGCGCCGCCCGCCGATCGCGTCGATCTCGTCGATGAAGACGACGGCCGGCGCGGTCGCGCGCGCCTGGGCGAACAGGTCGCGCACGCGTGCCGCCCCCTCGCCGACGTAGACCTCGACGAACTCGGTACCGGCCGCCGAGACGAACGCGGCGTTCGACTCGCCCGCGACCGCGCGGGCGAGCAGCGTCTTGCCCGAGCCCGGCGGCCCCGAGAGCAGATATCCCGTCGGGACCCGCGCTCCCATCCGCTCGAAGCGGGTCGGGTCGGCGAGGTACTCGCGTACCTCGGCGAGCTCGGCGACGGCGTCGTCGAGTCCCGCCACGTCGGCGAACGTGTTGCGCTCGGCGCCGAGCAGCGTCTGCCCGATGCTGCGGTCGCGCACCGAGAGTCGGCGCTGGCGCTCGGGCGCCTCGCGGATACGCGCGAGGGCCGCCTCGAGATCCTCCTGCTCGATCCGCGCGCGCCGCGCGCGTGCGGCGAGCAGCGCCGCCTCGTTCATGATGCTCGCCAGGTCGGCGCCGTTCATGCCGACTGCGTCGTGCGCGACCCGGGTCAGGTCGACCGCGGCAGAGATCGGCTTGCTGCGCGCGTGGACCGCGAGGATCGCCGCCCGTCCCTCCTCGTCGGGCAGCTCGAGGCCCACCGCGCGGTCGAACCGGCCCGGGCGCAGCAGCGCGGGGTCGAGCACGTCGGGGCGGTTGGTGGCGCCGACGAGGATCACCCCCTGGGTGGGGGAGAAGCCGTCGATCTCGGTCAGGAGCTGGTTGAGGGCCTGTCCCTGCTCCTCGCCGGACCCGCCCACCCCGGCCGCGCTGGGGCCCGCGGTGCGGCGGCGCCCGACGGCGTCGAGCTCGTCGATGAAGATGATCGCGGGCGCGCTCTCGCGCGCTTCCTTGAAGAGGCTGCGCACCCGCGCCGCGCCGACCCCGACATACATCTCGACGAAGTCGGAGCCCGAGATCGAGTAGAAGGAGGCGCCGGCCTCGCCCGCCAGCGCCCGCGCCAGCAGCGTCTTGCCGCAGCCCGGCGGGCCGAACAGCAGGATCCCGCGCGGGATCTGGGCCCCCAGCTCCGCGAAGCGCCCGGTCTCCGACAGGAACTCGGAGACCTCCTTCAGCTCGGTCACGGCCGTCTCCTGTCCGGCGACGTCCGCGAAGCTGACGCGCACGTCGTCCTCGGTCGACATGCGCGCTCCGCTGCGCACCCCGAATGGCCCCGAGCCTCGCCTGAAGGACATGATGAAGTAGACGAAGACGACGATCAGGATCAGCGTCGGCAGCAGGATCGAGAGCGGCCCGACCAGGCTCTTGACGAACTGCTGGTTGATGCGCGCGGGGATCCGGTTGTCGAGCACGATCTGCACGAGACGGTCGCGCGAGGCGGTTCCCTTGAAGTAGGGCACGTTGTAGCGTGGGGCGGCGCCATCGCCGCGCACGTGGGGCCCGACAACGTAGGCCTCCTGTTCGAAGATCTCGGCGCTGCGGGTGCGGTTGTCCTCTACCGC
>JBPCKX010000017.1:0-9404 GCA_051003875.1 Thermoleophilaceae bacterium
CGGCCGCGAAGGCCAGGGCCGCCGCCAAGCGCAAGCGTCGGCGCGCGAAGCCGGAGCCCGTCCCGGTGGCCGCACCGCCGGTGGAGGAGGAGGTCCGGGTCGCCGACCCCGCACTCCCGGCCGCCCCGGAGGTGCAGGAGGAGGAGTCGACCGCCACGCTGCCCCCGCGCACCGAGCCCCTCCCGGTTCCCGTACCCGTCGCGCCCGCGCCGCCCACCCAGACTTTCGCTCCCGCTCCCGTGCCGTCGCCCCCGCCCCCTGTCGCCGCGCCCCCGCCTCCGGCGCCCACTCCGGTGCCGCTGCCACCGCAGCCGAAGCCGGCTCCGCTCCCCGCGACCCCTCCCCCGCCGGCCGGCTAGCAGGAGGCCGCGCGCGCGCCCGTTCAGGGCCGGGGCGCGGCGATCAATGTCGGGGCTCGGCGCTCACGGCCCGGGCTCGGCCGAGGCCTCGATCACGACGGTCCCGGAGCTGCCCCGGCCAACCAGCCGGCGCCCGGGGCGCAGCCCGTCGAATCTGCGCGAGACCGAGGGCAGCGCGGCGCTCACCCTGATCAAGCGCTTGCCGAAGCGCAGCGAGTAGCGCTCGCCGTCGGCGGAGCGCAGTTCCACGCGGACGGCGATGAAGGGCGGCACCCGCACGAGGCGGGGGCGGATCCGCCCCCCCTTGCCGGTCAGCAGCGCCTGCGAGCTGATCGGCACCTCGTCGCCCGCGCCGCCCGGCTGGTCCTCCGGCGCGGACGGCGCCGGCTGCGGGCGCTTCGAGGGCGCCGGGGGGGCCGGCTCCCGCTCCTGCTCGGGAGCGGTCCGCGCGGGCGCGGTCTCGGTCGGCGTGCTCTCGGGCGTCGTCGGCGTGGTCGCCGTGTCGACGCTCTCCTGGGTCACCCTGCCCTCGTCGTCCCCGCAGCCGGCGCCGAGCACGAGCGCGGCGGCGACGAGGATCGCGGCGCCGGCGCCCCGCCGGGGGGAGGCGGCACCGCGGCCGGACGGGCCCCCCCACCGTGCCGGGCGGCTCACGCCGCCGCCAGGCTCGAGCGCAGGAACTCGATCGTGCGCCGCCAGGAGAGCTCGGCCGCCTCCTTGTCGTAGGTGCCGAGGCGGTCGGTGTCGTTGAAGAACGCGTGGCCGGCGCCCTCGTAGAACTCGAACTTGGCCGGCTGACCGGAGACCTGTGCGATCTCCCGCTCGAGCGACTGGGCGTGCCCAACCAGGATGAAGTCGTCGGCGGTGCCGAAATGGCCGAGGACAGGGGCCTTGATCTCTGAGAAGTCAGGCTTGCCGTGGGGCATCACGTAGTAGTAGGTCACCACCGCCCGGACCTTGGCGTTGATCGTGGCCGCCCAGACCGACAGCCCGCCGCCGAGGCAGAAGCCGAGCGATCCGACACCCGTCCCCTCGACGCCCTCGAGGCCCGCCAGGTGGTCGACCGCGCCGCGCATGTCCTGCTCGGCACGGTCCATCGACAGGGCCATCATCTTCTGCTGGGCTTCGTCGGGCTCCTCGGTCGTCTCGCCGCGGAAGAGGTCCGGGGCGAGCGCGAAGAAGCCCTCCTGCGCGAGCCGGTCGCAGACATCCCGGATGTGGTCGTCGAGCCCCCACCACTCCTGCAGCACGATCGTGGCCGGTCCGCTGCCGGACTCGGGTGCGGCGAGGTAACCCGGGGCGGTGCCGCCGTTGGCCTCGAACTCCACGTCAGGCATGGGTCTCCTTCGCTCGGGGTAATCGAGAGGCCGGGCCGAGGATATCCAGTGGACGGGGGCGGCGGGCGGACGGGGATGAGGCGGGGGGGTGACCGCGGCGCGGCCCGAGCGTCCCGGGTTGCCCCGCATGACCGTCAGCGCGGGACGTTCGCCCCCGGGGGGTGACCGCGGCGCGGCCCGAGCGTCCCGGGTTGCCCCGCATGACCGTCAGCGCGGGACGTTCGGGCTGTCTTGCCTGGACAGGATGGAGGCGGAGGCGTTCTAGTCGCCGGCGGAGGCGCCCGGCTCCAGCTCGCGCGCGAGCTCCCACCCGACGGCCACGCCGACGAGCATCCCGATGCGGGTCTCCTCGGCGAGCAGCGTGCGCAGCGCCGCGACCCGTTCGCTCTCGTCCCCGGCGGCGGCCGCCTCGCGCACCTGCGCCTCGTGTGCCTCGCCAAACCAGCCGCCGGCGTGCAGCGCGTCGTTGAGGATCCGCTGCAGCTTCGGGGCGACCCGCGCGACGCGCGACTCGGCCTCGCGAAAGCGCTCCGGGTCGCTGAGGGCATCGACCGCGCGATCGAGCTCCTGATCGCTGAATGCGTGCTCGGACATCGAACCGGGATGATAGGTGGGTGTCCTCTCCCCGGCTGACAGAGCTGTCCCACGGCGCGGGCTGCGCCTGCAAGCTCGCGGCGGCCGACCTGCACCCGCTGCTGAGCGAGCTCCCGCGCAGCGCAGACCCCGCGCTGCTGGTCGGCAACGAGACGGCCGACGACGCGGCCGTCTACCGCGTGTCGGAAGACCTGGCGATCGTCACGACGGTCGACTTCTTCACACCGATCGTCGACGACCCGTTCGACTTCGGGCGCATCGCCGCGACGAACGCGCTCTCGGACGTCTACGCGATGGGCGGGACCCCGGTGACCGCGCTCAACCTCGTCGCCTACCCGCTGGAGCAGCTCGGCGGCGAGATCCTGCGCGAGATCCTGCGCGGCGGCGGCGCCGTCGCCGCGGACGCCGGGATCTCTATCGCCGGGGGCCACTCGATCGACGACCGCGAGCCGAAGTACGGCCTGGCGGTGACCGGGACGGTCCACCCCGACGCGCTCGTGCGCAACTCGACCGCGCGGGCGGGCGACGAGCTCTTCCTGACGAAGCCGGTCGGCGGCGGGATCATCTCGACGGCCGCCAAGCGCGGCCTCGCCCCCGCCGCGCTCGTCGCCGAGCAGGTGCGGGTGATGACAGAGCTGAACCGCGCGGCGGCGGAGGCGGCCGTGGCCGCGGGCGCGAGCGCGATGACCGACGTGACCGGCTTCGGGCTGCTGGGCCACCTGCGCGAGCTCGCCGCCGCGAGCGGCGTCGGCGCGGAGATCGAAGCGGCCACGGTACCCGCCATCGCGGGGGTGCTGGAGCTGCTCGGCTCCGAGGCGGAGCCGCCGATCGCGGGCGGCACACGCCGCAACCGCGCCTGGGTCGAGGAGGTCGTGAGCTGGGGCGAGGCCGTCGACGAGGCGCGCCGCTGGCTGCTCTGCGACGCGATGACCTCCGGCGGGCTGCTGATCGCCGCCCCCGCGGGAGCCGACCTGCCCGGAACGCGCGTCGGGCGCGTGACCGACGGTCCGCCGGGCGCGCTCAGCGTCGTGTGAACGCCGGCAGCGCGAAGCCCAGCCCGACCCCGACGAGGCTCCCGGCGATCCCCGCGACCGCGTTCGCCTCCTCGATCGCGAGTGGCAGCAACAGCAGCACGGCGAGAAAGACGCGCACCCCGAGGAGGTCGTTCTCACGCTCGTCGCCGCGGGCGGCGGCGCGGCGGTCGTCGACCAGCCAGGCGCAGAGCAGCCCCAGCGCGGCGCCGTTTGCCCCCAGCACTGCGTAGAGGCCCGCGTCCCCGAAGGGCGAGCCGATGTCGGCCGCGACCGCGGCCGCGCTACCCGCGGTGCCTGCGGCGAGGAAGATCGCGAGCAGCGGGAGCCAGCCGAAACGCCGCTCGATCATCGACCCGAAGACGCCGACGGAGACGAGCGTGACGAACTGGTAGGCGAGGCTGTCGTGGACGAACGGCGCCGTCACGTAGCGCCAGGCCTCGCTCTCCAGCGGCACGACGATCCCGCCGACCTCCGTCAGCTCCAGCCCGCCGGCGGCGAGCACCAGCGTCACGAGCAGCGAGGCGACGATCAGGGCCGCCGTGGCGACCGGCGCGCCTTCGGGCGCGATGCCCGCCACCTGCTCGGCCCGGGCGCCGGATCGGCGCGGCCGGCGGCGCTTGGCGCGCGGCTCGGAATCCTCCCCGTCACGCTCGAGCTTCGGGGCGCGCTTGCGCACCCGCTGCCCGCAGTACGGGCACTCGGTCACGTAGGGGCTGACCTCCTCACCACAGTTCTTGCACACGACGAAGAGATCCGGCTGGCTCACGCCCCTGAGAGTACCCACCCGGCGTCAGCCGGCCGCGGGGACCCGGGGTCAGCCGGCCGCGTCGGCGGCCGCCGGGACCGTCTTGTCCACGATCTCCCCCACGACCTCGTGCAGATCGTGGTTGGCCTCGTAGACGACGAGCTGGCGCGCGGCGCCGTTGCCGTTCTGGAGCAGGTCCTCGATCCCCTCGAGCTCGGAAACGCAGCCGAGGTCCTCGGCGTGGCCCCGCAGGCGGTCCACGAGCCGGCGCGCGAGCTCGCCGGTCCGCACCCGGTCGCGGCTCGGCAGGTCGACGAGCTCCCCGGCGAGCCCGTGGCGGGCGGCGAGCCACTTGTTCTCGTCGAGCATCTCGTACGGATAGCGCGAGAGCTCCTGGCCCGACTCGAAGTGCTCGGCGAGCTCCTTGACCATCGCCTGGGTCAGGGCGGCGAGGGCGACGGTGTGCTCGAGCCGCGTCTGCGAGTCCATCACGCGAACCTCGACGGTGCCGAAGTTCGGGTGCGGGCGCACGTCGTACCAGAGGTAGGTGTAGTCCTCGATCGTCCTGCTCGCGACCATGAACTCGATCCGCCGGCTCCAGTCCTCGAAGTCGTCGTAGCGCGGCGGGATCCCCACACGCGGGAACGCACGAAAGATCGGCGTCCGCGTCGAGAGCAGGCCGGAGGCGTGAGCGCGCCAGAAGGGCGAGTTCGCCGACAGCGCCAGCAGCAGCGGCAGGTGCACGCGCATCCCGTTGGCCACGTGGATCGCCTTGTCCGGGCCGTCGACCCCGACGTGCACGTGGATGCCGAAGATCAGCTCCTGCCGCGCGACGAACTGAAGGCCGGCGACCAGGTCGCGGTAGCGCGGGCGCGAAACGATCCGCTGGTCCTCCCACATCGCGAACGGATGCGTGCCGGCCGCTCCGATCGTCAGTCCGCGCTGTCCCGCGGCCGACCGCACCGTGCGGCGCAGCGTCTCGAGCTGGTCGCCCGCCTCGGCCGCGTTCGAGCACGGAGTCGTCGCTATCTCGCAGACGGACTCCATCAGCTCGGGCTTCACCTCCCCCACCGCGCTGGTAGAGGCGAGGTCCTCGAGCAGGCCCTCGATCGAGTTCGTCAGGTCGTGCGTCTCGGAGTCGACGATCATCAGCTCTTCCTCGATGCCAAGCGTGTACGAGGGGCCGGTGAACCTGTGCTCCACGCGCGCATCCTATCCGGGCGCGCCGACGCCGCCCGGCAGGTTTCCCGCGGTTACGCGCTGTTACGCTGATGCCCGATCATGAGGATGCGCCAGTCACTAGCCCAGTACGAGGCCGCCTTCCGCGAGGAGGCCGCCGAGTCGGTGGAGCGCCGCGAGCAGCTTCGCCGGCAGGCGGTCAAGCGCTCCCGGCTGCGGCGTGTCGAGCGAATCCACAAGCAGGGAACGCTGCGCTTCGTCGGACTCTGCCTGGCGATCCTGACGACGACCGTGATCGTCACGATCGCGATGTTCCAGGCGCTCACGTTCCTCGCGGGCTGAGCCCGACCGCTACTCGGGGACTGAGGCCGGTGCCGCTACTCGGGCGCCTGAGGCCGGCCGCCGCCACTCGGGGACTTGAGGCTGTCGAGCGCCTCTTCGACGGCGCTCGGGTCCTCGGCGGCCGCGCGGTCGCGCTGGATGTCCAAGTAGACCTCCTTGCGAAACACGGGCACCGAGCGCGGCGCATCGATGCCGATGCGGACCTTCTCGCCCATGATCGAGAGCACCGAGATCTCGATGTCGTCCCCGATCATGATGCTCTGATTGCCTTTGCGGGTCAGGACCAGCATCAGGCGCCTCCCCTCCCTCCCTGGAACGTGCCACCTCGATACTAGCGCGCGGGCAGTGACCGAGCCGTGGGCGGCGGCGGGACCCGCCCGCGCGGGTTGCTAGTCTCTCGCCCCCTTGGCACGTCGTTCCCTGAAGCCGCAGCTGAACCAGATCCGAACGTGGGTCCGCCAAGGTCGTACCGACGCCTGGGTCGCTCACCAGCTCGATGTGTCCGTCAAGGACATCGCCGCGTTCAAGCGCGAGCACGAGCTCGAGGCCGGGGAGACTGCCGGCGGCGAGTCCGATCTCTTCGGCCCGACGGTCCACGAGGACGAGCCCGACCTGCGCGCCGAGGACGAGGCCCTGGTGGCCGCGGCGCTGGAGGCGGATCTCGCCGCGACCGACGAGGACGACGACGACGAGGACGAGGGGGACTCGGGCCGGGAAGGCGAGAGCGACGCCGACTCCGAGGAGGGCGACGACAAGCCGCGCCGACGGCGCCGTGGGCGGCGCGGTGGCCGCGGCCGCTCGGGCTCGCGCGGCGGCGGGCGCTCGGGCAAGCCGCTCGAGGGCAGCTTCGATCACGGCGAGGAGGGCTACGGCCTGTGGCTCGATCCGGCCGTGCGCGACAACCCCGTCTACGCCGAGCACTGGGCGGGGCACCGCCCCGTGACCGTCGCGATCGAGGCCGACCGGATCGTCATTACGCGCGCCGGCGACTCGGACGGCGACAGCAGCTCGTCCTGAGGGCCCTGCGGGTCCGATCTGCTTCGCGGCCCGATCTGCTTCCTCCGTCCGGGGAGCAGCGCGGGACGCCACGGGGCCGGCCCCGGACGGGCCGGCCATGACGCCGGCCCCGGACGGACGCTCAGTTGCCCTCTTGCCGCTGATGGACCCGGCCGCCCCCGTAGTCGGCGGCCTCGCGCGCATAGCGGAAGAACGCCGCGTCGACGGCGAACGCGGCGTCCATCCCCGCAGATCCCCGCCGGGCGATCTCGGCGGCCCAGTCGGTGTCGCCCCCGTAGAGGGTCGCCAGCTCCCCGATCCCGAAGGTCGAGCCCAGGCGCCGGCGCAGCTCGTCGAGCACCGGAACGACCGCGCGATCCATCGCCGGGTCGCCCCCGACGCGACGCTCACCCTCCTCCCACTGCGAGAGCGCGTTCTCGAGCGCGTAGTCCACGCCGTCAAGCTAGTCGACCGCCCGCGGTGGGCGCGCGGTGGGCGGGCGGCGGGCGGCGGGCGGGCACAAGCTCGGCAGGTCGCCCCGCCGACGTGACCGGCCGAGGTTTCGACCGAATGGTGGGCAGAAGCTCGGCAGGTCGTCGGGCCGAGCGTGACCGGCCGAGGTTTCGACCGAATGGTGGGCAGAAGCTCGGCAGGTCGCGCCCGCATGACGGTGCAGCGCGGCTACGGCTTCGGTGGGTTCTCGATCACGTAGCTGCGCTCGCCGATCTTGACCATGCCGAGCCGGCGCGCCTCCTGCTCGAGCGTGGCGGGGTTCGAGAGCGCGCGCAGCTTTCGCTTCAGCTCGGCGTTCTCGCCGGACATGCGAGACAGCTCCTGCTTCTGGGCCGCCCGTGTACCCGACTGCTCAAACCGGTGCTTGGTCGGCGAGACGTAGAGCAGCAGGATCACGCCCAGCATCGCAAGCAGGGCGAGCCTGCCCAGCCGATCCCACCTGATGCGGCCGCCGGGACGAGGCCGGGACCCGCTGCGGTGCGGTGCGGAACGTGTCCGTGCGGTTGCCGCGGTGGCCATCCAGGCACCCTTCGCCGCCCTCCGGCGGCCTCCTGCCCGCGCCGCGGTGGCGCTTCGCCACAGGCGACTCGGCCGCCACAGGCGCCTCGGCCGCGCCGGCGGGCGGCTCAGCCGCGGAAGACCGAGCGGCCGGGATACTCGGCGCGGTCGCCGAGCGCCTCCTCGATCCGCAGCAACTGGTTGTACTTGGCGACGCGGTCGCTGCGCGAGGGCGCGCCCGTCTTGATCTGCCCGCAGCCCGTGGCGACGGCGAGGTCGGCGATCGTGACGTCTTCCGTCTCGCCCGAGCGGTGCGACATGACTGCGGTGTAGCCCGCGGCGGTGGCGGTGCGGATCGCCTCCAGGGTCTCGGTCAGGGTGCCGATCTGGTTGACCTTGACGAGGATCGAGTTCGCGACCCCGAGCTCGATGCCGCGCACGAGCCGCTCGGTGTTCGTCACGAAGAGGTCGTCGCCGACGAGCTGGACGCGGTCCCCGAGGCGGTCGGTGAGCTGCTTCCAGCCGTCCCAGTCCTCCTCGTCCATCCCGTCCTCGATCGAGACGATCGGGTAGCGCGCTGCCATCTGCTCCCAGTAGCCGGCGAGCTGCTCCGCAGAGAGCGCGCGACCCTCATGCTCGAGGGAGTACTCGCCATCCGAGTGGATCTCGCTGGTCGCGGGGTCGAGCGCGATGCCGACCTCGCGCCCGGGCTCGTAGCCGGCGGCCTCGATCCCGTCGACGAGCGCCTGCAGCGCAGCCTCGTTGGACTCGAGGTCGGGAGCGAAGCCACCCTCGTCGCCGGTCGCGGTGCCGAGCCCGCGCTCGCTCAGGGTGCGCTTCAGCGCGTGGAAGACCTCGACGCCGATGCGCAGGCCCTCGGAGAAGGACGCGGCGCCGAACGGGACGACCATGAACTCCTGGAAGTCGACCTTGTTGTCGGCGTGGGCGCCCCCGTTGAGCACGTTCATCATCGGCACGGGGAGCACACGGGCCTCCTCCCCACCGAGGTGGCGCCACAGCGGCATCTGGGCGTCGGCCGCGGCGGCCTTGGCGGCGGCCAGCGATATCCCCAGGATCGCGTTGGCGCCCAGGCGACCCTTGTTGTCGGTGCCGTCGAGGTCGATCATCGCCCGGTCCAGCGCGCTCTGGTCGCCGGCATCGAGTCCTCGGACGGCGCCGGCAAGCTCACCGTTGGCATTGGCCACGGTCTGGCTCACACCCTTCCCTGCCCACTGCTCACCGCCGTCGCGCAACTCAACGGCTTCGAACTCGCCGGTCGAGGCGCCCGAGGGCACCGCCGCGCGGCCGGTTGCGCCCGAGCGCAACGTCACGTCCACCTCGATGGTGGGGTTGCCGCGGCTGTCCACGATCTGCCGTGCGTGCACCTGATCGATCTCGCTCATCGGTCCCGGCGTTCTACCTGTTCGCGGTACCGATCGGCGGCCCGCCTCAGCTCCAACTCGGGGTCGGCGCCGTCCTCTACCGCCGCACGTACTGCATCCAGCAGGCGCCCGCCGTGGTCCTGGCCGCCGTCGGGATGAGGCGCGCCGGCTGCCTGCGCGCGCTTGAGGACCTTCTTGGCGTAGAGCGTGGAGGGCAGCGTGGCGGCGATCTCGCCGAAGATCTCACCTCCGCGCTCGTCGTCGCGCTTGATCTGCCCCCAGTTACGCACCACATCCGCCGCGGTCTGCGCCTCGCGCTCACCGAACACGTGGGGATGTCGGCGGATCAGCTTCAGCCGGCAGCCCTCGGCCACCGCGGCAAGGCTGCCGGCATCGCGCTCCTCCATCAACAGGGAGAGGAAGGA
>JBPCKX010000018.1:0-18946 GCA_051003875.1 Thermoleophilaceae bacterium
GCCCGGAGGCGGGCGGCGGCGGGGCCTGCCCACGCAGCGGCGCGGCAGCCGCCGGCCCGCCGCGATAGAACTCCGGGCCGTGCTGCTCGGCGCCCACGTCTCGACCGGCGGCGGGCTCGCCAAGGCCCATGCGCGCGGCGTCGAAGCCGGCGCGCGGGCGATCCAGGTGTTCAACCAGTCCCCGCGCATGTGGCGCCCGTCGCGCTGGTCCGACGACGATGTCGCCTCTTTCCGAGAGCTGATGGTCGGCGGCCCGATCGACTCGGTGGTGATCCACGCCGTCTACCTCGTCAACTGCGCCTCGCGCGATGAGGACATCCGCTCGAAGTCGATCGCCTCACTGATCCACTCGCTGCGGATGGGCGACACGATCGGCGCCGACGGCGTCGTCCTGCACCCCGGCTCGACGGTCGGCGAGCCTCACGAGGAGGCGGTCGCGCGGGTCGGCGAGGCTGTGCGCGAGGCGCTCGCGGAGTCGGGTCGCTGCCCGCTGCTGCTGGAGGACACGGCCGGGGCCGGGAACACGCTCGGGCGCTCTTTCGACGAGCTGGCGCTGCTGATCGAGCTGGCGGGCGGCGACGAGCGTCTCGGCGTCTGCCTGGACTCCTGCCACCTGCTCGCGAGCGGCTTCGACGTGCGCACCGCGGACGGGGTCGCCCGCGTCGCCGAGGAGTGCGTGTCGGCGGTCGGGGACGGGCGCCTGCGCTGCCTGCACGTGAACGACTCCCAGACCCCGCTCGGCTCCAACCGCGACCGTCACGCCCCGCTCGGCGACGGCGAGTTGGGTCCGCGCGGCTGTGGCGCGTTCCTCTCCGAGCCGCGCTTCGAGGGCCTGCCTGCGATCTTCGAGGGCCCGGGCGTCGAGGGAAAGGCGCCGACCCGGCTCGACATGGACCGCATGCGCCGGCTGCGCGCCAACGGCCTGCGCGCACGCAGGCGGCGCGCGGCGAAGCGGTAGCGCTACCAGGCGCGCGGCGCTACAGGTCGCGCAGGTCGAACGCCGTGTCGTACTGCGCCGGGTCCGGCTTGTGGAAGAAGCCGGGGTTGACGCAGTCGAACGGCTCGCCGTGACCGTCGTACGCGCGCTCGACGGTAGTGCGGCACTGCGGCAGCGGCCTGCCCGTCATCTTGACCCCGCCGAAGCCGTGGCGGGTGCGCTGGGCTGCCTCGAAGGCGTCGATGTCGATCTCGGCCCTGAAGACCCTGTTGATGCAGCCCATGAAGCGGCTGCCGGTCTCCTCGTCGTCGAACAGGTAGAGGTACTCGCAACCCGCCTCGATACAGCCCGCGGGGTGCACGACGCGGTCGCAGAAGGTGCAGCACTGGCGGCACTCGTGCAGCTCTTTGGGATCGGCGACCTGTGCTCGCTCCACGCGGCCTAGTGTAGCCGCGACTCGGCCGCCGGGCCGCCGTGTCCGTGCACCGCGATGCGCCTCCCCAAGCCGCGGCCGGACGCGGCTCACCGAGCAGCGCCGGCCGGCAGACAGAAGGACGTTCTGACGATCTGTGCAACCTGCCTTACACTGGCGTCATGGGACAGTCGCACCGCCGATCTCAGTTCGTGGCCCTGGCGGGTAGTCGCGGGTCCATCACCCTCCCAGTCGACATCCGGCGGCGCTATCGCCTGGACGAGCCCGGCGCACAGGTAGAGGTCATCGGGCGTCCGGATGGCGTTATCGAGTTGCATCCGGTGCTCCCCCATAGCGCTGATCAGGGGTGGTTCTGGACTGAACGCTGGCAGGCGATGGAGCGCGAAGTCGAGGAGGACATCGCGGCCGGGCGAGTCGAGACGTTCAACAGTGCTGAGGAGTTCGTCGGCGAACTCGACCGAGAGATCGCCGCGGCAGACGAAGCCGAGTGAAGTACAGCCGCGCGGCGCGCTTCATCGCCGATCTGCGCCGGCTGACGCCCGCCGAGCGCAAGCTCTTTCGCGAAGTCGTGGTCGAACAGTTCGTTCCCGCCGCCGACCGCATCGCGGCCGTGCCCGGGGAGCCGTGGCCGAAGGGGCTGCGCGTGAAGCGAGTGCGCGGCGCCCCCGGCGTGTGGGAGATGACCTGGAGCTTCTCCGGCCCGGATGGGCGAGCGACGTTCGAGTGGATCGAGATCGACGACGAGCCCGCGATCCTCTGGCGCCGGGTCGGCGGCCACGCGATCTTCCCCGAGCCCTGATCATGCGCTTCTCAAGCGGCGTCCCATGCGTCGCTTGATCTCGGCACCCTGCCGACCTCACATCGCTCGCTCGCTTGCAACCCCGATCCCGGACTGCGGCGGCATCTGCATGCCGAAAACAACGGCGCCCACCACGCGTGAGCTGAGCTCAGGCCGCCAGCCCCGCGCCCGGTAGCGAGCTCAGCTCGCTGCGGCAGGCGGTGCACGCCGAGATTCGGTACTCCTCGCCCAGCACGAGTCGCCGGGGACCGACGCGCAGCTCGAGCTCGTGCTCGCCCGGGAAGCTGCGGCAGAGGTCCTTGAGGTCGTCGAGAAAGGTCTCCGGCACGCCCGGGTCGACCTCGACGGTCAGCCGGCGGGCGACCGTCGCCGCCGGCGCGAGCTCCGCGGCCTCGGCGGCCGCGAGCACCTGCTCGGCGCTCGGCTCGAACGGCTCGACCTCCTGCGCGATCAGCTTCACCTCGCCCTGCTCCTTGTGGTCGACCCGCCCCTTGACGATCACGACCTTGTCGACGTCCACCTGGTCGGCGTTCGCGGCGTAGGCGGAGTTGAACACGAGCATCTCGACCTGGCCGTCGAGATCGTCGAGCGTGGCGAACATCATCGGATCGCCCTTACGGGTCCGTATCCGCTTGCACTCGGTGATCATCCCGCCGACCGTCACCGACTCGCCGTCGCGCCGCTCGCGCAGATCCGCGAGCGACATGTCGACCCGAGCCCTCAGCGCCGGGCGGACCTCCTTCAACGGGTGGCTGGAGAGGAACAGCCCGAGCGACTCGCGCTCCCAGGCGTTGAGCTGCGCGCGCTCGTCGGGGAGCGCCGGGACGGGCAGGTCGGGCGCGCCGCTCGAGGCGGCGCCGGCGCCACCCGCGACGGGCTCCTCGAGGTCGAAGATCGAGGCCTGGCCGCGCTGGGCGTCCTGCTGGGTCTTCTGGCCCGCCCCCTGCGCCTGCTCGAGCACCTGCAGCATCCCGCTGCGGGTCGCCCCGCTCGTGTCGAACGCGCCGCACTTGATCAGCGCCTCGATCGCCTTCTTGTTGACCGCGCGGCAGTCGACCCGGCGGCAGAAGTCCCACAGCGAGGGGAACGGCCCGCCCTCCTCGCGCGCGGCGATGATCGCGTCGACCGCCGCGGCGCCGACGTTCTTGACGGCGTCGAGGCCGAAGCGGACGTTCCCGGCGGCGACGACGAAGCGGTGGCCGCACTCGTTCACGTCGGGGGGCAGCACCTCAATCCCCATCTCCTCGCAGCAGCCGACGAAGAAGGGCACCTTGTCCTTCGTCGACATCACCGAGGAGATCAGCGCGGCCATGTACTCGGCCGGGTGGTTGGCCTTGAGCCAGGCGGTGCGGTAGGAGATCAGCCCGTAGCAGGCGGCGTGGGCACGCGGGAACGAGTAGTCGGCGGCGGCCTCGTTGACCGCCCACAGCTCCTCGATCACCCTGCGTCCCGTGCCGGAGCTCGCCGCGCCCTCGAAGAAGCGGCCCTTCAGCGCGGCCATCGCCTCGCGGTTCTTCTTGCCGATCGCCTTGCGCAGGTCCTCCGCCTCGGCCCCCGAGAAGCCGGCGATCTGCTTGGCGATCTGCATCGACTGCTCCTGGTAGAGGATCACCGAGTAGGTGGACTCGGTGATCGGGCGCAGCCGCTCGTCGAGGTAGGTGACGGCCTCGGGGTTGCGCTTGTTGCGCGCGTAGGTGTCGATGTGGCGCATCGCGCCCGGCCGGTAGAGCGCGCCGAGCGCGACGATGTCCTCGAACTCCGCCGGCTGGACCTTGCGCAGCGCGTCGCGCATGCCGTCGGACTCGAACTGGAAGACGCCGACCGAGTCCCCGCGGGCCATCATCGCGTAGGTGGCTGCGTCGTCGAGCGGCAGCGAGGCCATGTCGGGCCGCTCGCCGGAGGACTCCTCGATGATCTCGATGCAGTCCTCGATCACGTCGAGGTTGCGCAGCCCGAGGAAGTCCATCTTCAGCAGCCCGATCTCGGCGATCGGCTTCATCGAGTACTGCGTGACGACCTTCGTCGCGCGCTCGCCGTCGACGCCGCCCGCGCCGCCCGTGCGGTCGTCCATGAGCTGCAGCGGGACGATGTCGGTCAGCGGGCGGTCGGCAATCACGACCGCCGCGGCGTGGATGCCGGCGTTGCGAACGATGCCCTCGAGCCCGCGGGCGGTGTCGATCACCTCGCGCGCGTCGGCCTCGCCGTCGTAGGCGCGCTTCAGCTCGGGCTCCTCCTTGAGGTAGTCGACGAAGGACTTCGAGCGGCCCATGATCGGCTCCGGGATCAGCTTCGCGAGGCGATCGCCGGTCGCGTAGTCCTTGCCGAGCACGCGCGCGGCGTCGCGGGTGGCGTTGCGCGGCAGCATCTTGCCGAAGGTGACGATCTGCGCGACCGAGTCGTGGCCATACTTGTCGGCGACGTAGCGCATCACCCGCTCGCGGCCCCTGACCGAGAAGTCGATGTCGATGTCCGGCATCGACGCGCGCTCGGGGTTGAGGAAGCGCTCGAACAACAGGTCGTATGCGAGCGGGTCGACCTCGGTGATGTCGAGCGCGTAGGAGGCGATCGAGCCCGCGGCCGAGCCGCGGCCCGGACCGACCGCGATGCCGTTCTGCTTGGCGAACCTGACGAAGTCCCAGACGATCAGGAAGTAGGCGTCGTAGCCCATCCGCCCGATCACCTCGAGCTCCATGTCGAGCCGCTCCTGCGCCGCGGCGGGCACCGGGTCGCCGTAGCGCACACGCAGCCCCTGCTCTGCGAGCTCGCGCAGATAGACGGCCTCGGACTCGCCGTTCGGGGTCTCGTAGCGGGGGATCAGCATCTTGCCGAGCTCGATCTCCACGTTGCAGCGCTCGGCGATCTCGAGCGAGGTGGGCACCGCCTCCGGCCACTCGGAGAACTCGCCGACCATCTCCGAGGAGTCCTTGAGGTAGAACTCGTTCGTGTCGAAGGACAGCTTCGGCTCGGCGATCGTGCTCTTGGTCTGGACGCAGAGGAGCGCGGCGTGGTGCTTGTAGTCCTCGCGCCCGAGGTAGTGGACGTCGCCCGTGGCCACGAGTGGCCGGCCGACCTCGCGGGCGATCCGGACGATCCCCTCGTTCGCCTTGTCCTGGTCCGGTATCCCGTTCTTCTGGACCTCGAAGTAGAGGTTGTCGGGGCCGAACGCGTGCAGCAGCTCGTCGACGTGGGCGCGCGCCTCCGCGGGCGAGTCGTCGACCAGGCGGCGACAGAAGCGCGACTGCAGGCAGCCGGTGAGCGCGATCACCCCCACCGAGTGCCGCTCCAGCAGCTCCATGTCTACGTTCGGCTTGCCGCGGCTCCAGCCTTCCAGGAAACCCGCCGAGGTCAGCTTGACGAGGTTGCCGAAGCCCTCGTCGGTCTCGGCGAGCAGCGTCAGGTGGTTGCGCTCGCGGCGGACCGCCTGGCTCGCGCGGTCATCGACGTAGTAGGCCTCGAGGCCGAGAATCGGCTTGATGCCGTGCTTCCGGCACGCCTTGTAGTGCTCGACCGCCCCGTTCATCACGCCGTGGTCGGTCAGCCCGAGCGCGGGCTGCCCGAGCGCGGCGGCGCGCTCGGCGAGCGCGTCGATCTTGCAGGCGCCGTCGAGCAGCGAGTACTCGGAGTGGACGTGGAGGTGGACGGCTGCCGGGGGCACGGGCCGCCCAATATAGGCCCGCGGTCGGACCGCTCCGCGTCGCGTCGCGGGTCAGCGGCGGCGCTCTCCACGCATCTTGCGGGGAGGCCGCCCGCGGCGCTGCGGGTCGACCGGCGCCCGGTGATGCGTATCCGCTTGGCTCAGGCCGCGGATTGATGCCGGCGCCCGAGAGCGCACGAGCGTCCCGCAATGGCGGCGATAGGGCGCAACGCGGGACGTTCGACCGAGCCGCGGCTCCTCGGCGGGCCTTCCATGGAGGCGATCGCCGGCCTAGTCCTCGCCGTCGCCGCGCGCGGCCAGGATGCCGCCGAGCGCGACCAGCAGGACGACGCCGGCGGCGCCGAGCTTTGCGCGGTTCTGCGACATCTTGCGCTTCGCGACGCGCGAGCCGACCTGCCAGACGAGCCAGCCGAGGACTGTGTAGCTGCTCTTGGAGTTCATGCCCCTCCCTTACCCCGTTCGCGGATCCTGTAAGCCATCCTCGTCTGCAGGCTCCACAGCTCGATGAAGCCGGGGCTCGCCTGCTGGGAGAAGAGGCCGCCCGACTCGCTGAAGCCCGCGAGCGCCTCGTCGTACAGCGCGTTGGGCGAGCTGCGCGCTACGGCGCTCGCGCGTCCCTTGTAGAGCCGGATCGTGATCTCCCCCGTCACGTGCTCGTTGACGCTGTCCATGTAGGCGTCGAGGTCTGAGCGCAGCGGCTCGTACCAGAGGCCGGCGTAGACGAGGAACGCCCACTGCTCGTCGAGCCCGCGCTTGAAGCGGTTCTGGTGGATCGTCCCGACCAGCTTCTCGAGCTCGGCGTGGGCCTGCAGCAGGATCGCCGCCGCGGGTACCTCGTAGAGGTCACGCACCTTGAGCCCGACGATCCTGTCCTCGATATGGTCGACGATCCCGACCCCGTGGCGCGCGCCCGCGGCGGCGCAGCGGTCGATCAGCTCGACGAGCCCGAGCCGCTCGCCGTCGAGCGCGACGGGGACGCCGCGCTCGAACCCGACGCGCAGGTCCCGGGGCTCGTCGGGGGCATCGCGCGGGTCGGCGACGAGCTCGAAGACGTCGCCACGTGGGGGCTCCGAGAGGTCCTCGATCGGCCCGCCCTCGGAGGAGCGCCCCCAGATGTTGTCGTCGATCGAGTAGGGAGTCACCTCCGTGCCGCCCTTGACGGGAATGCCGTGCTCGCGCGCGTAGGCGATCTCCTCCTCGCGCCCCATCTGCCAGTTGCGCACCGGCGCGATGATCTTCAGGGCGGGGTCGAGCGCCATCACGGTCGCCTCGATCCGCACCTGGTCGTTGCCCTTGCCGGTGCAGCCGTGGGCGATCGTGTCGCAGCCCGCGGCGCGCGCCGCCTCGACGGCGAGCTTCGCGATCAGCGGCCTGCCGAGCGCGGTGAAGAGCGGGTAGCCGCCGCCGTAGAGGGCGTTCGCCTTGATCGCCGGCAGCACGTAGTCGCGCGCGAACTCCTCGCGGGCGTCGACGACGTGGCAATCGAGCGCGCCGAGGTCGAGCGCCTTGCCGCGCACCACCTCGAAGTCCTCGTCGGGCTGGCCCAGGTTGACCGTCAGCGCGACCACCTCGGCCTCGTACGCGTCCTGGATCCACTTGACCATCACGCTCGTGTCGAGCCCGCCCGAGTAGAGCAGCAGCACGCGCCCGACCTCGTCGGGGTCGGCCTCGTAGGAGGCGGTCGGCTTGATCGGGTGGCGGTCGGCGCTCATCGGGCGCTGAACCTAGCAGCGCCCCGCCCGCACTCCCCGGCAGGCGCGCTCACGCGAGGGCCGCCGCGATCCGCCCCACAGCGTCGTCGATCTGCTCGGGAGTCACGGTCAGCGGAGGCAGCAGACGGACGGTCTCCGGATCGGTCGCGTGGACCACGAGCCGGTGCTCGAGCAGCAGCCGGCGCGCGAGCGCCGGTGCGTCGTCGGCCGCGAAGGCGAGCATCAGGCCCCGCCCCCTGACCGCGAGCCCGAGCGCCGCGAGGCCCGCCGCGAGCCGCGCGCCGCGCTCGCCGACCGCGGCGAGGAAGCCAGGCTCGTCGACCAGGTCGAGCACGGCGAGCGCGCCGGCGGCGATCACGGGCCCGCCGGCGAACGTCGAGCCGTGATCGCCGGGCTGCAGCACGTCGGCGTGCGCGGGGCCCGTCACGCAGGCGCCGACCGGGAGACCGCCCCCGAGCCCCTTGGCGACCGTCATCACGTCGGGCCGCACGCCGAGGCCCTGCCACGCCCACAGCTCGCCGGTGCGGCCCATCCCGCACTGGATCTCGTCGAAGATCAGCAGCGTCCCGTGGCGATCGCACGCCTCCCGCGCGGCGGCGAGCAGCTCCCCGGACAGCGGGTGGATGCCCGTCTCGCCCTGGATCGGCTCGAGCAGCACCGCCGCCGTCTCCTCGCTCACGGCGGCCGCGAGCGCGTCGGGCTCGGGCGCGACTGTCGCGAAGCCGGGGACGAGCGGCGCGAAGGGGGCCTGCTTCGACTCCTGCGGGGTCGCCGACAGCGCGCCGAAGGTGCGGCCGTGAAAGCCGCCGTGGACGACGACGAACCCTCCCCCCGGTCGCCGGCGACGGGCGAGCTTGAGCGCGCACTCGATCGCCTCGGTGCCGGAGTTCGCGAGGAACGCCTTGCCGCCGAGCGAGCAGTCGGCCAACCTGGCCGCGAGCCGGATCGCGGGCTCCGTGTAGAAGAGGTTGCCGGCGTGCATCAGGCGCTGCGCCTGGTCGGTCACCGCGGCGACGAGCGCCGGATGGCAGTGGCCAATCTGCACGACCGAGATGCCCGCGAGGAAGTCGAGATACTCGTTTCCCTCCGCGTCCCACAGCCGCGTGCCCTCACCGCGGACGAACTCGACCGGGTTGCGGGCGTAGGTACCCATCGTCGCGCGCGCCTCGAGCGCCCGGAGCTCCGCTAGGGCCACAGCTTCGTCCCGATCCCCTTGTCGGTGAACAGCTCGAGCAGCAGCGAGTGCGGACGCCGGCCGTCGATGATGTGCGCGTTCTGGACACCGCCGGCGAGCGCGCGGACGCACGCCTCGAGCTTCGGGCGCATCCCGCCGTCGACGTCGGCGAGGCGGTCCTCGACCTCCGCGGCCTTCGCCTGCGAGATCAGCGACCCGTGATCGTCCGGGTCGGCGAGCCAGCCCTCGACGTCGGTCAGGAAGATCGCCTTGTAAGCGCCCAGCGCGGCCGCGACCGCGGCCGCGGCGGCGTCCGCGTTGACGTTGTAGGAGTTGCCCTCGGCGTCGGCGCCGACGGAGGCGATCACGGGGATGTAGTCCTCGGCGATGTGGTTCACGACGTCGACGTCGACGCGCTCGATCTCCCCGACGAAGCCGATGTCGCGCGCGCCGGCGAGCTGCTTCTTGACGGTGAACAGGCGCCCGTCGTCGCCGCAGAGCCCGACCGCGGGCTGGCCGTGGCGTCCGAGCAGCAGCACGATGTCCTTGTTCTGCTTGCCGACCAGCACCATCTTCGCGACCTCGACGGTCGCGGCGTCGGAGACGCGCAGGCCCTCGACGAACTCGACCCGCATCCCGAGCCGCTCCATGTAGGCGGTGATGTCGGGCCCTCCCCCGTGCACGACGACGGGGTTCATGCCGACGTACTTGAGCAGCACGACGTCGCGCGCGAACTCCTCCTTCAGGTGCGCGTCGATCATCGCCGCGCCGCCGTACTTGATCACCACGGTGCGACCGTGGAAGTCGCGGATGTAGGGCAGCGCCTCGAGCAGGGTGCCGACGTCGCGCATCAGCCACGCCCCTTTCCGTACTGGGCGTTGTAGGCCACGTAGGCCTCGGACAGGTCGCTGAAGAAGACCTCGGCCTCCCCGCCCTCGCCGGGGATCGTCAGGTCGAGCTCGACCTCCTCGGCGCGGACGGCCCGGCCGAGCCGCTCGACGTCGGCGGCGTCGAGCTCGACCGCGTCGCCGCCCGAGACGACCCGCAGCCCCTCGATCTCGAGATCGACCGCGAACGGCTCGGCGCCGGCGTAGGCCTGGCCCGCCGCCTGCAGGATGCGGCCGTAGTTCGGGTCGCCGCCGTGCAGCGCGGTCTTCACCAGCGGCGAGTCGGCGACCGCGCGCGCGACCGGCTCGACGGCATCCGCCGCGCCGCGCACGGTGATGCGACCGACCCGGCGGGTGCCCTCGCCGTCGCGCACGATCTCGAGCGCGAGCCGCCGCAGAAGCGCGTCGAGCGCCTCGCCGAGCGCCAGCTCGTCGGTGCTCTCGGGCTCGACCTCGACCCCGGCGGCGCCGTTCGCGAAGGCGAGGACGGTGTCGCTCGTCGAGAGCTGGCCGTCGACCGAGATGCGGTCGAAGGAGCGCTTGACGCAGACGCCGAGCAGCAGGTCGAGCGTCTCCGGCGCGAGCAGCGCGTCGGTCTCGACGAAGCAGAACATCGTCGCGAAGCGCGGCGAGATCATGCCCGCGCCCTTCGCCTGCGCCGCCAGGCGCACGCGTCCCGACGGCAACGTGACCTCGAGCGCGCAGCGCTTCGGGCCGCTGTCGCTGGTGAGGATCGCCGTCGAGAAGCCCTCCGCGTCCTCGCCGAGCGCGCCGCAGGCCGACGCGACCCCCGCGAGCACGCGCTCGCGTGGCAGCTCTGACCCGATCGCGCCGGTCGAGGCGACGCCGACCGCCTCCGCGTCGACCCCGAGCAGCTCGGCCGCGCGCGCCTGCATCGCGATCGCCGTCTCGTGCCCGCGGCGGCCGTCGCCGACGTTCGAGCAGCCGGAGGTCGCGACCGCCGCGCGCAGCCCGTCGAGCCGCGCCGCGCGTGACACCATCACCGGCGCGCCGACGCGCGCGTTGGTCGTGAAGCGCGCGGCCGACACCGTCGCGGCGGGCTCCGAGAAGAGCACCCCGACGTCGAGCCCCGCCGGCTTGATCTGAGCCGCGACCCCCGCCGAGCGGTAGCCGCGCGGAAGCAGCGCCGAGTCGAGCTCGGTGACGTGCGCGGGCGGGTCGACCCAGCGTGAGTCGAACCCCGTCACAGGAGCCCCTCGGTCTCCGGCAGGCCGAGCATCAGGTTGAGGCACTGGACCGCCTGCCCCGCCGCGCCCTTCCAGAGGTTGTCGATCGCCGCGAACGCGAGCACCCGGCCCGTCGCGGGCTCGACGGTCGCGTGCACGCGGCAGAGGTTCGTGTCGCGCACGTCGCGCACACCGGGCGGTGAGCCGGCCGGCTCGACGAACGGCTCCCGCTCGTAGGCGGCGCGCATCAGCTCGCCGACCTCCGCGGCGTCGACCTCCCGCGACGGGGTCACGTAGCAGCTCGCGAGCAGCCCCTGGTCGATCGGCAGCAGGTGGGGCGTGAAGGTGACCGGGAGCCCCGCGGGCAGCTCCTGGTCGAGCTCTGCGCGGTGGCGGTGGCCCTCGACCTTGTAGGCGCTCACGTTCTCGTCGACGGCGACGAAGTGCGTCGCCGCGGTGGGCTCGCGGCCCGCGCCCGAGACGCCCGACTTGGCATCGACCACGACGTCCGAGGCGAGCTCTGAGAGCGGCAGCAGCGCGAGCAGCGCGGCCGTCGGGTAGCAGCCCGGGGCCGCGACGAGGTCCGCCGCGGCGATCGCGTCACGGTGGGCCTCGGGGAGGCCGTAGACGGCCCGCTCGAGCAGCTCGGGCGCCTCGTGGGGCTGGTAGTGACGCTCGTAGAGCTCGCGCGAGAGCCGGAAGTCGGCGGACAGGTCGACGACCTTGAGACCGCGTTCGAGCAGCGCGGAGACCGCCGGCGCGGAAGCACCGTGGGGATAGGCGACGAGCGCGGCCTGCGCCCGCCCCGCGATCCGGTCGACGTCGAGCTCCTCCAGCACCAGGTCGACCCGGTGGCGCGGGTAGACGTCTGAGAGCGTGCGCCCCGCGTCGCTGCGCGCGGTCACGGCCGCCAGCTCGAGCCGCGGGTGGCGCGAGACGATCGCGGCGGCGAGCGCGCCGGCGAAGCCCGCGGCACCGACGACGGCGACGCGCGTGCTAGCCACGCAGCCGCCCCCCGATCGCCGCGAGCGCGGCCTCGATGTCGGCGCGGCTTCCCGCGACGTGCTCGTCGGTCAGCGTCCGGTCCGGCGCGCGGAACTCGAGTCGCAGCGCGAGCGAGCGGCTGCCCTCGGCGACCTGCTCGCCGGTGTAGACGTCGAAGACCCGGGCGCCGCGCAGCAGCTCGCCGCCGCCCGCCCTGACCGCCGCCTCGATCTCGGCGGCGCTCAGCGCGAGCGGCGCGACAACGGCGATGTCCTCGCGCACCGCCGGGTAGCTCGTCAGGTCCTCGAAGGGCGCGCCGGCTGGAGCCTCGGCAGCCAGCAGGTCGGCGTCGAGCTCGAAGCAGGCCGCGCGCTCGATGTCCCATGCCCGGGCCACGAGCGGGTGCAGCTCACCGATCCAGCCGAGCTCTCGCCCGTGCTCCAGGGTCACCACGCGGGCGGCGCGGCCCGGGTGCAGGAACGGCCGCGCGCAGGGCTCGACCCCGGCCGCCAGGCCGGCCGCCGCGAGCAGCGCCTCGACCACCGCCCTCGCGGCGTGGAAGTCGGCGGGTGCGGCCGCGCTGCGCCAGCCGCCCGGCGCGGCACGGGTCATCAGCGCGGCGAGGTGATGGCGTTCACGGGCCGGGGTCACGCCGCGCGGGCTCCCCTGTGGCGCCTCGCGGCCATCCCCGGCCTCATACACGTGCGCGGACTCGAACAGTGCGAGCCCGGGCGTGCCGCGGGCGGCGTTATGGGTGGCCGCGTCGAGCAGCCCGGGGAGCAGCAGCGGGCGCATGACGGCCTGCTCCTCGCTGAGCGGGTTCGAGACCGTGAGCTGCGCGCCGCCTTCCAGCCGCAGGCGCTCGAGCGTGGCGGGAGCCACGAAGCTCCAGCTCACGACCTCGCTGAGGCCCCTGTCGCGCAGCGCGTCCTCGAGGCGGCGGCGCAGCCGCTGCGCGGGCGTCAGCCGCCCGACGGCGCGCCGGCGCGCAGGCAGCGTGCTCGGCAGGCGGTCGAGCCCGTGGATACGCGCGACCTCCTCGATCAGGTCGGCCTCGCGGCGCACGTCGGTGTCGCGCCAGGCGGGAACGGCGACGGCGATCGTGCCCTCGGGCGCGACGGTCGTCGCGAACCCGAGCCGGCCGAGGATCTCGACGATCTCGTCGGACTCGAGTGCCTGCCCCAGCAGCCGCTCGAGTCGCGCCGGGCGCAGCTCGACGGTCCGTTGCGGCACCGGGTGCGGGTAGGCGTCGAGCGTGCCGGGCACCATGCGCGCGCCGCACAGCTCGACCATCAGCCTCGCGGCGAGCCGCTGCGCCTCGATCGCGAGGTCGGGGTGGAGCTGCTTCTCGAAGCGCGCGGAGGCCTCGCTGCGCAGCGCGAGCGCCTTCGACGTGCGCAGGATGTTCGGACCGACCCAGGTCGCGGCCTCCATCAGGACACGCGTGGTGGTGGGAGAGACCTCCGAGCTGCGCCCCCCCTTGATCCCCGCGATGCCCGAGGGGCCCTCCGCGTCGCAGACGAGCGCCGCCCCCCGGGGGAGCTCGTGCTCCTCGCCGTCGAGGGTGACGATCCGCTCGCCCGGCTGCGCGCCGCGCACGACGATGCGAGCGCCGCGCACCTCGTCGAGGTCGAAGGCGTGCAGCGGCTGGCCGCAGGTCAGCATGACGTAGTTGGTGATGTCGACGACGTTCGAGATCGACCGCTGCCCGGCCGCGGCGAGGCGCTGCTTCAGCCACGCCGGCGAGGGGCCGACGCGCACGTCCTCGAAGACGCGCGCGGTGAACCGCAGGCAGATGTCGGGCTCTGCGATCTCGACCGTCGCGTGGTCGGAGGCGCGGTCGTCGCCCGCGGGCTCGGCGTCGCCGGCGGTCGGGCTCTCGGCGAGCGGAGCGCCGGTGGCCGCGTGCAGCTCGCGCGCGATCCCGTAGACGGCGAGGCAGTCCGGCCGGTTCGGGGTGATCTCGAGCTCGAGCACCTCGTCGGATATCGGCGCGTGCTCCGAGAGCGGCGCGCCGGGCGGGATCCAATCCGGAAGCACCATGATGCCGGCGTGGTCCTCGCCGATGCCGAGCTCGTCCTCGGAGAGGATCATCCCGCTCGAGGTCACCCCCCGCAGGCGCGCCTCGCCGAGGGTCGTGCCGCCGGGCATCGCCGCGCCCGGGAGCGCGAGCGCGACGGTCTGGCCGCCCGCCACGTTTGGGGCGCCGCAGACGATCGTGCGCGGCTCGCCCGAGCCGTCGTCGACGGCGCAGACGCGCAGCCGGTCGGCGTCGGGGTGGGGCTCGGCGCTCAGCACGCGCCCGACGACGAACCCGTCCGCCGAGCCCACGCCGACGGACTCGATCCGCTCGACCTCCGTGCCCGTCATGTCGAGCCGCTCGGCGAGGCCCGCGGCCGGAAGGCCGGGGTCGCAGTAGGAGCGCAGCCAGGCGAGCGGGATCCTCATGAGCCGAACTGCTCCAGGAAGCGGACGTCGTTGTCGAAGAACATGCGCAGGTCGGGGACGCCGTGACGGAGCATCGCGATCCGCTCGATCCCCATCCCGAAGGCGAAGCCCTGTACCCGCTCGGGGTCATAGCCGTCGTCCGCGACGAAACCGAGCACGTTCGGGTCGACCATGCCGGCGCCGAGTATCTCGATCCAGCCCGACCCCTTGCAGAGGTTGCACCTCGAGCTCGCAGCCACGCCGCTACCACCGCACTTGAAGCAGGACACGTCGACCTCGACGCTCGGCTCGGTGAACGGGAAGTAGTGCGGGCGCAGCCGGATCTCCCGCTCGGCGCCGAAGATCGCGCGCGCGAACTCGAGCAGCACGCCTTGGAGGTCCGCGAAGGTGATCTCCTCGTCGAGGGCGAGCCCCTCGATCTGGTGGAACATCGGCGTGTGGGTCGCGTCCGAGTCGCGCCGGTAGACCCTGCCCGGGATGATGATGTAGAGCGGCGGCTCGCGCTGCTCCATCGCGCGCACCTGCATCGGTGAGGTGTGGGTCCGCAGCAGGACCTCGCCCGAGATGTAGAAGGTGTCCTGGAGCATCCGCGCGGGGTGGTCGGGCGGATGGTTGAGCGCGGTGAAGTTGTAGTAGTCGAACTCGATCTCGGGCCCCTCGGCGACCTGGAACCCGAGGCCGAGGAAGACGTCCTCGATCTCGCGCCGGGTGGCGGTGACGAGGTGCAGGTGGCCCGCGGGCAGCGGCGGGTCGCCCGGCAGGGTCACGTCGATCCGGTCCGCGCCCAGACGCTCGTCGAGCTCGGCGCCCTCGAGCGCCTGCGCGCGCTGCCCGATCAGCGCCTCGAGCGCCTGCTTGACCTCGTTCGCGCCCTTGCCGACCGCCCCCCGCTGGTCGGGCGCGAGCTCCCCGATCGAGCGCAGCATCCCCGTCAGCTCCGCCCTGCGGCCGAGGTAGCGCACGCGCAGCTCCTCCAGCTCCGCGCTCGAGCGCGCGCCCGCGACGGCGGCCTGCGCCTCGGCGCGGATCTGCTGCAGACGTGCCGGCGCGTCAGGCATCGGCGGCCATCCTAGACCGGAGCTCGTAGAGGGCCACGGCGGCCGCCATCGCGACGTTGAGCGAGTCGGGCCCGTCCGCGCGCAGGGGGATGCGCGCCGCGGCGTCCGCGGCCTCGAGCAGCTTGGGGCCGGCGCCGCGGCGCTCGCCGCCGAGGCAGAGCACCAGCGGCACCCCGACCTTGCCCGCCGCCTGCGCGAGCGTCGCAGGCGCATCGCCCGCGAGCACGAGCTTCGAGCCGGCGAGCGCGTCGATCGACGGCCCGATCGCCGGGGGGCGCGCGAAGATCGACCCCATGCTCGCGCGCACGGCCTTCGGGGACCACGGGTCGGCGCAACCCGGGCCGAGCACGACCGGGCCGTCGCAGAGCGCGTGCGCGGCCCGGACGATCGTGCCGACGTTACCAGGGTCGGCGACCCCGTCGAGATAGACGCAGACCGCTCCCCCGGGCACGGAGGTGCGCTGCCGGTAGACGCCGATCACGCGCGCGCCCGACCCGAGCGTGCTGACCCGATCGAGCAGGTCCGGCTCGACGTCCTCGCCCGCGCGCAGCAGCAGCTCGGGCTCCCAGCCCGCGTCGGCCGCGGCCGCGACCAGATCCTCGCCCTCGGCGGCGAACAGGCCGCTCGCCGCGCGCTCCTTCTTGCGCTGCAGCTTGCGGATCTGCTTGAGCTGGGAGTTGTCGGGTGAGGTGATCATCGGCGGAGGTCTGCGGGCAAACCGGCCAGGGAACGAAAAAGGGCGCCTCGCGGGCGCCCTGGGAGTTCGTTGCCGGCCTGTGCCTCGCGTCAGGCAGCGGCCGCCTCCCGGGCGGTATCGGCAAAACGTCGGAAGGTCTCGGGGTCGCGCACCGCGATGTCGGCGAGCACCTTGCGGTCGAGCTCGACCTCGGCCAGCTTGAGGCCGTGCATGAAGGTCGAGTAGCTCATGCCCTCGCGGCGCGCGGCGGCGTTGATCCGCTGGATCCACAGCCGGCGAAAGTCACGCTTGCGGTTGCGCCGGTCGCGGTAGGCGTAGGTGTCGGACTTGAGCAGCTGCTCCTTGGCGCGCTTGTAGCTCGAGTGCTTCTGGCCGCGGTACCCCTTGGCCCGCTCGAGCGTCGCGCGGCGCTTCTTGCGCGCGTGCAGTGAGCGCTTGACGCGGCTCATCCGCGCAGCAGGTCCCGGACCCGCTTCTCGTCGGCCTTGGCAACCTCGACCGGCCGCCCGAGCCGCCGCTTGCGCCCCGGGCTCTTCTTCTCGAGGATGTGGCTGGTCATCGCGTGACGGGCCCGGAGCTTGCCGGTGCCGGTCTTGCGGAAGCGCTTCTTGGCGCCGGAGTGAGACTTCATCTTTGGCATGGCGACGATGTATTCAAGCAGACGGCCGGGCCGCCGCCTGTCGATCCCCGCTCACCAGCTCACCAGCTTCCATATCTCCGGTAGGCGGGTGGCCTCGTCGGCGCCCACCGCGCTGAAGATCGCCACCACGCGACCGGCGCTTCTACCGGCGCAAGTACGACGCCGCGCAAACTCTCGAGCGCTTCGGCGCCCACCTACGCGACGAGGTCGATCTCGACTCGCTCAGCGCCGAGCTGCGGGCCGTCGTGATCAAGACGATGCAGCCTGCCCACGTGTCGCTGTGGATGCGTGCAGCGCCATGACCATGCTCAAAGCCCCAGGATGAGTGCGAGAGCCTCGTCGACGGCACGCAACTCGCTCGGGTCCAGGCGCCCCGCCGACCGTCTCAGACGTTGGGGATCAACCACGGTGGTCTGCTCGACGAGGACGCAGGTCTCGCGCTCGTCAAGTGTGATCGTGGGACGGAAGCTTGTCGGCCGAGCGCTCGCGGAGGTGGGCGCCACGAGCGTCGTGCTGAGGTCGAGGAACTCGTCCTCCTGCACAATCACCGCGAAGCGCGCCCCCCGCTGCTCATGTCCGCGAGTCCCGCGGAGCGGCGGCAGGCGAAAGACCTCCCCACGGACCATCTCAGGCCGACAGCGGGGGCGCCAGGGTGGCCATCTGCTCTCGAATGACGCGCATCTCCTCGCGATCGTCCTCGTCGGCCCCCACGCGCCGCACCTCAGCGCGGATCGCGGAACGAACGCGTCGGCGTGCCGCGGCCTCGCGCAGCGCCTCGCGCACGGCTTCGGAGTCGGTCATGCCCCCGGCGCGGACCACGTCGAGGGCCGCGGCCGAGGCGTCATCGAGGCGCACGTGGAGGGATCGGCCCACTTCGAAAAGACGGTAGCACACATCATGCTACGCAACGGAGCACCGACACGCAGCCTCGGTGGTAACGACACGCTCTCCGGGCTCGCCGGGAACGACTGCCTCTCAGGCGGCTCCGGCGACGATCGCCTCTCTGGCGGCTCCGGGAATAACCGCCTGTCCGGCGGGCCCGGAAACGATCGACTTACAGGATCGACCGAGTCCGCCGCTGCGAGCGCGTCCGACGCAGGTAGGTGCCGTCAGCGCGGGGTCCGGCTACGAGGCTGCGGCACCCTTGCCCTTCGAATCTGACTCGGCGCTCGCCTCAGCGGCAGGCTCGGCCTTCTCCGTCTCCCCCCCACCCTCGTCGCCGCCCTCCACGTTCTTCCTGGAGGGCGAGAGCAGCATCGTCATGTTGCGCCCGTCCTGGATCGGGCGCTGCTCCACCACACCGAGGTCCGAGACGTCCTCTGCCAGGCGCATCAGCAGCGCCACGCCGCGCTCGGGGTGGGACTGCTCGCGCCCCCGGAACATGATCGTGACCTTCACGCGGTCGTCGCCGTTCAGGAAGCGGACGACGTGGTTCTTCTTCGTCTCGTAGTCGTTGTCGGCGATCTTCGGCCGCAGCTTGATCTCGCGCACGTTGACCTGCTTCTGGTGGCGCTTGGCGGCCTTCGCCTTCTGCTCCTGCTCGTACTTGTACTTCGAGTAGTCGAGCACGCGGCAGACCGGCGGGCGGGCGTCGGCGGCCACCTCCACCAGGTCGAGGTCGCGCTCCTGCGCGTACTCGAGCGCCTTCTCGGTGGCAATCACGCCGACCTGGTTGCCGTCGTCTCCGATCAGCCTGACCTCGCGAACGCGGATCTTCTCGTTCACGCGGGTGTCATCGCGGTCCGGCGGACGCCGGTCGAACCTGCGCGGGATCGCCACTAGTGGTCCATCCGACAAGTTCGTGGTCGCTTTGGCGGGCCGCCAAACGGGTGCGAAACTGGAGGATGGACCACTAGCCGACCATCCCGCGTCGCGGGCGCCCGCAGCCGGCCAGGCGCGTGCTGGTTACGGCGACCGCTGTCAAACGAGCGTGGTGCGGGGCGTCAAAGACGGGAGGCAGAGGAGTCGGGAGCGGGCACAGGCGCGTCAGCGGCGGCGGAGGCGCATGGTGTCGATGCCCGTCATCAGGTGCGGACTATAGCGCGGAGCGAAGGCTGCGCCAACAGCGGTCGACACGATCTACGTGCGGGCGGCGATCTCGTCCGCGCGCGCGGCGGCGAACTCGGCCACCGCAAGCGACCCGAGATCCCCCTCGCGGTGCCTCCTGACGGCGACCTCGCCCGCCTTCTCCTCCTGGTCTCCGACGACGAGCATGTACGGCAGCTTGCGCACCTCGGCCTCGCGGATCTTGCGGCCGATCGACTCGCCGCGCGGGGGGGCGGCAAGAGACAGGGACACCAAACACAGCTCACGTCCGCCGCCCTCCCCGCCTCCC
>JBPCKX010000019.1:0-23407 GCA_051003875.1 Thermoleophilaceae bacterium
CGGTGTCGTCGCGGATCTCAGCGAGGCGCGCGCCGCGGTCGAGCGCGACCCAGCACATCATCTTCGACGAGGTGAAGTGCTGCGGCTCACCGCGCACCTCCCAGATCCCGCGGTCGGGCTCGCGCCAGTGGGCGATGGCGTCCTCGACCTGCTTGACGAGGATCGGCCACATCCGCTCGGGCAGGTGATCGCGCGACTTGGTGTGCAGGTAGACCGAGTCGAGCATCGCGCCCCAGACGTCGTGCTGCTCCTGGTTGTAGGCCCCGTTGCCGATCCGGACCGGGCGCGCCCCCTCGTAGCCGGAGAGGTGATCGAGGCGCTTCTCCTCGAGCCTCGCCTCGCCGTCGATCCCGTACATGACCTGCAGCCGCCCCTGCTCGGCCTCGGCGACGTCGGCGATGAAGTAGAAGAAGTCGTTCGCCTCCCAGTCGAAGCCGAGCGTGTAGAGACCCCAGAGCATGAACGTCGAGTCCCGGATCCAGGTGTAGCGGTAGTCCCAGTTGCGCTCGCCCTCCGGCGTCTCGGGGAGGGAGGTCGTCGCGGCGGCCACCATCGCTCCGGTCGGGGCGTAGGAGAGCCCCTTCAGCGTCAGGGCGCTGCGCTGCAGGAACGTGCGCCAGGGATGGTCGGGGAACTCGCCGTGGTCGAGCCAGTGCTGCCAGTGGTGGGCGGTCCATACGAGCCGGTCGTACGCCTCGTCGTAGCTGCGCGGCGCGGGATGCTCGGACCACGCCAACGCGGCGAACATCGTGTCGCCCTCCTTCATCAGCGTGCGCGCCGTCGCGCGCGGCCCTTCGAAGCCGAGGTTCATGTCGGTCGTCAGCCGCAGCTCGATGTCGCTCTCGGCCGCCTTCGCGACGGCGTCGTGGTAGCCGGGACCGCTGTGCTCCCAGGTCGCGAAGTCGCGCCCGTAGTTGAACACCGGCTCACAGTCGAGGTGAAGCTGCACCTCTCCGTTTACGCAGCGCACGATCCGCAGCAACACATGATCGGCGTCGTAGTCGGTCGGCGAGCGGCGGTGCGTCGTCGAGCGGTCGTTCTCGTGGTGCCAGGGGCCGATCAGCAGCACGTCGCGCACGATGATCCAGCCGCCGTTGGTGCCCCAGCTCGTCTCGAGCACCATCGTGCCCGGCAGGTAGCGGCGCGCGGCCGGCACCTGGACGTCCGCGGGACCGAGGCGGAAGCTGCCCGCGTCGCGGTCGAGGATCGTGCCGAACACGCTCGGCGAGTCCATCCGCGGCAGGCACATCCACTCGACGTTGCCGCTCGGGGCCACGAGCGCGGTCGTCTCGCAGTCCGACAGGAAGGCGTAGTCGGCGATCGGCGGGAAGGCGCTCGACCCGATCGCCTTGTCGGTGTCGAAGATCTCCTTCGTGTCGAAGACGCCGCTGCCGGTCATGAAGATGCCGCTGTGGGGCCTGAAGCCGGTCATCGCCGCTCCCCCAGCTCGGCGGCCGCCGGCGCGTCGAGCAGCACGGTCAGGCTCCCCGGCCGCGGCCGCACGAGGCTCGCCGGCGCGTCCGGGTCCGGCGCGCCGCCGAACGCGCGTGCCACAGCCTCCGCCTTGTCCGCACCCGATATCAGGAAGACCACCTCGCGAGCCGCATTGACGACGGGTAGCGTAACCGTCACGCGGGACACCAGCGGCGCCATGCCCGGCGTCGCGACGCCGACCGCGAGGCGCTCGCGCTCTCCGAGCGCCGCATCGCCCGGGAACAGCGACGCGCAGTGGGCGTCGGGGCCGAGGCCGAGCAGCAGCAGGTCCATCGCGGGCGGCGCGCCGCCGAACGCGTCGGCGAGCTCCTCCGCGTAGCTCGCTGCCGCCCGCTCGTGGCCGAGCTCGCCGCGAATCCGGTGAACCTCCGGCTGCGCGCCGGCGATCCGGTCGAGCAGGCTCGCCTTCGCCATCGCGTAGTTGGAGTGTTCGTGGTCGGGCGCGACGGCGCGCTCGTCGCCGAACCAGAGCTCGGTTCGGGACCAGTCGAGCTCGAGCGCGGCGACGCGCAGGTGCGCCGCGCGCGGCGTCGAGCCGCCCGAGAGGGCTATCCGCCCGCCCGCGCGAACCCGCGCGGCGATCAGCTCGGCGGCGGACGCCGCGACGTCCTCGACGACCCTGATCTCGCGCGCGCCGCTCAAGCCACCGACCGCTCGACGACCCTGATCTCGCGCGCGCCGCTCAAGCGACCAACCGCTCGGCGGCCTCGAGGGCGGGGCGGTAGGCGGGATCGCGCAGCAGCGCCTGGCGGATCCCCTCGCCGAGGATGCCCGCCTCCCCGCGCGAGGCGCCGAGCACCGTCCAGGCCGACTCGTGGCCCGCGTGCGTCCGCCGCCGCGCGCCGAGCCCGCCGGAGCCGCGGTCGAGCGAGATGCGCATCCCCGACGCTGTCTCGATCGCGATCCCTCCGAGCCCGGGGGCGCTCATCCCGGGCTCGGGCTCGAGCCTCAGCGCCACGTCCTGGCGACGCCCCCTGACGGTCCCCTGCAGCACCTCTCCCCGGGCGAGCAGGGAGGAGAGGCGCCAACCCAGCCGCTGGGCGAGCCAGCCGAGGAACAGCAGCCCGGCGACGCGCGAGTCGGGCCTGTGCTTGACGGTGACCGCGCTGATCCTGCCGAGCTCGGGACGCCACTGGGGGGGGTCGAAGGTCGACGCGACGCGCTCGCGCCAGGGGGTCGAACGCAGCCACGCGAGGTCGACGACGTAGGCGCGCTCGGCGAGCGCGCTCGCGCGCACGACCGCGGCGGGAGGCTCGGGCTCGTTGATCGAGTCGATCAGCACGACCTGCGCCATCTCGAGCATGGCGTCGACGGCCTCGGGGTGGCCGTGCGGGGACCAGACGAGCGTCGGGATGTCGGTCACGACGAGCGGGTCGACGATCGTCTCGAGGTGCTCGAGGTGGCGCGGGCCGACGTCGAGCACGACCTGCTCGTGCAGGACGCTGATGTCGGTCGGGCTCGACGCGCGCTCGCCCTCCATCGTCGCCCAGGCGTCGATCGTCGCGCGGCCCGGCTCGACGCAGCAGAGGATCGTGCGCGAGGCGTGGTAGCGGCCGACCTGGTCGAGCCGGTTCTGGATCTCGCCGCGCCACTCGCGGTCGGTCACAACGACGAGGTTGAGCACGCGCGCGGGAACGTAGGCCTCGCTGCGCGCGTGGCGCTCCTTGAGCAGGTCCCGCAGCGCGACCTCGATCTCCGCGGGCGTCGTGGCCTGACCCGCCCAGACGCTGCCGCTCATCTGCATCCGAGAACCTCCACCTTTGCGCTCAGATCGCCCTCCAGCGGTGCTCGCCCTCGATCAGGGCATCCGCCTCGATCGGGCCGCCCGACCCGGCGGGATAGCGCGGCAGCGGGCCCGGCGAACGCGACCACGCCTCGAGGATCGGGTCGACGATCGTCCACTGCGCCTCGACCTCGTCGTCGCGCGTGAAGAGCGTCGCGTCGCCGCGCATCGCGTCGACGATCAGCCGCTCGTAGGCCTCCGGCGACTCGGACATGAAGGCCGTGCCGTAGAGGAACTGCATGTTGACCGGCCGGATCCGCATCCGCGTGCCGGGGATCTTCGCGCCGATCGAGATCGACACGCCCTCGTTGGGCTGCATCGTGAGCACGATCTGGTTCGGCTGCACGCCGACCGAGCCCTCCTGCTCGAAGGCCAGGTGCGGCACCGGCTTGAGCGTGACCGCGATCTCGGTCAGCTTGCGGCCGAGCCGCTTGCCCGTGCGCAGGTAGATCGGGACGCCGGCCCAGCGCCAGTTGTCGACCTCGAGCCGCAGCGCGGCGTAGGTCTCGGTCGTCGACTCCGCAGGCACGCCGTCCTCCCCCAGGTAGCCCCGTGCCTGCTCGCCGCCGGAGGTGCCCTCGTCGTACTGGGCGCGGACCGCCATCTGCGCCACCTGCTCGGGCGTCGGCGGGTGGATCGCGCGCAGCACCTTGACCTTCTCGTCGCGCACCTCGTCGGCCGAGAAGGAGACCGGCGGCTCCATGCACAGCAGCGTCAGCAGCTGGAGCATGTGGTTCTGGACCAGGTCGCGCAGCGCGCCCGAGCTGTCGTAGTAGCCGGCGCGCGTCCCGATCCCGATGTCCTCCGCCGAGGTGATCTGGACGTAGTCGATGTAGTTGCGGTTCCAGACCGGCTCGAAGAGCCCGTTCGCGAACCGGAACGCGAGCATGTTCTGGACGGTCTCCTTGCCGAGGTAGTGGTCGATCCGGAAGACCTGATCCTCGTCGAGCACGTCGAGCACGGCGCGGTTCAGCTCGCGCGCCTCGCGCAGGTTGGTGCCGATCGGCTTCTCGATCACGACCCGCACCTCGGCATCCTCGTGGTGGTCGAGGCCGTGCTCGCCGAGCCGGCCGACGATGACCGCGAAGAAGGCCGGCGAGGTGGAGAGGTAGTAGGCGCGGTTGAAGACGATCCCGGCCTGCTCGTCGAACTCGCGGTTGCAGACCGCGAGCCGCTCGTAGACCTGCGGGTCGTCGAAGGCGCCGGACACGTAGCGGACGTGCCCGAGCAGCGCGTCGAGCACCTTCTCGTCGGGCCTGCGGCGCGAGAAGCCGAGGATCGACTCGCGCGCGAGCGCGCGGAACTCGTCGTCCGAGAGGGTGCCGCGCGAGCTGCCGATCAGGTTGAAGCGCTCGGGCAGCGCCCCCTCGTGGGCGAGGTTGTAGATCGCCGGCAGCAGCTTGCGCTTCGCGAGGTCGCCGGTGGCGCCGAAGATCGTCAGCGTCGTCGGGGAGACGGGCATGCGCTCGAGCCCCCCGCTGAGGGGGTTCTGCTCCCGCGCCGGCTGTGGGGGGCCCGCCACCGGCTACTCGGCGTGGGGCTCGGCCTGGGCCTCCGGATCCAAGGCCTTGACGGCGTGGCCGCCGAACTGGTTTCGCAGCGCGGCGTTCACCTTCGCGGCGAACGCGTTCTGCCCGCGCGAGGAGAACCGCTCGAACAGCGAGGTGGTGATCACCGGGGTGGCGATCCGCTTGTCGATCGAGTCCTCGACGGTCCAGCGCCCCTCGCCCGAGTCCTCGACGTAGGGCTCGAGCCGCGCGAGGTCGTTGCCCTCCTGCTCGAAGGCGAGCGCGGCGAGCTCGCACAGCCACGAGCGCACGACCGAGCCCTGCATCCAGAGGTGGGCGATCTTCGCGTTGTCGAGCTCGTACTCGCAGGCGTCGAAGAGCGAGAAGCCCTCGGCGTAGGCCTGCATGATCCCGTACTCGACGCCGTTGTGGACCATCTTCACGTAGTGCCCGGCGCCGGTGGAGCCGAAATGCCCCCACCCCGGGCCGTGCTCCTCGGTGCTCGGCGGGGCCAGCACGTCGAGCACCGGCGCGAGCCGCTCGACGGCCTCGGCGGGGCCCCCGACCATCATGCAGTAGCCCACCTCGAGACCCCATACCCCCCCGGAGGTCCCGACGTCGACGTAGTCGATCCCCTTCTGGACGAGCGCCTCGGCGCGGCGCTTGTCGTCCGACCAGCGCGAGTTGCCGCCGTCGATGATCATGTCGCCCCGCTCGAGCAGCTCCCCCAGCTCGTTCACGGTGTTCTCCGTCGCCTCGCCGGAGGGGACCATGACCCAGACCGCCCGCGGTGCCTCGAGCCGGGAGACGAGGTCGGCGAGCCCGCTCGCGCCGGCGGCGCCGTGACCCTCGGCCTCAGCGACCGCCTCGCGCGAGAAGTCGAACGCCACCGTGCGGTGGTCGGAGTCACGGTGGATGCGATGGACCATGTTGCCGCCCATCTTTCCGAGGCCTACGAATCCAAGCTGCATCAGGTCTCCTCTCAGGGACGGCAGGACGTGATCTGGCTCCCCCGACGACGAGGGCCCGCCCATTCTCTACGCGGGCGAGGGCCTTCTGCAACCCCCCGCCTCTAGGATCGCGGGCTGTGATGGAGCGCTACCTGCTGGTCGCGGCCTTCGGGGCGCTCGGAGCGGTGGGCCGCTACGCGGTCGACGGCTGGGTCGCGGGCTTCGCGCGCGGGCAGTTCCCGTGGGGGACGCTGGCGGTCAACGTCGCCGGCTCGTTCGCGCTCGGCGTGCTCGTCGGGCTGACGAGCACACGGCTCGGCGCGCACCCCAACTGGCGGCTGGCGCTCGGCGTCGGCTTCCTCGGCGCCTTCACGACCTTCTCCACCTTCACCGTCGAGACGGTGCGGCTCGCGGAGGACTCCGCCTACGCGACCGCGCTCTTGAGCGTCGCGGCGATGACGGCACTGGGGATGCTCGCGGCGGTGGGGGGGCTGCTCGCCGGGCGGGCGCTGTGATCGCGATCCGACGTTGCCCGCTCTGACGATGACAAAGCGGATCGCAACGCCTACACCCCGACGAACGCCTCGAGCGCCGAGGCCGCGCTACCGTCCCTGAGCGCGGCGCGGCCGCGCTCTGCCCCGGCGCCCGGCTCCTCGACGAGGCCCGCCGCGTAGAGGCGCAGGCCGGCGGAGATCGCGACCGCCTGCTCGACCGCGCCGTTGAGCTCGCCGGCCACGATCGCGCGCGTCGCGGCCGCCGAGGAGTCGGCGCCGCCCTCTGCCGGCAGGCGGTGGGCGAGCTGCTCGGGAAGCTGCAGCGGCCCCCCGGAGCCGATCGCGGTAGGTCGCGCGGGCCGCGCGACATCCGACCCCTCGATCCCGCGCACGGCGATCGCGCGCTCGCTGCCGAGCCGCTCGAGCGCGCCGAGGATGCGCGCCGGGTACGGGCTGTGCGTGTAGCCGACGACGAACCGGCGCGCCCCGAAGAAGTCGAGCAGCCGCTCGGCGGCGTGCAGCGGGCCGCGGACGCCGATGTCGTCGCGGATCTCGGCGAGGCGCTCCCAGCCCGGCACCGCGGCGGGGGTGTAGACGAGCGTCGCCCCCGCGTCCGAGAGCATCCGCGCGGACTCCTCGGCCGACGGGCGGCCCGGCCCGCCGAGCGCGGCGAGCACGTCGGCCTGGGTCACGCCGCGCTTTGGCCCGAGCGTGGTGCCGCAGTGCATCACGACCCCGGCGCCGCAGGCCGCCGCCGTCACCGCCGCCGCGATCGACAGGTGGGGCGCCGAGGCGACGCCGTCGTAGGCGCCGCCGCAGGCCACCAGCGGGCGCTCCTCGCCGGGCGCCGGGAACGGGAGCGCGGCGTCGCGGAGCGCCCGGGCGAAGCCCGCCAGCTCGGTCGGGCTCTCGCCCTTGAGCCGCATCGCGATCAGGAAGGCGCCGGCCTGCGCGCCCGTCGCGTCGCCGGTGAGCAGCGCGGTCATCGCCCCGCGCGCCTCGTCGAAGTCGAGGTCGCGGCTGCCGCGCGGGCCGGTCCCGACGAGCTTGATGGCCGCCGTGAAGCCGGGGTAGGTGGAGCGGCCCTGGCGGCTCACAGCTCGAACCGGTAGCCGACGCTGCGGATCGTCTTGATGCGCCCGGCGTGCTCCTGGCCGAGCTTCGCGCGCACGCGGCGGACGTGGACGTCGACGGTGCGCGCGCCGCCGTAGTAGTCATAGCCCCACACCGCGGTCAGCAGCGACTCGCGCGAGAAGACACGGCCGGGGTGGGTCATGAGGAACTTGAGCAGCTCGTACTCCATGTAGGTGAAGCTCACGGGCTCGCCGGCGATCGCCACCTGGTAGGTCGCCACGTTCAGCTCGAGCGACCCCGCGCGGACGACGTCGCCGTCCTCGACCCCGTTGACCTCGCGCCGGGCGCGTGCGACCCGCAGCTCCAGCTCGCCGCAGGCGAACGGGTGCACGAGCAGCTCCTGGACCTCGCCGAGCACCGCCGCGGAGGCGACGTGCTCGGGGTCGAGCGCGGCGAGCAGCGGCACCTGGCAGAGGTCCTCGTGCTCGCGCAGGCGGGCGACGAGCGGACCGGGAGACGGCTCCCCCGCGGCGGCCGCCACGATCACCAGCGCCGGTCGCCTGACCGTGCCCCCGTCGTCCCCGCCGGGCAGCAGCGAGCCGTTGACGCTCACCCGCCGCGGGCTGAAGCCCAGCTCGGCGAGCCCCCGGGTCAGCTCACCGGCGAGTCCCGAGTCCTCGGCGTAGATCCATGCGTCTGCCATCTCAGAGCAGGCCGAGCAGGCGCGAGCGGTCGAGCTCTGTGACGGTGCGGCGGTAGTCCTCCCACTCGCGCCGCTTGTTGGCGACGAACCAGTCGCAGATCGTGTCCCCGAGCGCCTCGCGGCAGAGCTCCGAGCGATCGAAGGCGTCGGTCGCCTCGCGCAGGTCGCCCGGCAGCCGCTGGAGCCCGTCGAGCGGCTCGCCGTTCGACTCGGCGGGGAGCTGGTAGCCGCGCTCGATGCCGCGCAGGCCCGCGGCGAGCATCAGCGCGAAGGTCAGGTAGGGGTTGCAGGCCGGGTCGGGCGAGCGCAGCTCGATCCGCGCGGCGGCCTCCTTGCCGGGCCGGTTGGAGGGCAGCCGCACGAGCGACGGGTTCCCGC
Source organism: Thermoleophilaceae bacterium (assembly GCA_051003875.1). Lineage (GTDB taxonomy): Bacteria > Actinomycetota > Thermoleophilia > Solirubrobacterales > Thermoleophilaceae > JAAYBF01. The sequence goes on from JBPCKX010000019.1 coordinate 8,385, forward strand.
GCCGCGTCCACGCGACGTGCTCGGGGGCCTCGAAGCCCGTCGCGAGGCGCTTGTAGGAGTTGACCCACTGGTTCGTGACGGCCGTCAGCTCGGGCGCGTGGGCGAGCAGCCCGGCGAGGAAGGCGCGGCCAACGTCCGAGAGCACCTCCTCGCCCGCTGTCCAGAAGGCGTTGCGGTCGTCCTCGAAGAGCGAGCAGTGCAGGTGCATACCCGAGCCGGCGGCGCCGTCGAGCGGCTTGGGCATGAAGGTCGCGTAGACCCCGACCTCGCGCGCGACCTCCTTCACCGCGAGGCGGAAGGTCGTGAGCGAGTCGGCCATCGACATCGCGTCGGTGTGGCGCAGGTCCATCTCGTGCTGGGAGGCAGCCGCCTCGTGGTGGGAGGCCTTGACGGGGATCCCCATCTGCTCGAGGCACTCGATCGTGCGGCGACGGAAGTCGCTGCCGACGTCGTGCGGGGTGAGGTCGAAGTAGGCGCCGTCGTCGAGCGGGCGCGGCTCTGTCCCACCGCCGCGCTCGGGCTCTGCGAAGAGGAAGAACTCGACCTCGGGCCCGACCTGGAACGTGTAGCCGAGCTCCGCCGCCTGGCCGAGGACGCGCCGCAGCGCGTGGCGCGAGTCGCCGGGGTAGGGGGTGCCGTCGGGGCGCTTCACGTCGCAGAACATCCGCGCCACGAGCGAGCCGGGCCGCCACGGGAGGACCTGGAAGGAGCCCGGATCGGGGTGGGCGATCGCGTCGCTCTCCTGCAGCCGCGCGCCGCCCTCGAGCGAGGAGCCGTCGATCCCGACCCCCTCCTCGAGCGCCTCCTCGAGCTCCGAGACGGGGATCGCGAAGCTCTTCAGCAGCCCGAGCACGTCGACGAACCAGAGCCGCACGAAGCGCACGCCGCGCTCCTCGACGGTACGCAGCACGTACTCGCCCCGGCGTACGGCAGCCGTGATCGATGCCTGGTCGGCGCTCACCCCGAGGACGCTACGGGCGCGCGAGGACCGTGCCTATGGCCACTCGGTATGAACCTGACCGGACGTTAGGTCGAGCGTCGGGTGCCGCCGCGATCGCCCGACACGCCCCGGCCGCGCCGACTCAAGGCGCCCCGAGCCGCGCCCACGCAGGGCCCCCTCCCGCTCAGCGCGGCACGTCGACCGTGACCGTGGCGCCGCCGTAGCCGTTGTCCTGATCGCGGCCCTCGACCGTCACCCGGTCCACGTCGTCTGGGATCTCGAGGTCGCCCTGCGCGTGGGTGAAGGGCTGCTCGGAGGCGTGGTCGTGGGCCGGCATGTGCTCTCCGAGCACCTCGCCCGAGCCGGCCTCGAGTACGCGCCAGCCGTCGGCGTAGCGCTCGGGGCTGTCATACGGGCTCGAGACGGTCACCGACGGCGACCGGTGGATCCGCCGCGGGCGCCTGCCCGCCGGTCGATTCGTCGTCGCTCTCGCCGCACCCCGGCCGGCGGCCGATCTGCGGAGGCCATGCGCCGAGTCGTCACAGACTGCGCCGCCTCTCGGCGGCTCGACTCAACGGCGAAGTCGCGAAGGCGCCCGTCGGCTATCGGTGGCCGCAGTCGACAGGAGTCGCGTCACACAGTCACGGTTCGGATCGATGGCTTGAAAACGCTGGATGAGAGCCCGCTCGCGCACCGGGGCGTCAAGCCCAGAGACCGCGGCGCACGACACAGGCTCAGGCTGCCGAGAGCGGGAGCCTGCGCGGTCTACCCGCCGCGCTGGTGGCGATACTTCCGCCATGTAGGCGGCGGAGTGTCCGCCACTTACGCTAACCTTTCCGCGCGTGGCCTCCAATCCCTTCGTCTACTCCCACCCCGTCGCGCCCGAGCAGCTGATCAACCGCCAAGCCGAAGCCGAGCAGCTTCTGGCGCTCGCGGAGGGCGGTCACCACACCCGGCTCTCGGCACCACGGCGCTACGGCAAGACCTCGCTACTGGGCAAGGTGCGCGTGGACGCCGAGGCGGTCGGGATGTTGCCGGTGTACGTGAACTTCTACGGCATCCTGTCGGCGGACGACGCGACGCAACGGATCGAGCGTGGTTACCGCGGCCTCCGAGGGCCGTTGTCCGCATGGGTCACCGGAGTCCTGCGGACGCTGAGACCGACGATTACGCCGCCCGGGACCGGCCTGAACCTCGAGCCGACGCTCGAGAGCGACGGACTCGCCGCATTGCTCGACCTCCCGGTGCGCCTATTCAAGCGCACCGGACAGCGTGCGCTGGTGATCTACGACGAGTTCCAGGCGGTCCTGGAGGCTCGTCCCTCCCTGGACGGGCTGATGAGAAGCGTGATCGAGCAGCAGACCGACGAAGCCTCGTACGTGTTCGCCGGCTCGCACCCCGGGATGATGCGCACACTCTTCGAAGATCGAGAGCGGCCGTTCTATGGGCAGGCGCGGCCGGTGCCGCTCACGCCACTGCTCGACGAGGCGCTCGCCGACTACGTCGCGACAAGATTCGCGGACACCGGAAAGCAGGTCGACGAAGCGCTCGGCCCGCTGCTGGACTTCGCAGATGGGCACCCCCAGCGCGCCATGCTGATCGCCCACTACCTCTGGGAGCGCACGCCGGTCGGGGAGTCGGCCGACGAGACAACCTTCTCCGCCGCGATCGAGGCCGTTCACGATGCGATCGCGGACCAGCTCACATCGCTGTGGGGCGGCTTTGACGACAGCGAGCGCAGAGTCGTCGCAGCGGTCGCCGCGAACCCGGCTGGGCCCTTGCGCAAGGAGACGCTCGAGCCGCTCGGCCTCGCCAGGACCACCGCACGCGACGCGCTGGCGCGCCTCGAGCACGCCGGCCACGTGGTGCGCGACGGCGAGGATGCTCGCTTCACCGACCCGCTGTTCGGCCGCTGGGCAGCCGGCGGGCGGCAGGGGTTGCTCTAGCCGACCCGCTCCTGACGGCGACTGCGCGCGAGTGCGGCCTGCACGGCGCTCGGCGGCGGCTCAATCGCGATAGGCGCCGCCTCGGGGCAGCACACGCAGCACCGAGATCACCTTCTTGGACTCGTCGCGAGTGAAGCGAACGCGCCAATCGCCGACCCGCAGCCGCCACTGGCCCGAGGGACCGGTGAGCTTGCGGACATCGCCGGCGCGAGGATCGGCGTGCAGCCGACGAAGGGCAGCTCGCACCCGGCGTTCGACCTGAGGGTCGAGCCGGCGCAGGTCCCGCTGCGCGGGACGGGTCAGCTCGACCCTCCAGCCGCTCAAGCAGACTCGGCGTCGAGCTCGTCGAGGCTGATCGTCTCGCCGCGACGTAGCGCCTCGTAGCCCTCGGCGACCGCCCGGCGCTCTTCCTCGGTCTCGGGTTCGTCGTCAATCGGGGCGTTGTCGAGGAACTCGATCATCGGATCCGGCTCGGGCTCGGCGCTCTGGCCAAGCCGCTGCAGCGCCTCGGCGGCCTCGGTCTCGCTTAGCTCCTCGACTGCCCTTCTCAGCTTCTCCTTGGCGGTCATAGTCTTCTCAGGATAGCTGCGAGCGGGGCCGGAGGCGAGGCCTCGGAGGCGCCTGGAGCGGCCTGCGGGGGCGCCACTTTCTCGGCGCCGGCAGTTGCGTGGCTGATCCTGCGGAACGCTGCGGCGCCACCACGGCGGCCGCCACCTCGAGGCTGAGCGGACCTTGAGGCTGATCCCGGACATCACGTGGTGGAAGGGCCCGCGCTGCATCGCGGTCCTCGCCGCGAAGCACAAACGGGCGGGACGCTCGTGTACGCGCAGACGGAAGCTGAGCGGAGTCGCGAAACCCAGCGTTCACACTCGCGTCGTGCCGGGGAAACGGCACCGCTCCAACATGGCCCGGTGCCCGGCGAGACCCGCACCGAGACCCGCACGCTGTGCCCCTACTGCGGCGTCGGCTGCGGCCTGATCGCGCGCACCGAGGGCGGCCGGCTCGAGCAGGTCGAGGGCGATCCGCTCTACCCGGTCAACCACGGGCGCACCTGCCGCAAGCCGCTCGAGCTGAGCCACGCCGTGCACGCCCGCGACCGCGCGACGGTGCCGCTCGTGCGCGAGCGCCGCGACGTGCGCTTCCGCGAGGCCGGCTGGGACGAGGCGATGCCCTCGCTCGCCGCGCGGCTTGAGGCGATCATCTCAGAGCACGGCCCCGACTCCGTCGCCTTCTACGTCAGCGGCCAGCTCCTGACCGAGGACTACTACGCCTGGAACAAGCTCGTCAAGGGCTACCTCGCCACCAACAACCTCGACTCGAACTCGCGCCTGTGCATGTCCTCCGCGGTCGCCGGCTACAAGGGGGCCTTCGGCAGCGACGGCCCCCCGCCCGCCTACGCCGACCTCGGGCTCGCCGACACCTTCCTGCTGCTCGGGACCAACACGGCGGCCTGCCACCCGATCGTCTGGTCACGCATCCGCGACCGCCTCGCGGAGGGCGCCTTCGCGGTCTGCGCCGACCCGCGCCTGACGGCGACCGCGCGCGAGTGCGGCCTGCACCTGCCCGTGCGCCCCGGCACCGACCTCGCGCTGCTGAACGCGATGCTGCACGTGATCGAGCGCGACGGCCTGATCGACGAGCAGCACGTGCGCCGCCACACCAGCGGGATCGAGGACGCGCTCGCGGTCGCGCGCGAGTGGACGCCCGAGCGCGCGCAGGAGGTCTGCGGCGTCCCCGCCGCGGACATCGAGCACGCGGCGCGGCGCTTCGCAGGGCCGGGCCGCGCGATGGTGCTGTGGTCGATGGGCGCGAACCAGTCGACCGTCGGCACGCTCAAGAACCGGGCGCTGATCAACCTCTGCCTCGCGAGCGGCCAGATCGGGCGGCCCGGCACCGGCCCGCTCTCCCTGACCGGCCAGCCGAACGCGATGGGCGGGCGCGAGACGGGCGGGCTCTCGACGCTGCTGCCCGGCTACCGCGCCGTCGAGAGCACCGCCGACCGCGAGCAGATCGAGCGCCACTGGCAGATCGCCCCCGGGTCGATATCCGAGCGCCCGGGCCTCGCCGCCGTCGAGCTCTTCGACGCGCTCGCCGACGGCACGGTGAAGGCGGTCTGGATCATGGCGACCAACCCGCTCGTCTCGCTGCCCGACTCGGCCCGCGCGCGCGCCGCGCTCGAGCGCGCGGAGCTGGTCGTGGTCCAGGACGCCCACCACCCTACCGAGACCTCGGCGCTCGCCCACGCCGTCCTGCCCGCCGCCGCCTGGCCCGAGAAGGAGGGCGCGATGACGAACTCCGAGCGCCGCGTCGGGCTCGTGCGGCGCGCGCTCGAACCGCCCGGCGAGGCGCTGCCCGACTGGCGCATCGCCGCGCTCCTCGCGGCCGAGCTCGGCTTCGGCGACGCGTTCGCGTGGGAGTCGGAGGCCGCGGTCTACGACGAGTTCGCGGCCTGCACGGCGGGACGCCCGTGCGATGTCTCGGGCCTCTCGCACGAGCGTCTGCGCCGCGCGGGGAGCGTCCAGTGGCCCTGCCCCGCCGGTGTGGAGAGCACGGGCACCGAGCGCCTCTACGCCGACGGCCGCTGCGCCACCCCCGACGGGCGCGCCCGCTTCGCCGCCACACCCCACTCCGGCCCGGCGGACCCGACGACCGACGCGCGCCCGCTGACGCTCACGACGGGCCGCGTCGCCGAGCACTGGCACACGCTCTCGCGCACCGGCAAGGCCCCCGCGCTCGCCGCGGCCGCGGGCGAGCCCGTGCTGGAGATTCACCCCGCCGACGCCGCGAACGCGGGCGTGGCAGACGGCGAGCCGGCGCGGATCGAGTCGGCGCGCGGGGAGCTCGTGGCGCGCGCGCGGCTCGACGACACGCTGCCGCGCGGGGTCGCGTTCGCCCCCTTCCACTGGGGCGCGCTCAACGCGCCGGCGGGCGGCGGCCAGGCGAACGCCGCCACCGTGCGGGCGGTCGACCCCGTCTCGGCGCAGCCCGAGCTGAAGGCCGCCGCGGTGGCCGTCGGCCGCGCGAAGCCTCAGCGCCGCGGGAGCACCCGCTGCGGGGGCGCGAACGGCGGCGGACCGGCGCGCGCGGCACCGCGGCCCCAGCGGCTGGTGGTCATCGGCACCGGCATGGCGGGCCTCGAGACCGTCGAGGAGCTGCTGCGGCGCAGGCCCGGCGACGAGTGGCGCGTGACGATGCTCGGCGAGGAGCCCGGCCCGGCCTACAACCGCATCCAGCTCTCGAAGCTGCTCGCCGGCACGGCGGGCGCGGGCGCGCTGCTGCTTCGCCCCGCCGCCTGGTACGCCGAGCGCGGGGTCGACCTGCGCGGCGGCTCCCCGGCCGCGGAGATCGACACCGAGCGCCGCGTCGTGCGCGACCTCAGCGGCGGGCGCCACCCCTACGACGCGCTCGTGATCGCCACGGGCTCGCGCCCGTTCGTCCCGCCGATTCCCGGCGCCGAGCTCCCCCACGTGCAGCGCTTCCGCACGCGCACGGACGCCTCCGGGCTCGCCGACGGCGCGGGCCGCGGGCTGGCCGCCGTGGTGATCGGCGGCGGGCTGCTGGGGCTCGAGGCGGCCGCCGGGCTGCACGCCCGCGGGGCCGAGGTGACCGTCGTCGAGGCCGCCGACAGGCTGATGCCCCAGCAGCTCGACGCGGGCGGCGCGGCGGCGCTCGAGCGCGCGCTCGCGGGCATCGGCCTGCACGCGCTCACGGGCGCCGGCGTCGAGCGGATCGAGCCGGGGCGGGTCACACTCGCCGGCGGCGGGCAGCTCCGCGCCGAGCGGGTCGTCGTCGCCGCAGGCGTGCGGCCCGAGACGACGCTCGCGCGCGAGGCGGGGATCGAGTGCGGTCGCGGGATCCTCGTCGATGACGCGCTGCGGACCTCCCCCCCGTCGGTGCTCGCCGTCGGTGAGTGCGCCGAGCACCGCGGCGTCGTGTACGGCCTCTGGGCACCGCTCGCAGAGCAGGCGCGCGCCGCGGGCGCGACGGCGTGCGGGGACCCGGCGGGCTTCCACGGCGCGGTCACCGCGACGACGCTCAAGGTGGCGGGCGTCGACCTCTTCTCAGGCGGCGAGCAGAGCGCCGGCGATGGCCACGACGAGCTGCTCTGGTCCGACAGCCGCAGCGGCGCCTACCGCAAGCTGGTGCTCTCGGGCGATCGCCTGGCGGGCGCGGTGCTCGTCGGCGACACCACCGGCGCGCGCGAGCTATCGGGGCTGCTGCGCGGCGGGGAGCGGGTGCCGGCGGAGCTGCTCTCGGGGCCCGGCGAGGGCGGCGGCCCGCCCGGCGAACCAGACCCGGAGGCGACGGTCTGTAGCTGCAACGCCGTCACGCACGGGACGATCGAGGGCGCGATCCGCGCCGGCGGGCTCTCGACGCTGACCGACGTCGCGCGCGTCACGCGGGCGACTACCGGCTGCGGATCGTGCACCGGCGACGTCGAGCGGCTGCTCGCCGCGGCCGACGCGGAGCGCGCCTCAGAGCACGTTCATCGACCCGAAACACGCGTGTGACTGCCGGGAAACCCCCCTCCTCCAGCATGGCCGGCATGCACCGCGAGGGCATCGCGATCATCGGCGGCGGCATCGCCGGGCAGGCGCTCTGCGAGGCGCTGCGACAGCGCGATCCCGAGCTGGCGATCACGCTCATCTGCGGCGAGGCGTGCCTGCCGTATGACCGCGTGCGGCTGTCGGAGATCCTCGTCTCCGGCGAGGATCCCGCGGCGCTGCAGCTTCGCCCCGAGGAGTGGTACGAGGACCGCCGCGTCGAGGTGCTGACGGGCCGGACCGTGGAGGCGCTCGACCCCGAGACCTGCACGCTGACGCTCGACGGCGGCGAGCGGCGCGAGTTCGGGAGCGTCGGCCTCTGCACCGGCTCGCAGCCGCTGATGCCGCCGATCCCGGGGCTCGAGAAGGACGGCGTGATCCCCTTCCGCGGGCCCGAGGACTGCGAGACGATCCGCGCCGCGGCCGCCGGAGGGGCGCGCGTGGCGGTTATCGGCGGCGGCCTGCTCGGGCTCGAGGCCGCCTACGGCGTCGCCTCGCAGGGCTGCCCGGTGACGGTCGTTCACCTGATGGACCGCCTGATGGAGCGCCAGCTCGACGCCGGCGCCGCCGCGATGCTGCAGCCGGCGATGGAGCGGCTCGGCGTCACCGTCCTGCTCGAGCACGCGACGGCAGAGGTGACGGGCAACGGGCGCGCCGAGGGGCTGCGGTTCGCCGGCGGCACCGAGCTCGAGGCCGACCTCGTCGTCGTCAGCGTCGGCATCGCTCCCGAGACCTCGCTCGCGCAGGGCGCGGGCATCGACACCGGCCGCGGGGTGCTCGTCGACGATGCGCTGCGCACGTCCGCCGAGCGGGTGGTGGCGGTCGGGGAGTGCGCCGAGCACCGCGGGACCGTCTACGGCCTCGTCGCCCCGATCCACGAGCAGGCGCGGGTGGCGGCGGACACGCTCACAGGCGTGGAGGGCAGCTCCTACGAGGGCTCGCTGCAGTGGGCGAAGCTGAAGGTGATGGGGGTCGACCTCGTCTCGATCGGGAGCGCGGAGGGCTCGCGCGAGGCTGTCACCGCGGACGCGGCGAGCCCGAGCTACCGCAAGCTGGTCGTCGACGGCGACCGCGCCGCGGGCGCGATCCTGCTCGGAGACACGCGCGGCAGCGAGGCCCTGCTCGACGCGATCCGCTCCTCCCACGAGGTCGCCGATCCGCTCGAGCGGCTCGCCGAGGCCGCGGCGGCGACCGCCGCCGAGCTGCCCGACACCGCCCAGGTCTGCGACTGCAACGGCGTCTGCAAGGGCGAGCTGACGGCCGCGGTGAAGGACGAGGGCTGCGGCTCGGCGCGCGAGGTGATGGCGCTCACGCGCGCGGGCACCGGCTGCGGGAGCTGCAAGCCCGCGGTGAAGGAGATCGTCGCGCTCGCGACCGGCGGTGCCGCCGAGGAGCCCGCCTTCCTGTGCCCCTGCATGCGACAGACACGCGAGCAGCTCGCCCAGCGGATCACCGACGACGACCACGAGGCGGTCAGCGACGTCACGGCCGCCTGCGGCACCGGGCGCGAGTGCGGCCTGTGCAAGCCCGCGCTCGCCTACCTCGTCTCGGAGATAAACGACAACCGCCACCGCGAGGAGCGCGCGGCGCGCTACATCAACGACCGCGTGCACGCGAACATCCAGAACGACGGGACCTTCTCGGTCGTCCCGCGCATGTACGGCGGGGTCACGACGCCCGACCAGCTGCGCCGGATCGCGGACGCCGCGGACAAGTACGGCGCGCGCATGGTGAAGGTCACCGGCGGGCAGCGGATCGACCTGCTCGGCATCCGCAAGCAGGATCTCCCCGACGTGTGGCGGGACATCGGGATGCCCTCGGGCCACGCCTACGCGAAGGCGGTCCGGACCGTGAAGACCTGCGTGGGGACGGACTTCTGCCGCTTCGGCCTCGGCGACTCGATCGACCTCGGGGTGCGGATGGAGCGCGAGTGGGAGGGCCTGCACACCCCCGCGAAGGTCAAGTCGGGCGTCTCGGGCTGCCCGCGCAACTGCGCCGAGGCGACGGTCAAGGACATCGGCGCGGTCGCGGTCGAGGGCGCCTGGCAGCTACGCGTCGGCGGGGCCGCCGGCGGCACTGTGCGCGAGGCCGACGTGCTCGTGACCGTCGAGGAGCCCGACGAGCTGCTGCGGCTCGCGACGGTGCTGCTGCAGTACTACCGCGAGCACGGCGAGTACAAGGAGCGCCTGTATGACTTCGTCCCGCGGATCGGGCTCGACGAGATCCGCGCGATCGTGCTCGACCCCGAGCGCGGCGCCGCGCTGCTCGAGCGCTTCAGGATCGCGAAGGCCGCCGCCGGCGACCCGTGGCTCGAGCGCGACGAGCCCTACCACCCGCGCCAGTTCGACGGGCTCGACGACGAGGCCGCCGAGAGTCGCGAGCTGCAGGGGCGCGAGCTGCCAATGCTTGTAGGACCACCGGAGGGAGGGGCCAGATGAGCCTCGGGGAGAAGGACCCGGCCGCACGGCCGGCGGGGGCCACGCGATGAGCGTAGCCCTGGAGAAGGAGCTGGTCCAGGTCTGCCGCACGGGCGACGTCCCGCTCGGCGAGGGCCGCCCGGTCACCGTCGACGGCCGCCGCATCGCGGTCTTCCACACCGAGGCCGGCTGGTACGCGCTCGACGACGCCTGCCCCCACCGCGGCGGGCCGCTCTCGGACGGCATCCTCGCCGACCGCTGCGTCGCCTGCCCGCTGCACGACCGCCGCTTCGACCTCGCCGACGGCGCCGCGCTGACCGACGGTGAGGCGGTGACCGCCCACCGGGTGGTGCTGCAGGGCGACAGCGTGCACGTGGAGCTTACGCTCGCATTGGAGCGCGCGGCGTAGGCGCGCGGCGCCCCGGCTCCGGGCGGCGCCGCGGCTCCGCGCTCCTCTCCTCAGCCTTTCGGAGACCGCCGGCGACGCTTGGCCCGAGGGAAGTTGGCTCCAGGCCCATACTCCACACCCGGCCCACGCTGCGCCCGAGAGGTCTTCACCAAGAGACCACGCTTGACGAGGTCGGCAAGGATTGCCCTCGCACGATGCACGTCGACGGTGAAGATGTTTCTGACGGTCTTGTTGGTGATGCGGTCGTACTCCCGAACGTGCGCGATGACCTTGCGATCGAGCTCGTCGACCGGCCGGCGCTGGTGGTAGGCGACGGCCGGACCGAGGGCCTGGAGGGCCTCCTCGCGCAGGCGGTACTTCGGCCTCGCCCGGCGCACGGTTCCGCGCGTCGGCTCGATCACGGCAACCGCCCTGCCACTCAACCGCTCGAGCACGATCTGAGCCGAGTCGGCCGGCTTCTGCAGCCGGGGCGCCATCGACGCCGCATCCACGGTCCTCTGCTCGCAGAGCGCGGCGAGCACGAGCAGCGTGTCTACATCCTCACGCTCGGCCTTGGGGAGCTGCGCGATGTAGGCGGGAATGCGGGCGCTGCGAGATCGTCCGATGAACGTGACCCGTACGCGATCGAGCTCCGCCTCGATTACGGGTATCGCCTTTCCGGATGAGAGCAGCTCGCGGTACATGCGGTCGACCCCTGTGCCCACCTCCTCGGCGATGCCCAGCAGCCGGCCGGCCTTTGCCAGCGCGGCGTTCCTGGGCTTGGACTCGTGCGTGAGAATGTTGGAGTTCGTGACTCCCGCGACGAGCGGCCCGGGTGAGGTGACCTCGAAGGCCTCCGGCGAGTGGGTCACCTGCACGTGCCCACCGAGGTTGTAGTCGCGGTGAAGCACCGCGTTGCTGAGCGCCTCTCGGACGGCAAGGTGGGGAAAGTCCTCGATCTGGATCTGCTGGCCGCTCGCAAGCGTGATCGGCTCCAGCCGCCTGCGCGCCGCCACGAGCGCGGGCACGCTTTCGAACGCCTCGAGCAGCGGCCCCGAGAAACGGTGGATGTCGATCGGCTCGCCGCCGGGCGTCTCCTTGTAGATGTAGACGAGCCGATCGGAGCCGTCGGCGGACGGGCAGAAGAGGGTCTCTCCGGCGCGGGTGAGCCTCCCATCGGCGCGCACCGCGCCGAGCTGGGACAGGAGGTCGGCGGGAGCCAGCCGCGCAAGCACCTGCCGCTCCGAGTCACGGTGGCGCGCGAGGTTCTCGAGCGCGGTCTCCACCGTCCCGGGGGAAACGTCATCGGGGTTGCGCTCGCTCGGGCGCGCCGACCAATCGACGCCGTTGCGGTCCTCACGCAGCCGCGCCTGTTCCTGCGGCGTCATGTTGCGGCACTCGGCGGCGATCCGGCGGGGGGCGCGGCCGCCCGAGCCGGCGTGGAGCTGCGAGCTCTCGGGCACCTGCACGACCAGCAAGCGGGCGGTCTTGAATCGGACATCGCGAACATCGACGGTCAGGCCCGGGTCGGAGGTCTCCCAGATGCGCTGCCTCACCGCGTCGACCGACAGCCTCGTCCCTACGAACGCATCCGGACCCGCGCGCCTGTCCGCCACGCCGAGCACGACCTGCCCGCCGATCGCGTTCGCGAAGCAGATCGATGCGTAGGTCAAGGTCGTGAGGGTTGCCTTGTCGCCCTCCCGGTCATCCTGCTCGAAGTCGAGCGTCTCCGACTCGTGCGAAGCAGCGCGGCCTCCGTCGTAGATCGTCTCGAGAACGACGTGCAGATGTGGGTCGAGGGACACCAAGTTTGGACATAGTTTGTAGGAGATGACACTGTATCATCCAAGCGAAACTCTGCTCAAACTTCGTCCCGCGGGGGCCCGCGAGCAGCACTCCGGCGATGCGCGGGCACCCGGGCGGCGGCTCGCTGATGCCGAGGTCGGGCGGCCGCGACGAGTGTCCGCCCCACGCTCGCGGGTGCCCACGGGCGTAAGCTTGTCTCGTGGAGCAGCTCGATCCCAAGCATCCCTCAGACGACTTCTTCGCCAGGGCCCAACAGGCCAAGCGCGAGGAGCAACGCGAGTGGTTCAGGGCGACCACCCCCGGGCAACGCGTCGACGCAGCGCTGAACCTCAGCCGGCTCGATGCCGAGCTTTGGGCCGGCGCACGCAGCAGTGGCGACTGACTCGGGCGACGACCAGCGCCTCCTGCTCGCGGCGCTCGCGCAGGGTGGCGTCGAGTTCGTCCTCATCGGAGGCCACGCGATCGCCGCCCACGGATTCGCCCGCGGGACGCGCGACGTCGACATCGTGTTCGCGACGAGCGCCGAAAGCTGCGCACGGCTCGCCCGCGCGCTCGCGGATGTCGGCGCATCGATCGTCGTCGCCGACCTCCCGGCCCCGGGCGGCCGGATCACCGCCGGGTGGCTCGCGGACGGGGGCCGGTTCATCTTCAGCACCCGCTACGGCACACTCGCCGCGTTCAGCTGGGTCGCCGGGAACGACTACGCGGCACTCGACTCGCGAGGCATCACGGTCCGGCTCGCGGAAGGAACCACCCTGCGCGTCTGCGGCTACGACGACCTGATCGCGATGAAGGAACGCGCGCGGCGCCCCAAGGACGAGGAGGACCTGCGCAACCTGCGCGCGCTCGACGTCGAACGCTGACGGGCTCGCCCCATCGCGAGGCCCTTATGGAGCCGTCCGGCGGTCACCACACCCACGGGCTCGGGGAGGGTTGAGGCCGGTCATGCGGCGGCTTGTCGTTGGAGGCGATCCAGGGCGAGTGGCGGGCAGCGGACGTGGCCGTCGGTGAAGCGGCCGATCGGGCGGTGTAGGCAGACGGTGGCGGTGTGGTCGTCGAGGTCGATGATCCGGCCGTGGGATCCGTGGAGGTACTTGGGCCGAACGGTTTCGTTGATGCGGACGTGGTCCCCCACGCACAGCGCGGCCAACGCGCCGGCGGCGTGGATCGTGTGCAGCAGATGCATGCGGGCGTCGGCCGCGTCGGCGAGCGCGGTCAGGTGGTCGTCGAGCGCGCCATTGGCGATCGCGTCGAGCAGTGATCGCTCAGCGGAGAGATGGGGGGACGCGGGCAACGGGGACGTTGGCGGTATGACCGGCGGGGCCGGGGACCGGGGTCGATCGCGGCGGCGGGATCGCTTGCCCATCGTCGGGATGATCGCCGAGCGGTCGGACCGAACCACGCGATACCCTTCTTTACTATGTCCCGTCGAGTAAAGAACGCCCGCTCCCAGCGTCCAGCCGGCCAAACCCGAATCTCCGCCAAGCATCAGGTCACGATCCCGATCGGCGCCTTTGCCGCGGCCGGGCTCAGGCCGGGCGACGTCTTCGAGGTCGAGGCGATCGGTCCCGGCCGTGTCGTCCTCACGCGTCAGGCTGACCCGCTCGACGAGCTCAGCGGCTCCCTGTCGACCGGCGGCGGCCTGCGGGAGAAGGTTGAGGGACTCCGCGACGAATGGCGGTAGCCCTGCTGGACTCGAGCGCGATCGTCGGCTTCCTCGACGCGGACGACATCCTTCACCCCGCAGCCGACGCGGCAGTCCGAGCGGCCGCGGCCGAGCACGCGCTGGTCGTCTCTGTCATCACCGTCGCCGAGCTGCTCACCGGGGCAAAGCTCGGCCACCACGACGAGGCGACGGTCCGCCGGTTCTTCGTGCGGGTCGTCGGCCGTCGCGTCCCGCTTGACGAGGCGACCGCAGAACGTGCCGCCGAGCTGCGGGCCGAGCAGCCTGGGTTGAAGCTACCCGACGCACTGATCCTCGCCACCGCCGACCGAGCCGCGGACCTCGTCCTGACCGGCGATCGAAGGCTGCTGAGGCCCGCCGGCCTCGCCTGCGAGGTGCACGACATCTCGGCGCGTTGAGAGGGACTTGCTCTCGTCGCCGGCGCGGTCTCCAGGCCGCTCCACCCGCCGGACGCGCTCCACCCGCCGCACGCGCGCTCCGCCGACGCTCACGCGCTCCAGCCGCTCCCCGCCCGCTCCCCCGCGAGCGCGAGATCGGCCAGCAGCACATCCAGCAGCAGCTCCTCGGGCACCACGCGCCCGCAGGCGCGCATCGCCTCCACGAGCGCCGGGTCGACCCCGCTCGGGGGCGTGTTGAGGACCGGCAGTCGCGGGGCGGTGTCGGGGGCGGCGGTCGCCGCGGCGCGGTAGCTCGCCGCGTCCATCCGCCAGGGCTCGACGCCCACCTGCTCGCGCAGCCACGCGTGGATGCGCAGCCCCTCCCAGTCGAAGTCGCCGTGGTAGCGGATCTCGGCCCCCGCGCCGCGGAGCCCTTCGAGCAGCACGCACGCCGCCGCGTTGGGCCAGCCCGCGGTGCAGACCAGCGGCGGGACGCGCGGCCAGAGCCGCTGCTCGGCGGCTGCGAGCACGACCGGGTTCTCGCAGCAGAAGACCTGCCCGATCGGCGCCGCGCAGCCCGGCACCGGCTCCGCCTGAAGCTGGGCGAGCGTGAGGCGCAGGTGGCGGCCCTCGACGGCCGCGACGGCCCGCGCGAGCCGCCGGCCGCCGAGCGCGGGCAGGCCGAGCGCGAGCACGTCACAGGAGAGCGAGTCGCAGCGCACGCCGAAGCGGGCGAGCAGCTCGCGCCGCGCGAGCGCCGTGGCCGGCGGCTCCGTGCCCGCGCGCGCGGCGAGCTGTCCCACCAGCAGGCGCGCGACGGGGCGGTCGTCGTCGAGCGCGTGAGGATCGCCGAGCGCCTCGGCGGCGAGCCGGCTGCGCTCGAGCGCGGGCCGGGCCGGCAGCAGCGCACCGAGGTCGAGC
>JBPCKX010000020.1:0-10533 GCA_051003875.1 Thermoleophilaceae bacterium
GCCAATCGCCTCGCACGGGCATCATTGGCACCTTGATCTGCATTTGCGCGAGGCCTCTGGCGAGCGTCACGACTTGCGTCGGCGCCTCGTGCGTGCCGTGGTGCACGTGCAGGCGCTCCCCGCGCCGCGGGCGAACGCCCGGCTCGAGCTCGATCGCGGTGTCGATCCGGTAGGTCGCCGCGACCCGCGACCCGCGCGCGCAGACGAGGTCGCCGCGGCCGACCTCGCGCCAGTCGACCCCCGCGAGCGCGAGCGCGACGCGCTGGCCGGGCAGCGCGCGCTCGACGGGCTCGTCGTGGACCTGGATCGAGCGCACGCGCGCCTCGAGCCCGCGCGGCAGGACCGTGACCCGGTCGCCCTCGGAGACGCTCCCCGCCCAGAGCGTGCCGGTGACGACCGTGCCGATGCCACGCAGCGTGAAGCAGCGATCGACGTGCAGGCGCGGCTCGCGCTCCTGCGGCGCCGGCGCCGGCACCCGCGCGACGGCACGCTCGAGCGCCTCGAGCAGCTCCCCCAGCCCGCGCTGCTCGCGCGCCGAGACCGCGACGATCTCCGCCTCGGGCGCCAGCTCGCGCGCCTCCTCGATCGCCGCCTCGGGGTCGAGCAGGTCGGCCTTCGTGATCGCGACGACCCCCTCGCGCACGCCGAGGTGTCGCAGCACGGCGGCGTGCTCGAGCGTCTGCGGCATCACGCCGTCGTCCGCTGCGACGCAGAGGAGGTAGAGGTCGACGCCGGTCGCGCCGGCCACCATCGTGCGCACGAAGCGCTCGTGTCCGGGCACGTCCACCACCGACAGGCGCCGCCCGCCGGGCAGCGCGAGCGCCGCGTAGCCGAGCTCGATCGATATGCCGCGGCGGCGCTCCTCGGGCAGGCGGTCGGTCCGGCGGCCGGTGAGCGCCTCCACGAGCGCCGTCTTGCCGTGGTCGATGTGGCCCGCGGTGCCGAGCGTCAGCGGCGCGCTCACCGCTCGAGCGCCCGCACCGCGGCGGCGGCGGCGAGCTCCGCCTCGGCGTCGTCGAGCGTACGTGGATCGAGCAGCAGCCGGTCCTCGCGGACCCGCCCGATCACCGGCGGCTCGTGCGCGCGAAGGCGCCGGGCGAGCTCGTCGGGCGCGAGCGGGCCGGCGCCGATCGCGCAGACCGGGCCCTCAAGCTCGAGCAGCGGCAGCGCCCCGCCGCCGACCCTGGCCGCCGCCTCGACCACCTCCGCCGCGACGCCGCCCGCCGCGAGCAGGTCGCGCATCCGCTCCGCGCGGGCGCGCAGCTCGGGCTCGCACGCGCGCAGCATCCGCAGCACCAGGATCTCCAGCAGCGCCTGCTCCGGATCGAGGTAGAGGCGCAGGGTGGCGGCGAGCGCCGCCAGCGAGAGCTTGTCGATCCTCAGCGCACGCGCGAGCGGATGCGCGCGGCAGGCACTGACCGCCTCGGCCGAGCCCACGAGCAGGCCGGCCTGGGGCCCGCCGAGCAGCTTGTCGCCCGAGAAGCAGACGAGCGCTGCGCCGGCGGTGACCGAGCGCCGCACCGCGGGCTCATCGGCGAGCTCGGGAACGGCGTCGGCGAGGACGCCCGAGCCGGCGTCGTCGATCACGGGCACGCCCTCCTCGTGCGCAAGCGTGCAGAGCTGCTCGATCGCGACCTCCTCGACGAAGCCGAGCGTGCGGAAGTTCGACGGGTGCGCCCGCAGCACAGCACCGGTCTGCGGGCCGAGCGCGCGCTCGTAGTCGGAGGGCCGGGTGCGGTTGGTGGTCCCGACCTCGACGAGCCTCGCGCCCGACTGCTCGGCCACCTCGGGGATGCGGAACGAGCCGCCGATCTCGACCAGGTGCCCGCGCGAGACGACGATCTCCCTGCCGCTCGCGAGCGCGGCGCAGGCGAGCAGCACGGCACCGGCGCAGTTGTTCACCGCGATCGCCGCCTCCGCGCCGGTGAGCCTGGTGAGCAGCGGCTCGACGTGGGTCTGGCGCGAGCCGCGCTCGCCCAGCTCGACGTCGTACTCGAGGTTGGCGTAGCCGGCCGCGGAGCGGGCCGCGGCCTCGCGCGCCGCATCGGCCAGCGGCGCGCGGCCGAGGTTCGTGTGCACGATCACGCCGGTCGCGTTCACCACCGGGCGCAGCGTCCCCGCGAGCAGGATCGAGAGGCGCGCCGCGGCGGCGCGCTCGAGGTCCCCCGGCTCGCCGCCCGAGAGCACCCGCTCGCGCGCCTCCGAGATCACCTCGCGCGCGGCGCGGACCGCGGCTGCGGGCGGCACGCCGGCGAGGCGCTCGGCGAGCTCCCCGACGGCGGGCAGCTCGCGCAGCCGCGCCCGGTCAGGCGGGACTCGTGCCGCCGACCCACCGCTCGCCGCCACCGTCCACCTCCTTCTTCCAGATCGGGGCCTGGGCCTTGACGCGGTCGATGATCTCGCGTGCGGCCGCGAACGCCTCGCCCCGGTGCGGGGCCGAGGCGGCGACGCAGACGCTCGGCTCCGACAGCGGCACCGCCCCGACGCGGTGCTCGACGGCGGCGGCGCAGAGGCCGTGGCGCTCGACCGCCTCGCGGGCGATCGCCGCCATCGCCTCGGCGGCCATCTCGGCGTAAGCCTCGTACTCGAGCCGGTCGACGTCGCGGGTGACGCCCTGGAAGGTGACCACCGCACCCGCCCGGGGATCGCGCACGCGCGCCACGAGCGCGTCGAGTGAGAGCGGCTCCGCGGTGACCGCGACGTGCGGGTCGGCACCCCCGCTGACCGGGGGGATCAGCGCGAGCTCGTCGCCCGCGGATAGGAGCTGGTCCTCGGGCGCATACTCGCGGTTGACGGCCATCACGAGCGGCAGCCCGTCGGCCAGGTCCCCGAGCCGATCGAGGGCGTCGCGCACGCTCGCGCCGTCGGGCAGCTCGAGCGCGAGCTCGCGCGCGCCGGCGCGCTCCCGCAGCATCGCGAACAGGCGAACGGTGACCTCCACACCCGCGGATGCTACGCCGCGGCGATAATCCCGCGATGCGACTGAGGGTCGGTGCCTGGGGAACACGCGCGCGCCTGCGCCGCAAGGCGGATCCGCCCCCGTCCGGGCAGGAGTGGCAGCGCCGCACCGAGGAGTTGGTCCGCCGGCACGCGCCCGGAGGCTCCTTCATCGACGTCGGCGCGATGTGGCAGATGCACGGCCGGATGCCCTTCGTCGCCGAGGAGGCGGGGGCGACGAGCGTCACCGCGCTCGACGCGATGGACCCCACGCCCGAGTTCGAGGCCGAGCGCGCGCGGCGCGGCTCGGCGGTGCGCTTCGTTCAGGGCGACCTGCACGACCCGGTCACCCTCGAGCAGGTCGGCCCGCACGACTTCGTCTGGTGCAGCGGGGTGATCTACCACTCGCCGAACCCCTATCTGCTGATCGAGCACCTGCGCGAGCTGACCGGGCGGCTGATCTACCTCGGCACGGAGATCGTTCCCGAGGTTCCCGGGTTCGAGGGCGCCTGCGTCTTCTACCCGGGACTCTCCGAGCAGGCGCGGCGCGCCTACGGCGCCGTCCACGGCCCGGGCCACGACGCGATCGGCGTCAACCGCCCGTTCGACCCGACCCCGACGCTCGGCTACGCGAACTACTGGTGGGGAATCACGCCCTCGGCGCTGCGCGCGATGCTCGCGACGGCGCGGCTACGGATCGTCGAGGAGCTCCACCCCGACCCGTTCACGATGTCGGTGCTCGCCGAGCCCGTGCCGCGCGAGTCGGTGATCCCGCCGCCCGCGCTCGCACGGGAGCGCGGGGCCGCGCGGGCCGGTCGCCGCTAGACGCGCACCACGTTCACCCCCACCCCGGCGAGAGCGCGCGCGTCGGCCTCGGCGCTGACGATCGCGTCGGTTGCGGCCCAGCTCGTGGCGAGCGCGACGAGGTCCGCGCCCGGGTCGGGGGTCTGGAACGAGACGGCCTCGGCGTCCGCGCCCGCCGCCGCGAGTCGCTCCGCGGCCGGCGTCAGCCAGCCGAGGGTCTGCGTCGAGCTGCGGCTGCCGTCGCCCTCGGCGAGCGAGCCGACGTAGTCACCGCGCTCGTCGAGTCCCGCCAGGCTGACGACCAGGAACTGCGCGGCCGGGCCGTCGCGCGCCAGGAACCTGTCACCCGCCTCCGCGGCGGTCGCCGCCGCATACTCGTAGCTGCTCGGTGCGAGCACGACGCGGGGGCCGCCGGTCATCGCGGGCATGGCCGCGATCGACCCGGCGATCGACTTCTCGCGCTCGGAGTCGACCGCCGCTCGCGCGAGGAACAGGTCGACGAGCGGCCCCGTCATCATCGTCGTGACGATCGCGCCGAGCGCGAAGACGACACGCATCTCCGGCGTGACGCCGCCGAAGCCGCCGGCGACGATCGCGACGACGAGGATCATCAGGCCGCGGCAGTTCATCAGCACGCCGATCGTGTTCGACTCGCGCGAGTCGAGGCCGACGGCGCGGGCCGCTCCCGCGCCCACGAACCACTTGCCGGCGATCATGAACGCCACGAACACCAGGATCCCCGGTATCAGCTCCACCGTCAGGACGCGGAAGTCGGTCTGCAGCCCTGCGACGGCGAGGAAGATCGGGATCATGAAGACGATCACGAACTCGCCCATCCGATCGATCACCGCCTTGCCGAGGCCCTCGAGCTGAGGCACGGCGGCCCCGAAGATGAACCCGCCGTTGAGCGCGTGGATGCCGATCCGGTCGCCGGCGAGGCCTCCGATCACGGCCCCGACGAGCAGGAAGGCGAGGATCCCGCCGTCGAGCGGCTCGCGGGGATCGAAGCGCTTCAGGACCACCGCCTTCATGAACGGCCTCAGCACGAAGAACGCGACCCCCGCGAAGGCGAGCGCGAGCAGCAGGCGGACTGCGATCGCGTGCGGCGCCCCCTGGCCGTCGGCCGACGCCGACGCGCCGGCGAGCACCAGGAACATGAGCGGCGTCACGACGGCCGCCGCCCCGACGCCGATCGCCCCCATCGGCGTCGCGATCTGGCGCTTCTCCTGCAGGATCCGCGCCATCACCGGAAACGCCGTGACCGCTATCGCGGCCCCCAGCACGAGGCCCTGCGTCCCGTTCGAGATGCCCGCGGGCTTGTACTCGGGGCCACTGAAGAGCACGTTGAACAGGAACCCGAGCGCCACCGGAACGATCGTCACCGCGAGCGCTACGACGATGATCGGCACCGCCTTGCCCTTGAGGAAGCGCTGCTGGACCTCGAGCCCGACGAGGAACATGAAGAAGACGAGCGTGAGCGTTCCGACGAGGTTCAGGACCGCGAAGGACTGCAGCGGGAAGATGTCGTTCACGAGGCCGTGGCCGACGACGGCCTCGCTCCTGTCGACGGTCTCTGTGACCTCGCCGCGCGCGAGGTGCCCGCCGAGGACCGTGGGCCCGATCAGGATCCCCGCGACGATCTCCCCGACCACGCGCGGCTGCCTGATCCGCACGAAGAGCGCCCCGACGATCCGCGCCGCGACGAGGATGATCGCGAGGTCGAGCAGCAGGTAGGCGAACACGTCGGGCGGCGGGATGGTCTCCGGCTTGGGGGCCCCGGCGGGGCAGGCCGGCAGCGGCACGAGCTCGCCCGGCACCGGCTGCGGCGGGCAGTCCGACCCGGCGCTCCCCGGGCTCGGCAGGTGCGCGAGGACCGCGTTGTCGAGCACGAAGCCCTGCAGCCCCCCGAGCAGGTTCGTCATGCGGGAACGCTATCCGCTCGGCGCGCCTGCGATCAAGCGGGCGCCCGTCCGTCCGGGTAGGCTTGCGCCGAACGGGGCCGCAGCATGAGCGTCACGGCTCGGAGCACGGGTTGAACACGCCAGAGGGAAATCCGCAGGATGTCGTCATCGCGGTGATCGGGGACGGGTTCGGCGCCCACCTGGTCTACACGACGGCCATCTACCTCGGGTTCCGCCCCGAGCAGATCGGCATCTTCGGGGAGGACACCAACCCGATCCGGACCTATCAGCAGTTCGCCTGGAACCTCGGCCAGACGGTTCTGCGCTCGGAGTCCGAGTCGCACTTCCTCCCCGCCGACTGGCCGACCTTCGCCCAGATCGATGCGCTCGCGCGGCGCGATCCCTCGCCGCTCTTCCGCTCGGTCGGGCGCAAGTTCAACCCGGGCGTGCCCGAGATCATGACCGAGGCCGTGCTCGTCGCCAACGAGCTCGGCTACGCCGACCGCGTGATCGGCGGGACGAAGGTCGGCTGGTGCGTCCGCGAGCCGGGGCCCCCGGTCCACTTCTCGCTCTACGACGAGGAGGCGAGGCTGCTCGGCCGGGCCAAACACGCGATGGTCGCGATCGGCCACGGGCCGCTGGCGTTCCCGGGCATCTACGGCCAGGCGCGCGAGGACCCCGCCACGCGCGATCGGGTGGTGCAGGCCTACGAGGCCAAGACCTACCACCGCGGCGGACGCTACATCGTCGTCGGCTCGGGGATCGCGGCCGTCAACGAATGGGCCAACTGCATCGAGGCGGGCGCCGAGTGCGTCGCGCTCAGGCGCAACCCGCATCCAGAGGAGCAGGACCTGAACGTGCCGCGCTGCCTCTTCGACGGGAGCGGGATCGACGCCTTCCAGGGCATGTCCTTCGACCAGCGCCTCGACTTCCTGGGGGCGGCGCTGAAGGGGACCTCGCCCGCCCGCCGCGGCTGGAGCCAGATCATCAAGGCGGGGCGCGAGGCGGAGCTCTTCGAAGAGACGATCGGCAAGGTCTCGAAGATCGAGGCCGGCCCCGCGGGCCTGATGGTGGAGCTGGAGCCCCACGACAGCGCCGATACGCTCGCGCTCGAAGTGACCGGGATCGTCTGCGCGACCGGCTTCGTGAAGTCCGCGCTCTCGCTGCCGCTGCTCCGGCGGCTCGCACAGACCTACAAGGTGCCGGTCGAGCGCGAGCGGATCGTCCTCAAGACCAACTGCGGGATACCGCCGCTCGACCGCGAGGACTCGCGCCTGTGCATGATGGGCCTGAACGCCAACACGGTCGTGCCCAACGGCGACACGATCGCCGGCCTCAAGTACATCGCCCGTCGCTTCGTCGGCGACGTCGTCCGCGCCGAGCAGCATCGGGTCCGCCCGTTCCCGGGGCGCCTGCGGATGCAGCTCAGCCTCGCGCGCAAGACCGTCAAGGCCGTACGCCGTGTCCGCAAGACCAAGCAACTCGCCTGAGCGAGAGAAGGAGCGAGGACCCGTGTGCCCCACCCCCATCGGCCGCGTCCACACAAGGGTCGCGACGATCCTGATGGGCCCGGCCGTGCTCGGGCTGCTGCTGACGATCGCGAGCGGGCAGCTCGACTGGATCGTCCTGATCGGGGTCTACCTGCTGCTCGGCGTCTTCCTCGACTCGGCGATCTACCCGCTCGTGCTCAAGTACCAGCCACCCTGGATGACCGGCGTCCTCGCGCTCGCGGAGTTCGGGCTGCTGCTCGCCGCCACGCGCTACCTGGAGGGATTCCCGAACATCTCGCTGCTCGAGGCTACGATCTTCTACTGGGTCTCCTACCTGCTCGCGATCAGCCTGAAGATCGCGATCCTGCCGATCCTCTCGCTGACCTACATCGAGTCGGCCGGGGAGTTCCGGCGCACCGAATGGTCGGTCCCCGCCTCCCAGGTCACGCTGCCGCTGCTCGCTTCGGCCGAGCCGGGTCAGGGGGCGGGGGCGCTCGTGCGGGCGGCGTCGGGCGTCCACGCTGCGCCGCTCGAGCCGTTGCCCGCCCCGACGGGCCTGCACTCGATCCCCGATCCCGCCGGCCTCGGGCCGGACGCCGGAGATGGCAGGTGAGCGCGCCGCGCTTCGTCGAGCAGGAGCCCGAGCCCGGAAGGGAGGTCGAGACCCGGGAGGGCACGACGATCGGCCGCGACGGGTGCGACGTCGGCTTCGAGGACCCCGAGCTCTCGCGCCGTCACGCGCGGATCCGGCTGGTCGGCTCGGCGGTGGCGATAGAGGACCTCGGCTCGACCAACGGGACGTTCGTGAACGACGAGCGGATTGCGGGAGTGCGCGAGCTCGTCGCGGGCGACGTCGTGCGGTTCGGCCACACCGTCTGGAAGCTCGAGCCCGTCGCGGCCGTGACGACCGTCGCGCAGTCCCCGGCACCGGCGGCCCCGGTCGCGACCCCCGCGGCGCCGGAAGAGCAGCGGCGCGGCGATGTCCCGGCACCCGACCGTACGCCGACGGCGATCCGCCGCGTGGTGCCGCCGGCGAGCGCCCCGGCGGCCTTCGACCCGGCTCCACCGCCGCGTTCGCGCGGCTCGGCCGCCACCCGCCTCGAGGCGACCGTGGCCGCCTACCTCGTCACCGGGCTGGTCGCCGCCGGGGTGCTCGTCTACTACATCACGAAGCCCTTCGAGTAGCTCCGGGCGGCGGGCTCTACTTCAAGCCGAAGGCGAGCAGCACGGCGATGCCGGCGGCGCCGAGCAGCGCGAAGACCGCGGTGTTGGTCTGGCGCTTGACGCGCGTGTCGACCAGCCGCTGCACGGCCGCGTAGTTCGCCTCGGCCTCGCGGTCGCCGATCACCTCGCGGGGCACGAACTCCGGCTCTGACTCCTCGGCGAGGAACCCGGGCGGGGGAGGCGCGGGGGTCGGCTGGAGGACCTCGTGGGCGACGACGGTGATCTGGGGAACCGCGCGCGTGAGCGCCGGGCGGTCCGCGCCCTGAGCGGGGTCGCGCAGCTCGAACACGGTGAGCCCGACCCGGACGCGGTCGCCGGCGACGATCGGGAGCGCGGTGTGGATCGGCCGATCGTTCACGTAGGTGCCGTTGGTGGAGCCGAGGTCCTCGACCAGCACGCGGCCGTCCCGCAGCGTTACCGACGCGTGACGGCGGGAGGCCTCCGGATCGTCGATCGCCGGCGCCATCGAGTGGTCGCGACCGATCTCCAGCGACCCCGTGAGCGCGACCTGCCGACCGACTTCTTCGCCCTCGACCAGCTCGAGCATCAGATCTGCCATCTCACAAGCTCCCCTCGATCCAGCGGTGCCTTGGATTCAACCACTGTTGCGGGCCGAACGCCAGGGTCCGACCGGCCGGGCGGACGCCGCTCGCCCGTCCCCTTATCCTTGGCGCGTGTCCTCGACGCCCGAGCAACAGCCCTCGATCGCCCCTATCGTCGGTCCCGACGACGCGCGTGTCTTCACCGACTCCGGCATCGAGGTCAAGCCGCTCTACGGCGAGGACGACATCCGGGACGGGCTGCCCGACCGGCTCGGCAAGCCCGGCGACTATCCCTTCACGCGCGGAATCCACGAGCGGATGTACCGCTCGCGGCGCTGGACGATGCGCCAGTACGCGGGCTACGCGAGCGCGAAGGAGACCAACGAGCGCTTCCACTACCTGATCAAGCACGGCTCGACGGGCCTGTCGATGGCCTTCGACCTGCCGACGCAGCTCGGGCGCGACTCCGACGACCCGCTCTGCGAGGGCGAGGTCGGGCGCACTGGCGTCTCGATCGACACGATCGACGACATGCGGCGCGTGTTCGAGGGCATCCCGCTCGACGAGGTCTCGACCTCGATGACGATCAACGCCCCGGCGGCGTGCCTGCTGCTGCTCTACGAGCTGGTCGGCGAGGAGCAGGGCGTCCCCGCCGAGAAGCTCCGCGGCACGACCCAGAACGACATCCTGAAGGAGTACATCGCGCGCGGGAACTTCATCTACCCGCCCGAGCCCGCGATGCGGCTGACGACCGACCTGTTCGCCTACTGCCGCGAGCGCGTGCCGCGCTGGAACACGATCTCGATCTCGGGCTACCACATGCGCGAGAAGGGCTGCTCGGCGGTCCAGGAGGTCGGCTTCACGCTCGCGAACGCGGTCGCCTACGTGCAGGCGGCGATCGACGCCGGCCTCGCGGTCGACGAGTTCGGCCCGCGCCTGGCGTTCTTCTTCAACTGCCACAACAACGTCTTCCAGGAGATCGCCAAGTTCCGCGCCGCTCGGCGGATGTGGGCCCGGCTGATGCGCGAGCGGTTCGGCTCTGAGAACCCGAAGTCCCAGACGATCCGCTTCCACACCCAGACCGGCGGCGTGACGCTGGCCGCCCAGCAGCCCGAGAACAACATCGTGCGGGTCGCGCTGCAGGGCTTCGCGGCGGTCTGCGGCGGGACCCAGTCGCTGCACACCAACGGCTTCGACGAGGCGCTCGCGCTGCCCACCGAGCGCGCGGCGCGGATCGCGCTGCGCACGCAGCAGATCCTCGCGCACGAGTCGGGCGCGACGGACACGGTCGACCCCTTCGCCGGCTCCTACTTCGTCGAGGCGCTCACCGATGAGATCGAGCAGGGCGCCCAGGCGCTGATCGACAAGGTCGACGAGCTCGGCGGCTCCGTGCAGTGCATCCCGTTCATCCGGGCGGAGGTCGAGGAGTCCGCCTGGGGCTACCAGGAGCGCTACAAGCAGCGGCAGGACATCGTCGTCGGTGTCAACGACTACGTCAGCGAGGAGGTCGACGATGTCGAGGTGCTGCGCGTCGATCCCGCCTCCGAGCGCCTGCAGGTCGAGCGCCTGACGGCCTTCAAGGCAGACCGCGACCAGCCCGCCGTCGACGCCCGGCTCGAGGAGCTGCGCAGCTCA
>JBPCKX010000021.1:0-3914 GCA_051003875.1 Thermoleophilaceae bacterium
GCGCTCGGCGTCGAGGGGCCGGTGCCGAGCCCGACCTTCACGATCGGCCAGGTGCTGCGCGGGCGCGTCGAGGTCGCCCACCTGGACCTGTACCGGCTCGGCTCGCTCGCGGGCGAGGACCCGGCTCTGCTCGAGGACTACCTCACCGCGGAGCGGATCGGGTTCGTCGAGTGGCCGCAGGTCGGCGAGCCCGCCCTCGGCGAGGTCGCCGCGCGGGTGCTGCTCGAGCATGCGGGCGGGGACCGGCGCTCGATCGTGGTGACGTGAACCTCCTCGGCTTCGACACCTCGGGCCCGGTCAGCGCCGCCTGCGTGTTGAGGGCCGACGGGCGAGCCTTCGAGCAGCTCCCGGCCCCCGCAACGCCGGGCGGTCGCCCGGCCCATTCGCGCGAGCTGTTGCCGGCGATCGCCCGCTGCCTCGAAGAGGCGCGCATCGGGTTCGTGGACCTCGACGCGATCGCCGTCGGCGTCGGGCCGGGGGCGTTCACCGGTCTGCGCATCGGGGTCAGCACCGCACGCGCGCTCGCGCACGCGGCCGAGGCCGAGCTGCGGCCGGTCTCCTCGCTCGCCGCGCTCGCCCATGGCGCCGAGGGTGGGTCCGCGCTGGCCGTCGTGGATGCCGGGCGCGGGGAGGTGTTCGCCGCGCTCTTCGACGCCGACCAAGAGCTCTGGACACCCTTCGCCGCGCCGCCCGAGCGCGTGGCCGAGCGCGCGGCCGAGGAGGGCGTGGACGCCCCGGTGGTGGGAAACGGCGCGTTACGCTTCGAGGATACCTTCGAGGCGGCCGGGCTGCGCGTCGCGTCGGCCGGGGCGGGCGCCCACGTCGTCCGCGGGCTCTCGGTCTGCCGGCTCGCGCCGCGCGTGCCGTCGCAACCCCCGGACACCGTGCTGCCCGACTACCGGCGACTACCAGACGCCCAGCCAAGATGACGACGACGCTCCAGATTCGGCGCCTCACCTACGCGGACCTGCCCCAGGTGATCGCGCTCGAGCGGCGCGCCTTCACGACCCCCTGGTCACTGGCGATGTTCGTGCTCGAGCTTTCGAAGCCGACCGGCATCTGCCTCGCCGCGCTGCGGGGCGAGCGGCTCGTCGGCTACCTCGTCTGCTCGCGCTAAGACACGGTCTGGCATCTGATGAACGTCGCGGTGGACGATCGGCTGCGCCGGCAGGGGATCGCTGACGTGCTGATGGACCGCCTCTTCGCGCTCGCGGACGCCCCGGGCGTCCAGTACACGCTCGAGGTGCGCACCTCCAACGGCCCTGCGATCCGCCTCTACGAGAAGCTCGGCTTCGCGGCCGCCGGCCGCCGTCGGGGCTACTACCACGACAACCGCGAGGACGCGGTGATCATGTGGCGTACGGCGCCCGACCTGCCGGCGGGCGACCGACCGTGGGACGTGGGCGACAGCTCGCTGGACGCCGGCGATGGCCCGCGGGCCCCCGGCGACGGTCGATCCGAGCGTGTGGCGTCGCGGCGGCAGGCCCGCGGCGGATCACAGCGACCGGACAGGGCGTGATACTCGCGATCGAGACAAGCTGCGACGACACCTGTGCCGCGGTCGTGACGGCGGGGGGCGAGCTGCTGTCGAACAGGATCGCCTCGCAGGGGCTGCTGCATGCGCGCTACGGGGGGGTGGTGCCGGAGGTCGCCTCGCGCCGGCACCTCGAGACGGTCGACGCCGTGATCGCCGACGCGCTCGAGGCCGCGGGCGTCGGGTTGGCCGAGGTCGAGACGGTGGCGGTGACCCGCGGGCCGGGGCTGATCGGGGCGCTGCTGGTCGGGGTCTCGACCGCGAAGGCGCTCGCGGCCGCGCGCGGGCTTCCGCTCGTGCCCGTCGACCACCTCCACGGTCACGTGGTGGCGGGCACGCTCGCGCCCGATCCGATCGCGCCGCCCTACCTCTGCCTGGTCGCGAGCGGCGGTCACACGTTTCTGGCGCGCGTCGAGGACCCGGCGGGCTACGTCGTGCTCGGCGCGACGCTCGACGACGCCGCCGGCGAGGCCTTCGACAAGGGAGCGCGCATGCTCGGCCTCGGCTACCCGGGCGGGCCGGCGCTCGACCGCCTCGCGCGGACCGGGGACGGGAACGCATTCGACTTCCCGCGCCCGGCGCCCGCCGCGCTCGACTTCAGCTTCAGCGGGCTGAAGACCGCCCTGCTCTACGCGCTGCGCGACCTCGGCGAGTTGGAGGCGCAACGGCGTCGTGCTGACCTTGCGGCCTCCTACCAGCGTGCGATCGTGGACGCGCTCACGGGGAGGGTGCGTCAGGCGCTCGCCCGCGAGGGGCTCGAGAGCCTCGCGCTCGGGGGCGGCGTCGCCGCCAACTCGGAGCTTCGCGAGACGGTCGCCGAGCTCTGCTCTGAGCTCGGTGTACGGCTGTCGATCCCGCCGCCCGAGCTGTGCACCGACAACGCGGCGATGATCGCGGCCGCGGCGCGCTTCACCCCGGCGCTCGCCTACCCCGACTACCTCGACCTCGACGCAGCGGCACGGCTCGCGTAGATGGCCCGCCTCACGCTCTACGGCAAGCCGGGCTGCTGCCTCTGCGATGAGGCGCGCGAGGCTGTCGCCTCCGTGCGCGAATTGCGGCCGCTCGAGCTCGAGGAGGTCGACGTCTCGCTCGACCCGACGCTGCAGCGACGCTACGGCGAGCGGATCCCGGTGTTGGAGCTGGAGGGCGAGGTCGTCTTCGAGCTGGGCGTCGACCCGGTGGCGCTCGCAGACCTGCTCGGTAGAGTGGACCCGTGACCTCGCGCGAGCCAGCCGCCCCGGGCGCGACGGCCGACGACCCGCTGCCGGCGCGCCTCTCGCTCGGCGTGGCCGCCCGGCTCTCGCGCTACCTCCAGGTGCTGACGCAGGCCAAGAAGATGGGCAAGGAGACGATCTCCTCGCAGGAGCTGGCCGACTACACCCACGTCAACTCAACCCAGATCCGGCGCGACCTGTCGGGCTTCGGCCGCTTCGGCAAGCGCGGCGTCGGCTACAACGTCGACGCGCTGGTCGGCCAGATCCGCAAGATCCTGCACACGAGCGGCCAGCACGACATCGCGCTGTTCGGGGCCGGGCGCCTCGGTCAGGCGATCGCCGGCTCGGAGATCTTCGCCGACCACGGCTTCCGGATCGTCGCGCTCTTCGACACGGACCCGAAGAAGATCGGCAGGCAGATCACCGACGAGCTGGCCGTCCGCTCGCTCGATGACCTCGCGGAGGTGCTCGAGCGCGAGGACATCGTCGTGGGGGTGCTGGCGGTCCCGGCGGGGGAGGCCCAGGGGGTCGCCGACGAGCTCGCTGCCCGCGGCGTGAGGATCATCTTCAACTACTCGGAGGCGCTGCTGACGGTGCCGCCGGAGGTCACCGCCCACACTGCCAGCCCGGCCGTCGACCTGCTCTACGCGCTCTACTTCTACCTGACCTGATGCTGGACATGGCCCGCGCCCGGGAGGTCTTCGAGGCCTCGCAGGACTTCACGGTCGGCATCGAGGAGGAGTTCGCGATCATCGACCCCGCGACGCGTTCGCTGGCGCACCGCTTCGCGGAGCTGAGCGCCGCAGCGCGCGAGGACGAGCTGCTCGCCGCCTCCGTCGCCGGCGAGCTGATCGAGTCGGAGATCGAGATCCGCTCCGGCCGCGGGACGAGCTTCGGCGACGCCTGCGCGCGCCAGCGCGAGGCGCGCGCGCGGCTGTTCGAGCTCGCCGAGCGCCACGACGCGCTGCTCGCCGCGACCGGCACCCACCCGTGGAGCACCTGGCAGGAGCAGCGGATCATCGACACCGAGCACTACCGTCGCGTCGAGGACGGGCTCCAGTACGTCGCTCGTCGCAACAACACCTTCAGCCTCCACGTCCACATCGGGGTGCGCGGCGCGGACCGCGCGATCGCCGTCTGCGACAGGCTGCGTCCGGTGCTGCCCG